>NZ_CAHJXM010000002.1:823782-1185673 GCF_903645295.1 Bacillus sp. Marseille-Q1617
ATAGATTCATAGGAAAACGATGGTTTAAAGATCAAATATCTTTTTTAATAGATTTATCAGCACTGAAAAAAGTGACAGTACTGGGAGTTTTAGTGCTGCTTGTGTTAATTGTCAGTACAGGAATAGGGGATATGAAGATTGCCCCTTGGAATGTAGTAAGTGTCTTTTTTGGTGGGGGTACCGGTCTTGAACAGCTGGTCGTGAAAACGTTCCGGCTCCCGCGTATCATCATCGCCCTCCTTGCAGGGATGGCACTGGCAGTAGCTGGCGGCATTTTACAGGGGATGATCAGAAATCCGCTTGCTTCCCCTGATATCATCGGAATCACCGGCGGTGCGGGAGCAGCGGTTGTTGCCTTTTTGACGATATTCAGCAATGAAGATGGTACGCTGCCGGTCAGTATTCAATGGATGCCTGTGGCGGCGTTCATAGGTGCAGCAGTTGTCGCATTTTTGGTTTATTTTCTTGCATGGAAAAAAGGAGTATCCCCTGTCAGGCTTGTCTTGATCGGTATCGGGATATCGGCCTTGACGCAGGCGGTGACTACACTTCTGATGATCATGGGTCCTATTTACAGGGCGAGCCAGGCAAATATCTGGATTACCGGAACAGTGAATGGATCTGATTGGCAGGATGTAGGAATCCTCTTGCCATGGAGTATCGTGTTCATTCTTATAAGCTTTTTCATCACACGTCAATTGAATATCCAGGAACTTGGGGAGGAGCTTGCCAAGGGAGTGGGAGGACATGTTCAACGGCAGAGGTTCTTTCTTCTTCTGATGGCGACGGTTTTGGTAGGCGGTGCCGTTTCCTTTGCCGGCGGCATCGGCTTTGTCGGCTTGATGGCTCCTCATATGGCAAGAAGAATGGTAGGGTCTTCGTATGGGGCATTGCTTCCGGCGTCTGCCTTCATCGGGGGAATCCTAGTGATGCTCGCTGATTTGATCGGCCGTACGCTATTCCTGCCTCTGGAAGTTCCTGCCGGTGTATTTACCGCTGCGATCGGTGCACCATATTTTATCTATCTGCTATTTAAAACGAGAAATTCTTAAGGAGTTGGCCTCAATATGAGCATGCTGCAAACAAAAGACTTGACCCTGGCTTATGGTGAAAGAACGATCATCGATGAACTGAATATTGAAATTCCAAAAGGGGAAATCACCGTATTCATTGGTGGAAACGGATGCGGAAAATCAACGCTGCTGCGTTCCATCGCACGGTTATTGAAGCCGAAGCAGGGGTCTGTTCTTTTAGAAGGTGATGCCATTGCCAAGTTGTCGACAAAAGAAGTCGCGCGTAAAATGGCCATTCTTCCTCAGTCGCCGACAGCTCCTGAAGGACTGACCGTCCTGCAGTTGGTAAAACAGGGGAGATATCCCCATCAAACGTGGCTGAAACAATGGTCGCATGAAGATGAAGAAATCGTCCAGAACGCTCTCAAGGCAACCAAAATGGAAGAACTGCAGCATCGCAAAGTCGATGAATTATCAGGCGGACAGCGCCAGCGTGCCTGGATCGCACTCACCCTTGCACAGGATACGGATATTATTCTTTTGGATGAGCCCACTACTTATTTGGATATGACTCATCAAATCGAAATTCTTGATTTATTGTTTGAATTAAACGAGAAAGAAGACCGGACGATCGTCATGGTACTGCATGACTTGAACCTTGCCTGCCGCTACGCCCACAATATTGTGGCCATCCGCGATCAGAAAATCTATTCGCAGGGAAAACCCGAGACGATCATAAGCTGTGAGTTGGTGAAAAATGTCTTTGACATGGACTGTCAGGTAACGAGCGATCCGTTATTCGGCACCCCGCTTTGTATTCCGTTCGGAAAAGGCAGATGCATACTCAAGCAGATAGGTGAACCGGTATGAAGATTGCTTCCTTAACGGATGAACAATGGGCACTCTTGAATCAGTACCGCTTTCAAAAGTGGGATCCGTCGGATTCAGATGGAACCGAGGCCAGTCTGCTTTTAGAGGATGGTGAAATGGTCCGATATTTGGAAGACCGCTTCTCAGTGATGGGAGCGGATGATCTAAAGACAGCCGGGTCCCTTTTTATGAAGCGTTATGCGTTTGTGGCAGCACTGGGGATGCTGGCGATGACTTTTTGGAACAAGAAACTGAACGTTTCACCGGAAAATCTTTTGCTCGTTGATCACGTGAACGATAAGGGTTTGTGGCTGCCGCAAATCTGCTTGAAGGATTCGAGCGTACAAGAATTTACGTCCTGGTCTGAAAAAGAAGAGTTTATCCGTTCCCTGTTCAGTGAACACCTTGATCCATTCATCGGAGTGATGAAACGCTCCGTTAAGCTTTCAAATCTTATCCTGTGGGAAAATATTGCTGTCTATCTATTCTGGATCTATGAAAGTGACGCGTTGACTACGGATGAGTATGCGTTTGAGAGAAGAGACCATGATTTTGCCCAGTTATTAAGCAATGATAACAGTCATTGGTTCGGCGCGTATCATAACAATCCCCTGAACAGATATTATACTGAAAAAGTTCGTGTCGAAGGTCTTGAGGATAAAATCCGCGTGCGGAAGACATGCTGTTTTTCCTATCGATTAGAGAATGGCGAGCAATTTCGCTGTAAGAGCTGTCCGCAGACTTGCAAGGTAAAGCGGATGGCTTACTAGAGAATATACTATAAACTGGAGGTTCTGATTCATGAGCGAATTTCCGAAACAATTTGACGCGCTGCTGGATAAATACACCGAGCTGCTCATTGGAGAGTCTTCTCCTGAGAAAAAAGAAATGGTGAGCCAATATGCACTCTACACGTTCATTGCCAAAAACATGCCGGCACTCGTGAAACATTGGAACTCACTTTATCCTGACGGGAAAGAAGAAATGAAGAAAATCGTCGGTGAGATTAAAGTATTGAATGAGGCTCACCGGGATGAAGTGAACCGGAAGAAGAAGGATGAATAGACGGTTTTTGGCTGATAGATGTTGAAAGTACCCGGGGATGGGTGCTTTTTTTTGTGGATTCAGCCCCTTGGTATGAGGCAGGAGCTGGTGATAGAGTGTTGTTCCGGTCGGGGTATAAATCGAGCCCGTCCCGGTCATTTTGCCCTATTCAAAAAGCGACCCCCGAAAAGGAGGTCGCTTAAACAAAACTACTGAAGCTGTCCTCCGCTCGCACTCCCGTATGGAAACTGGGAAGAATACTGTTGATGCTGTTGATAGGACTGCTGGATTTTTTGGCTGTCTTCAGCTTCAAGCTTGTACCAGCCTTTACGGAACATTTCATTATACAGCTCGCGCTGGGCGTTTTGCGTTTCGTTGAAGATTGTCAATAAGTCTTGATACAGCGCCTGATGACTTGCTTCATTAAGAGCTGTGCAATAAGAAGCGGTCATGTATTTTTCATGCGAAAGGACATCTGTAATGAAATCGCGATCATTCATTTGTGGAGTGGATGGGACTTGTGTCTGCGGGTTCTGGATTTTCTGCTGGTTTTGATTCTGCTGGTTCATACGATTCGTCTCCTTTCTACATCATGCCTTGGTTTTGGTTTGACGTGTTCAAGTGGGTCAATAATTGTTCGTAATGGCGCTGATGCATTTGACCGCACTTATCGAGTTCTGCTTTAATTTCCTGATCCTGGCACTGAGTGGCAGCAAAGTGACATTTTTTCATGGCAGTCAAATTCCATGCCAGCATGTCATTCAAGTAGAGTGAATCCTTTGTCGTTAACATTTGCGGCGGCTGCGTATATGCTTGCTGCTGATTACCTTGTTGAGGTTGTTGCTGCATCATTTATTCCTCCTTGATGTTTGTGAAATGATGGGTCCATCGACCTAAAGTGCTTTATGCAGGATAAAACAATTTTCAGGCTTTAACAAACGTTATTCTGCCTAATTTCATGCAGGTTATGCACCGCTTACAAATTTCGATAATATTCTACTAAGAAAGTAACAAAAGTATATTCAAAATGTTTAATAGGTGATAAAATGTTGGTAAACAGAATACTACTCGAAACCTTTTTCTTTTTATCAAATAAGAAAACGTTTTCATAGTATGATATATATGTTTTTATCAGGGAGGTAGCAACATGGAGCAAGCAATGCGTAATTTCTTTTTATTCCTTTCTAAAAACAAGCCAATCACCAAACTGGCTAAGAAATATGGCCTACGTTTCGGGGCGGCGAGATTTGTTGCCGGTTCATCAATCGAGCAAGCGGTCGAAGTCATTCGTGAATTGAATAAACAGAATCTTGTGGTAACGATTGATTATTTAGGTGAGTTTGTCGATAACGTAGAGGAAGCCAATGAAATGGCCCTTGAATGTGTGGAAGCTGTCCGTGCAATCGGCAGAGAGAAATTGAGATCTCAATTATCGCTCAAGATGACCTCAATGGGACTTGATCTTAAAGAGGATGTCGTGACGAAGAATATGAGGATGATCCTCGAGGAAGCAAAGAAACATGATGTCTTTGTGACTATCGATATGGAGGATTACTCACGCTGCGGCAAGACGCTCGAAATCTTTAAGACACTGAAATCAGAATATGACAACGTCGGTACTGTCATTCAAGCCTATCTTTATAGAACAGAAAAGGATATGGAAGAGTTAAATGCGTATTCCCCGAATCTGCGTCTTGTGAAAGGGGCTTATAAAGAATCGCCTAAAGTTGCCTTTCCTGATAAAAAAGATGTAGATGAGAACTTCAAGAAAATCATCAAGATGCATATGCTGAATGGAAACTATACGGCCATTGCCACTCATGATGATAACATCATTGAATATACAAAGAAGCTTGCTGAAGAACATAATATTCCGCGTGATCAGTTCGAATTTCAGATGCTCTTTGGCATTTGTGTAGAGCGTCAGCACGAACTTGTGAAGGAAGGCTACAAAATGCGCGTGTACGTCCCGTATGGTACGGACTGGTACGGCTATTTCATGAGACGTCTGGCTGAGCGCCCGGCTAACGTGGCATTCGTTTTAAAAGGCGTTATGAAAAGTAAATAATCGATGAAAACTTCACGGATATTATGTCTGTGAAGTTTTTTATGAAGGATAGTTAATGCTGAGTGATGTCGGTCCAGATAGGTGTGAATCATTAGGACAAGCTGAATTCAATAAGCACATCAATTGTTACAACTTTCACAATATAGTATAATTATTCTTATCATCATTCTTTAATTCGAGGCGATCACATGGATTTTTCGATTGAAAATGTTTCAATGCTTTTAGCCCTCCTGCTCCTTATTGGTGTCATTTTTGCCAAGTTTTCCTCACGATTGGGAGTTCCTTCATTAATTCTCTTCATTGCAGTAGGAATGATCTTAAATACCTACTTTTTCTTTGATAATGCTCATATCACTCAATTTATAGGAACCATCGCCCTGATCATCATCTTGTTTGAAGGGGGTCTCCAGACGAAGTGGAGCAATATAAAAAGTGTCTATAAACCAGCCCTGTCACTGGCTACAATCGGGGTACTGGTCACAACTCTATCCATCGGCATTGCAGCTAAGTTCATATTGGACTTGAACTGGCTTGAGGGGATGCTGTTCGGCGCAATTGTAGGTTCGACCGATGCTGCTGCCGTATTTTCTGTTTTGGGGAACAAAAATATCAAATCAAGAATTTCATCCACCCTCGAGGCAGAATCGGGTAGTAACGACCCGATGGCGATCTTTTTGACTGTAGCCTTTTTGCAGTTGATTCAAATGCCTAATTTGAATCCATTCAATTTAGTATTATCCTTCTTTTGGCAGATGGGGATGGGGCTTGTTCTGGGTGCCCTATTTGGAATGATTTCTGTGTGGATCATCAACAAAATCAACCTGGACTCTTCCGGTTTGTATCCCGTCCTTTCGGTTTCACTCGCTATTTTGACATATGCCCTTACATCGATCATCGAGGCCAGCGGTCTGCTTGCCGTTTATGTCATGGCGATTATTGTAGGAAACCAGGAATTAACCTACCGCCATTCGATCATCAAATTCAATGAAGGTTTCGCCTGGATGCTGCAGATCGTCATGTTCATCCTTCTGGGCCTGCTCGTGTTCCCGCAGCACCTTCCCGGAATCGCACTGCAGGGAGTTCTTTTGTCTGTTCTCCTGATTTTCGTTGCGAGACCTTTAGGTGTTTATATCAGCCTTGCTTTTGATAAAAGCTACAATGTGAAGGAGAAATTCTTTATTTCGTGGGCGGGACTGAAAGGGGCGGTGCCGATTGTACTGGCAACGTTTCCAATGGTGGCAAATTTGGAAAACAGCGAAATTATCTTTAACGTTGTCTTCTTCGTCGTTCTATTATCCGCCCTTGTACAGGGGACTACGATTACCCCTTTGGCTAATTTCTTGAAGCTTGCCGGAAAAGATAAACCTCCGCTCGCTCACACGCTTGAGCTGGTCAGTATCGGAAAGACAAACAACGAAATGATTGAAGTTCATATCAATCAGGATGCCTATATCACCGGAAAGGCAATCAAGGAAATCGAACTTCCGGAAAAGACGTTGATTTCAGCAGTCATCCGGAAGAATGATTTACTCACTCCGACAGGGGATACGGTCATAAAGGCTGAAGATACATTATATGTACTTGCGAATAAAAGCCAGCGTAAACACATTAACCAGCTGCTGAATGCCAAGAAAGAATCTCAGGAAACCAGAGAGGGAGACGGCAACGGCAAGAAGTCTGAAGAAGCCGCCGTTCCCCATGAACATAACATGGACAGGAAACCTGAGGAATCCGGCACATCTTCACATGAAAATGGAATGAAGCTTGATGACCCTCAACATGTTAATTTGAAAGAGCATAACAACCCAGATCAGACAGAATCCGAAACCGGCACAGACAGCCAATCAGAAAGCAGATCATAATCGAAACCAGATTTTTAAAATAAAAAAAATGACCACACATTTGTCTGCTATGTGTGGTCATTTTAATGTGAGGATCAACGACATTGGTTATGCTTTCACTCTCAACTCATATCGGTGAAAAAGAAAGCCAAAGAAAGAAGCAAGCACTTGCTGAAAGAGCATGCCGATCACGACTGGGACCGCAACGGCAGCGGGAAAATATTGAACCGCGATGACAGCCCCTGCACTGATGTTCCTCATTCCCCCGGTGAACAACAGGCTTGCTTTGGTATCCCTTGTTTGTTTAAGCAGGCTGCCAAGCAGCCATGCCAGCGCGAAACCAGAGATGGCAATGAACAGCACGGTGAAAGCAATCAGGAACAGTTTAAGACTGATATCTTTTAAATAAGGAGCGACAGCGGAACTATTGATGGCAACGACCACACCGATTCCGATTTTTGTAAAAGGGGATAAATGTTTCCCGACTGTGTCCTTGATACTTCCTTTTGTCAGGTGATTACAAAGCATTCCGATAATGGATGGAATCACGACCATCCACAATAAACCGTTCATGATGCTCCAGCTGTCCATTTCAACCTTTTGTCCGACAATCATAGACAGGCTTGCCGGCACGATGAAGGGGGAAAGGATTGTATCGACGAGAATGATGGATAGGGCGAGACCGATATTCCCCTTATAAATGGTCACCCATACGAAGCTTGTGATTCCGGTCGGAATGACCATCGCAAGCAGTAATCCCGTCACTGTCAGCCCATCCTCCGGAAAGACGATGCTTCCCATCCCGAACGCCCAAAGCGGCATGATGATATGAAGGATGAGGAGCGATGTCAAAAGGGGGAGCGGGAATTGAACCGCCCGCTTAACGGAATGGAAATTCGAGCTCAAGGATCCGGAAAAAGTCATAAATGCGAATACCCAAGGCACGATGAACGTCAAAGGTGATAAATAGGGAGCAAACAATACACCGAGCAGCACAGCCGAGGGTGTAATGAAGGGCATAAGCTTCTCCAATTTCTTATTTAATACCTGCAGCATACCAAACGCTCCTCATAATGAAATAGAATAATAGAAACATCATATCATTTTTGGGCTTGGTTTATCCCGTCATCTGATTTGAAAAAACGACCACTCCTGGATGGGAGGGTCGTTTAGGAGTCAATTTCTATTCAGTTGGAAGCGCTGCTTTAGAAAACGATTTTTTCTCGAACAACTGTTCAAAAATCGGATACATATACTGTACGACGAATCCTAATAGAACCGTTACAAGAATCGTCCCGATCCCGATGTCACCTTTAAATAAGAAGGCAAGTGTCAATGCAAATCCTTCAGAGAGGATCCGCGAGTTTCGAAGATTCAAACCGAAACGGGTATGAATCGCCACCATAAGCGTGTCCATTGGGCTTGCAGGGAATTTGGCCTGAAGGTAAATGGAAACACCGATCCCAACTGTCATGATTCCGATTGCAAGGGCGATGAACTGATTGACCATCATCACAGGAGCAAAGTCAGCCAACACAATCAAGAGCCAGAAATCAATTAACAATCCAATAACAAAAATCGTCAGTGTCGCAAGTACGTCCGGACGCTTTTTCATAATGACCGCATTAAGTATGATCAACACGATACCGTTAATGAATACCGCCGTACCGACCGTGATGCCGAACATTCTCGACTCACCCACGGCAAGTGCATCCCACGCAGAAGCCCCAAGCCCCGATTTGATGATCAATGAAACACCCATCGTCAAAATGAATAATCCTATAGTGAAAAATACTGATCTGCGAATCATCATCGTATTTTCTCTCCTTATCTGTAAACGTTATCAAAAGACTGTTGGCTGGACACCTCTAAGATGTTGAAGTAAGAGGTCTGACAACCAAACACAATACACTTAGTTTACTTCATAACGTACAGGGAAGCAAAGTTAATTTTTGCATTTCAGCATATTTAATTCGTTTTATCTGGGTTGGGCACTTTAGTGCTTTATTGGAGCGAGGGACGGGCCTTTGGGGGAACAGGTGTGATTGCAGAAGGGGAATGTTTTTCCAAATATTACTTAAGTCAGCGTATATCGAAATAAGTCAGCATAAATGAAAATTTGTCAGCATATAACTGAAAAAGTCAGCATAAAATGATATTTTTACGCATAAAAAGAAAAAAGTCAGCATAAACCAAAGCCGGTGGGGAAGAAGTTGGTCCAGGCAGCCGAATTCCTCACCATTCGCCTCTTAAAATCTTCACTCAACATTAAAATAGGTCAAAAACAATCACAGGAGCCTGCAAAGGCGCCTGTGATCATCCCTTATTGCTTTTTAAATTGGTTGTTTTGACTGTTTACTTTACCGCCGCCGTCTTCTTCGACAGTCGGACCGGCATTGCCTTTCACACTGGCAGCACTGACTCCTGCCCTTGAAGGATCTTTTTTGCGTTTTGCCATGAAAAAACACCTCCATTCATAAAATGCCCGGATGGACGCAGTTTATGACTTAAAAATTCTGGGCTCTATACAAGGGGATTATGCTTTTAAACATTGTAAGAAGAAGAACCAGCAAAAAAATTTGTAAAAACCTTCATTTTTAAACGTTTAAATATTGCGATATTTTAGAAAATCCGATATATTATAGATAACAGAAACTCACTCGGGTCTTTTTTTTGACCAAAAAATGAATGAGTGTTCATTCAAAGTTGTCCGGACTGCATAACCGGTCCGGTTATCCATTGAAATTATCATCACAATGCAAACAAAGGGGGAGAACACATTGACGCGCAGAATTCAGAAAGCTGCAGTATTGGGATCAGGAGTTATGGGATCGGGAATTGCAGCACATTTAGCGAACATCGGTATTCCGACAATGTTATTAGACATCGTGCCACGCGAATTAACAGACGAAGATAAAGCAAAGGGTTTGACAGAAGAGAGCAGTGCATTTCGTAACCGCTTAAGTGAAAACGCTTTAAAAAAGCTTTTGAAACAGAAACCTGCACCTTTAACCTCTAAACAGAATTTATCGCTGATTACAGCTGGTAACTTTGAAGACGATATGGAGAAAATTGGCGAATGCGACTGGATCATCGAGGTCGTTGTGGAAAATCTGGAAATTAAAAAGAAAGTTTTCGAACAGGTGGAAAAATACCGTAAACAAGGAAGCATCGTCAGTTCCAATACATCTGGGATATCAATCGAGGCAATGTCAGAAGGCCGCTCAGAGGATTTCCAGAAGAACTTCCTGGGGACTCATTTCTTCAATCCGCCCCGCTACCTGAAGCTTCTTGAAGTCATCCCGACGAAGAAGACGGATGGGGATGTCGTGGACTTCATGAAAACATTCGGTGAAGATGTACTAGGGAAAGGCGTTGTCTTTGCAAAAGATACTCCGAACTTCATCGCGAACAGAATCGGAACATACGGCCTGCTTGTTACCGTGCAGGAAATGCTCAAAGGCGGCTACAGCGTCGGAGAGGTCGATTCAATCACGGGTCCAGCAATCGGAAGACCGAAAAGCGCGACATTCAGAACACTTGACGTCGTCGGTCTTGATACATTCGCCCACGTTGCGAAAAATGTCTACGACCAGGTGGAAGGCGAAGAGAAGAAGGTATTCGAAGTACCGGCATTCATGCGTAAGATGCTTGATAATGGCTGGCTCGGAAGCAAGAGCGGCCAAGGGTTCTTCCTGAAGCAAGGCAAAGAGATCCTTGAATTGAATCCGGAAACACTTGAGTATGAGCCTCGTAAAAAGCTGAAAACAGCTTCACTTGAAATGAGCAAGAATGAAAAGGGACTCCCGAATAAAATCAAGTCACTCATCTATGCGAAAGATAAAGCCGGTTCCCTTCTATGGAACATTCTATCTCCTGTACTGACATACTCCGCAGAACTTCACGGTGAAATCGCGGACGACATCGTTGCCATCGACCGTGCCATGAAATGGGGATTCGGATGGGAGCTCGGCCCATTTGAAACGTGGGATGCGATCGGAGTTGAAAAGTCCGTCACACGAATGAAAGAAGAAGGTATAACCGTACCGCAGTGGGTTAAAGAAATGCTTGAAGCGGGACACACTCATTTTTATAAAGAAGAAGAGGGCGAACGGTATTTCTACCATCATGGAGAATACAAGCTTGTAGAGCGTAACCCGAAAGTAATCGACTTGAAGCTTCTGAAGAAGCAAGGAAAGCTGATCAAGAAAAACTCAGGCGCGAGCCTCATTGATATAGGGGACGGTGTGGCACTACTCGAGTTCCACTCTCCAAATAACGCGATCGGCCTGGACATCATCCAGATGATCAACTTCGCTGTAGATGAAGTGGAGAAAAACTTCAAAGGGCTTGTCATCGGAAATCAGGCGAAGAACTTCTGCGTGGGGGCCAACCTTGCCATGATCCTGATGGAAGCGCAGGATGATAACGCTTTTGAAATCGACATGGTCGTGCGTCACTTCCAGCAGGCCATGATGAAGATCAAGTACTCCTCTAAACCGGTAGTCGCAGCGCCATTCGGCATGACGCTCGGGGGAGGAAGCGAAGTATGTCTGCCGACTGCACATATTCAAGCAAGCATGGAAACGTACATGGGTCTTGTAGAAGTCGGTGTCGGCCTGATCCCGGGCGGAGGCGGAAACAAAGAGCTTTATATGAAACACTTAGCAAACCTTCCGAATGGAGTGGAATTCGATCTTCAGAAGGTAGCGAATAAAGTATTTGAAACGATCGCAATGGCAAAAGTGTCGACGTCAGGCGATGAAGCGAGAGACACCAACTTCCTGAGTCGTGCTGATGGAGTGAGCGTAAACGGCGACCACTTATTATATGATGCGAAACAGGCTGCCCTGGCCCTCTTTGAAAGTGGCTACAAAGCGCCGATTCGCAGGAAGGTACCGGTAGTCGGGGAAACGGGATATGGCACTCTTTTACTGGGAGCGCAATCGATGTATCAATCAGGCTTCATTTCCGAACACGATCTCCTGATCGCGAAGAAATTGGCTTACGTGATTGCAGGAGGCAAAGTGCCATTTGGAACCGAAGTTGACGAACAATACTTATTGGACCTTGAGAGAGAAGCATTCTTGAGCCTGATCGCTCAGCCGAAATCACAGCAACGAATGCAGCACATGCTTGTTAAAGGAAAGCCATTACGCAACTAAACATATAAAACCAATTCAGAAAGCGGGGGAACATCATGCGTGAAGCAGTCATAGTGGCTGGTGCCAGAACACCAGTCGGAAAATCAAGAAAAGGGTCATTGGCAGGAGTGAGACCGGATGACCTTGGTGCCCTTGTCGTAAAAGAAACATTGAAACGTGCGGGGAACTACGAAGGAAATATCGATGATTTGATTATCGGATGTGCGATGCCGGAAGCCGAGCAGGGATTGAATATGGCAAGGAACATCGGCGGCCTTGCCGGGCTTCCAAGTTCCGTACCAGCGATCACCATAAATCGATATTGCTCATCAGGTTTACAGTCCATCGCTTATGCGGCAGAAAAAATCATGCTTGGGCACTCTGATACGGCAATCGCCGGCGGAGCGGAATCCATGAGCCTGGTACCGATGATGGGTCACGTGGTGCGCCCGAACGCAAAACTTGCTGAAACGGCTCCTCAGTATTACATGAGCATGGGCCATACGGCAGAAGAAGTGGCGAAGAAATTCGGCGTTTCCCGTGAAGACCAGGATGCTTTTGCAGTGAGAAGTCACCAGAAAGCGGCAAAAGCGATTGCGGAAGGTAAATTCGATGATGAAATCGTACCGGTGGATGTCGTTCAGCGCTCGGTAAATGCAGAGAACAAACTGATTGAAAAGACATTCCAGTTTTCTAAAGACGAAGGAGTTCGTGCTGAAACGAGTTCAGACGTTCTTGCGAAATTGCGTCCCGCATTCAATGTAAAAGGCTCTGTGACAGCAGGAAACTCCTCTCAAACAAGTGACGGAGCAGCAGCCGTCATGGTGATGGACCGTGAAAAGGCAGATGGACTCGGGCTTCAGCCGATGGCGAAATTCAGAAGCTTTGCTGTAGCTGGAGTGCCGCCTGAAATCATGGGGATCGGCCCTGTCGAAGCGATTCCGCGCGCACTGAAAATGGCAGGTCTTGAGCTGTCAGATATCGGATTATTCGAACTGAACGAAGCATTTGCTTCACAGTCGATCCAGGTCATCCGTCAGCTTGGACTGGATGAAGACAAAGTGAACGTAAACGGCGGAGCGATCGCACTCGGTCACCCGCTTGGCTGTACAGGTGCAAAACTGACCCTGTCACTCGTCCACGAAATGAAACGCCGCAACCAGCAATTCGGAATCGTCACCATGTGCATCGGCGGCGGAATGGGAGCAGCCGGGGTGTTTGAACTGATTGGTTAAAAGTTAAATGACTTGAAGATATAAATTTTTATTCGTCTTTTCTAAAGGATTCAATTTTCATTTAAGTGAATCTAGCTGTTGATTGGAGTGCAAGACGAAGACTCCTGCGGGAGAAGTGACCAATGTGAGACCCCGCAGGCGAAGCCGAGGAGGCTCACGGGTCACCCGCGGAAAGCGAAGTCTTGCACGGAAATCAACAGCGGTGTTGAACACAGCCTTTCCATAAAAAAAACGTTAAGGGGATGTCAAATATGGCAAATCAAACAGATAAGTTGATTAAGGGTGGAAGTTTTTTAATTGAAGATGTGAGCTTTGATCAAGTATTCACACCGGAAGAATACTCCGATGAACAAAAAATGATCGCGAAAACGACTGAAGACTACGTACTGAAAGAAGTTGTACCTGTCATCGACAATCTTGAAAACCATGAGTTCGATCATTCTGTGCGTCTATTGAAAGAAGCAGGGGAGCTCGGCCTCTTGGGAGCGGATGTTCCTGAAGAGTATGGCGGAATCGGCCTGGATAAAGTGAGCTCAGCTTTGATCGCAGAAAAAATGTCCAGAGCAGGCGGTTTCTCCATCTCCCACGGTGCCCATGTCGGGATCGGGTCACTTCCAATCGTCCTTTTCGGTAACGAAGACCAAAAGCAAAAGTACCTTCCAGCATTGGCAACAGGTGAAAAACTTGCCGCATATGCATTAACAGAGCCGGGTTCAGGTTCGGATGCTCTGGGTGCAAAGACGACAGCGAAACTGAACGAAGCAGGCACGCACTATATTTTAAATGGTGAAAAGCAATGGATCACAAACTCTGCATTCGCTGATGTATTCGTGGTATATGCGAAAATCGATGGCGAGCATTTCTCGGCGTTCATCGTTGAAAAAGATTATCCAGGCGTTTCTACAGGACCTGAAGAAAAGAAAATGGGAATCAAGAGTTCTTCAACCAGAACATTGATCCTCGAAGATGCTGAAATCCCTGCAGAAAACCTTCTTGGCCAGGCAGGAAAAGGCCATATCATCGCCTTCAACATCTTGAATATCGGCCGTTACAAGCTTGGTGTAGGTGCTGTCGGTGCGAGTAAGCGTGCGTTTGAAGTAACGGTTCAATACACCAATCAGCGCCAGCAGTTCAAGACATCCATCTCGTCTTTCAACCTGACGAAAGAAAAACTGGCGACGATGGCAGCGAAACTATATGCAGCTGAAAGCTCCGTATACCGTACAGTAGGTTTATTCGAGGACCGCATGAGCAAACTTACCGATGAAGAAGTCAAGAACGGAACCGAAGTAGCAAAATCAATCGCCGAATATGCAATCGAATGTTCATTGAATAAATTCTTCGCAACGGAAGTCCTGGATTACGTTGTTGACGAAGGCGTTCAGCTACACGGCGGATACGGATTCATGCAGGAATATGAGATTGAAAGAATGTACCGCGATTCACGCATCAACCGTATCTTCGAAGGCACGAATGAAATCAACCGCCTTCTTGTACCGGGGACATATCTTCGTAAAGCAATGAAAGGTGAACTGCCGCTCCTTCAGAAAGCACAGGCTCTTCAGGAAGAACTGATGATGCTTATGCCAGAAGAAGTTAGCGACGAGCCATTGGCACAGGAAAAATATCTTGTGAAAAACGCGAAGAAAATCGGTCTGATGCTTGCAGGATTAGCTGCTCAGAAGTTCGGAAAGGCACTCGAAAAAGAGCAGGAAATCCTTGTGAACATTGCAGATATCGTATCGAATGCATATGCAATGGAATCTGTCGTCCTTCGTACAGAAAAAGCGCTTGAGAAGGGCGGAGCTGAAAAAGCGAAGCAAAAACTTCTTTATACGCAAATCTTCTGTCAGGAAGCGTTCAATGAAATCGAAGCGCATGCAAAAGAAACGCTTGTGGCAACAGAGCAGGGTGACACTCTACGTATGATGCTTTCAGCGCTCCGCAAATTCACGCGCCACACACCGATCAATGTGATCGCGGTTAAGCGTGAAGCATCTGAAAAGCTGATTGATGCTGAGAAGTATGTTGTTTGATAAGTGACTTTTTGGTGAAAGGAACGGACCTCCGTTTGGGGGTCTGTTTTTTGTTTTTGGGGTCATTATCTTGAGGGAGAGATAGTAATCCAGTCAACTATTGAATTAATTACGTCACCAATATAAATAATTCAATCATACATTTAAATAATTCCGTCACACCGCCTCATCATTCCCTCACAAACCCCATTGATTCAATCAACCGGTCAAATTCTACTATAGCAGCTGGTGTACGCACTCAATATCCGTTCTCTTGACGTATCCCTAAGTATAAATTATTATATGTTTAAACACTTAAACGTTTAAGCGTTTAAACATAACGAAATAAGGTGGAAAATATATATGAAAAACAAAACCGTACTGATCACAGGGGCATCAAGTGGAATAGGGCTTCATTTTAGTCATAAATTTGCTCAAGCGGGCCATAACGTGGTCCTCGTGGCGAGAAGTGAGGAGAAGCTGCATTCTCTTGCTGCAGAATTAGAAGGGAAATACAAGATCAAAGCACATGTTATCAAAGCTGATCTAGCCGAGACGGGAGCATCCCGTTTCATTTATGAACAAGTTACGTCAAATGACATCGAAGTTGATATTCTCATTAACAATGCCGGGTTTGGATTGTTCGGTGAATTTGAACAGACTGAGATTGAGAAAGAAAAGGATATGATTCAAGTAAACATTACAGCCTTGACCGAGCTTAGCAAGTATTTTGGAAAGGAAATGGTGAATCGGAAGAAGGGACAAATATTGAACGTGGCTTCCACTGCAGCCTTCCAGCCGGGACCATTAATGTCCGTATACTATGCCACGAAAGCGTACGTCCTTTCATTATCAGAGGCACTTGCGAATGAATGGGAGGAATACGGAGTGCAGGTGATGGCACTATGTCCGGGAGCTACTAAAACAGGGTTCAGTGATGCAGCCGAACTTCAGGAATCAAGACTCTTCCAGTCGGGCGTCATGACTGTTGAAGAAGTAGTAGAAGAAGCCTATAAGCAGATGGCCCATCAAAAGAAGGTAGTGATCATACCAGGGATGAAAAATAGAGTGCTCGCCGGGTCCATTCGATTCATGCCGCGTAAACTGGTCACAAAGATTGTCCGCAAAGTCCAGGAACGGATATAATAAAAGTGAATGAAGTAGAAGGGAGAATATTATGGGGCAAAAAGCCATTGATACATTCCGTGCTTGTACTCCTTTATTTCAAGCATTAAGTGATCCGTATCGGCAGGACATCATTGTCCTTCTTGCTGAAAAAGAACCGCTTACGGTCAATCAAATCACTGAGCATCTAACTCTATCCCGTCCGGCGGTCTCCCACCATTTGAAAATATTGAGAGATCAGCAGCTCGTCTCCCTTGAGCAGAAAGGGACACAGCGTTTCTATTCTTTAGAACTTGATCATGCGGTTGAACTTCTAAAGCAACTGGTGGGGACAATAGAAAATCACTGTGAATAAACCTTCTGTAAAAGAAGGAAAATAACGAAGGCTGTCGAAATTAGTCTAATAGGTAAAATCCTTAAACCAGGGAACGGTGATATATCCAGTTCCCTACTTTTTAATATTGAATGATATATGCTGACAACCAAATCGAAAGGTGGTGGTAACATGTCATTGTCTTTTTATTCATATCCAAAATGCGGAACGTGCCGGAAAGCAAAGAAGTGGCTTGAAGACAATAACGCAGATTTTAATGAAATACATATCGTTGAAAATCCCCCGTCCAAGGACGAGCTGAAAAGCCTTTATGAAAAAAGCGGTCTGCCGCTGAAAAAGTTTTTCAATACCAGCGGGAAAAAGTATCGTGAACTTGGATTGAAGGATAAGGTGAACGATGCCCCTGATGAAGAACTCCTTGAGATCCTGTCTTCAGACGGCATGCTCATTAAACGTCCGATCACAACAGATGGTTCCAAGGTGACGGTCGGATTCAAAGAAGAAACGTTTGAAGACACCTGGAAATGAGGGTACATTCCATTTCGTGTAACCAGCTAATGGAAGCCCCTTAAACGGCTTATAAAAAGTTTCAAAGGAAACACTTTGTTTTCTTGCTTTTTTATAAAAGAGTGTGTCAATATTAGGTTGTATACCAAGTATTTGGAGGGATTTGAAATGAGTACACCGAAAGATCTTCGCTATTCTGAAGAACATGAATGGGTCAAAACAGAAGGGGAAAACGTACGTATTGGAATTACTGCATTTGCACAATCTGAACTTGGCGATATCGTATTCGTGGAGCTGCCTGAAGTAGGCGACGAAGTTAAGGCTGACGAGCCATTCGGAAGCGTTGAATCAGTTAAAACTGTTTCAGAACTGTACGCACCGGTTTCAGGTAAAGTCGTTGAAGTAAATGAAGATCTTGCTGACAGCCCTGAGTTTGTTAACGAGTCTCCTTATGAAAAAGCTTGGATGATCGTTGTTGAACCAACTGATGCTGGAGAAGTGGACAAGCTGATGACAGCAGAACAATATGAAGAAATGATTAACGAAGGTTAATACCCGGGAACACCTTGAGTATATTCTCAAGGTGTTTTGTTTTTCATTTGGGGCATTCTAATGGTAGATGCCATTAAAGAAAGGATGACCCCTATGACTCTTGAACCAAAGAAACTGGATGTCACAGACCGTGTGACTGGAAAACTGAAAAATGGAGAGTTGGAATTGTATCTTGATAATCAGCCGATCGGCAGAATGGCTGTGCCTCTTGAAGGGATCGCCATGGAACCTGATTTTGAAGCGAAAGAAAATAAAATTTTCCAAAACTACACCGCCACAGAAGGAACCGATGCACGATATACTGACTGTGACGAAGGCGGCTGGTGTTAAGTTTCACTTGAAAGGGTGCCAGACTTCTCCTCATGGAAAGCCGGCACCCTTTTGCCTGTTTTAATGCTAATGCAAGGTATTGAGTTGGTAAGATATATTTAATACGCTTTATTTTAATGAAAAAGATTTAAGCCTGTTCCAGCGGTTGATTGGAGTGCAAGACGAAGACTCCTGCGGGAAAAATAGCTAATGTGAGACGTGTCCAGCTCCGGGGCTTAGAGGCACATGTCATAAGTCAACTCGTCCAAGAAGGCAAAAAACGCCTTCACGGCCGATTCGCCTTATCCCCCCCGCCTCTCTTCAAAGCCCCTCCGCTTTTCTAACCCGCAGGAACGGAGTGACGAGGAGGCTCACGGGCTACCCGCGGAAAGCGAAGTCTTGCACGGAAATCAACAGCGGAGTTCAGCCTTTTTTCTTTCTATTTCCAAAAAAAAATGAGAAGATATAAGTAAGTAGCGGACATCATCTCTAATTAATTGAATATACTATCCTAATCTTATTTTTGAAAGATAAGGTGATGACAATGTTGGAATTTGGTGATGAAAAAGTAATCATCGTAGAAGGTACAACAGATAAACGAAAGGTAGAAGGGATCATTAAAGAACCCATTGAGATTATCTGTACAAATGGAACCATCAGCATTACAAAAATGGACGAACTGATTGATTCGCTGGAACAGAGAGATGTTTATATACTGGTGGATGCCGACCATGCAGGAGAAAAGCTTCGAAAACAATTCAAGCGTGAGTTTCCCGAGGCAGAGCACTTATATATCGACCGGATGTATAAAGAAGTGGCATCTGCACCTGAATATCATTTGGCTTCTGTACTGATTGGCGCCAATATTGATATACACACGGAATTTCTGGAAAAAAGGATGAGTTAACGTTGAATGAGGTAAGTAGTACAAGTGCGCTTTATGATTCAATAAACACACATGAACTTTCGGCCGTTTATCTCTACACCCCTATGTGTGGGACATGCCAGGTAGCAGGCAAAATGATGGAAGTCGTGAAAAAGCTTCCGCAGTCCTTTCATTTTGAAAAAGTCAATTTGAATTACTTACCACAGTTTGCAGAAGAACAGGTGATTGAAAGTGTGCCATGTTTGATCCTATATAAAAATTCTGAAGAGAAGGAAAGGATTTATGCCTTTCAATCTGTGCCCTATCTATATGAAATGTTGAAGAAAACAGAGACCTTTAATGGATAAAGGTCTTTTTATTTTGTCATTTTCGCTATCACTTTAATATAGGTGTCCAATGTAGCTGCTCAACCCTGAAAACCTTTCTACAAACTAGGACATATTTCTTGGGAAATGAAGAGAAATTGCTCGGAATTTATATTCTGAATATTCAATATTATCTATTTCGACAGTGATTCATTATTACTTCAAAATCATGTCGAGCAACTGAAAAAGGATAGAATATCCAAATGTAGAATTAAGTAGTAAGAAGATTCGCGGGAGGGTATTTATGAGAAATCATTTAGAGACGTTAATTGAACAATGTCATGCCAAGTACCATCTGCAGCTGTTATTTCCTTCAGATCCATTTATTCTTGCCTTCGAATGTGAAAATCAGCGCTACACCATTTCTCTATCAAATAATGAGTGCTTTATTATGGAAGACAGTATGAAATCTGAACCTCAATTTTTTATCGATGGAAATAAGGAAATGATTACACGTGTTTTAAAAGGGGATGAGCTTTTATCGCGGATGGTTGAAAACAATCAATTATCTGTTCGCGGTGGTTACCGCCCGCTGTTGTTCGTGGAGTCTGTGTTGTGGTTGACAAGACCCATCATAAAAGAGACTGTGGAAATTTAGTGATTACTCTAATCTTCTGAAAAAAAAGAATTGACACCCTTTATATGTGGTGATAAAATCACTTTTGTAGCAAATTTTCTGAGACTTTACACATATTAACTTAATATATTTAGACTTACTCTTATTTAGAGTGGTGGAGGGACGTGCCCTATGAAGCCCGGCAACCGTCAATTTTATTGAAATGGTGCCAATTCACTCAAAGCTATGCTTTGACAGATAAGAGGAAGGATAATCATATGATTATGCCTTTCTGCTTATCTGCGGGAAGGTTTTTTTATTGCCCTCATACCTAGACTGTGGGCAATAAGAGAAGTATTAATTCATATTAGAACGATCGTTTTACTCAAGAAGAAGGAAGGTGACCGACATCATGATTACCATCTCAGACGTGAAGAAAATATATCAATCGAAATCAGGCCCGATTTCTGCAGTGGACGGAGTGAACCTTTCCGTTAAGGAAGGTGAAATATTCGGGGTGATCGGCTATAGCGGTGCCGGTAAAAGTACGCTGATCCGGATGCTCAACGGACTTGAGGTCCCGACTGAAGGTGCTATTAACGTGGGCGGTCAGGCAGTATCTACGATTAGAGGTAAAAAGCTCCGCGAGGCAAGACAATCGATAGGCATGATTTTTCAACATTTCAATCTGTTATGGTCAAGGACTGTCATTGAAAATATTCAGTTCCCCTTGGAGATAGCAGGTGTTCCTAAAAAAGAAAGAAATAAAAGGGCAAATGAACTGCTGGCTCTTGTCGGCCTTGAAGGGAGAGGGGATTCGTATCCTGCGCAGCTGAGCGGCGGCCAGAAGCAGCGTGTCGGCATCGCAAGGGCACTTGCGAACAACCCGAGTGTACTTCTGTGTGACGAAGCGACATCTGCACTTGATCCCCAGACAACCGATTCCATCCTTGATCTGCTTGTGGATATCAACAAGCGCCTGGGACTGACCATCGTCCTGATCACGCATGAAATGCACGTCATCAAAAAAATCTGTCATCGTGTAGCCGTAATGGAAAATGGGAAGGTTGCTGAACTCGGGGATGTGCTCGAAGTATTCCGGAATCCTCAGCAGCAGGTGACAAAAAGGTTTGTGAAGGAAGTGTCTCAGGATCAAGATTCGGATGAAGTGATTGAACAGCTCATCCAAGATTACTCGACAGGGAAGGTCTTGAAATTTACGTTCGTGGGTGAATCGACCGGGCAGCCGCTGATCACCTCCCTGATCAGAAAATTCGACCTTGAAGTGAATATCCTTCAGGGGCAAATATCCCAGACACAAAAAGGTGCATACGGCACATTGTTCGTTCATCTGGACGGAGCGGAATCCCAGCTTAAAGAAGCCCTTGCGTTTGCCGAAAGCCAGTTGGTGAAAGTGGAGGTGATGGCAGGATGATCGAAACGATCTTTCCGAATGTCGATTGGGAAAAGCTCTGGGAAGCAACACTGGAAACCCTTTATATGACGGGGATGTCCGTCCTTATCACGTTTGTATTGGGTATCATTCTCGGGATCCTTTTATTTTTGACATCCAAAGAAAATCTTTGGGAAAACAAACTCACTTACACTGTAACAAGCGCTGTCGTGAATGTATTCAGGTCGATCCCGTTCATCATCTTGATCGTCTTGCTGATCCCGTTCACGAAGTTCTTGCTTGATACAATCCGCGGTGCAAATGCAGCTCTGCCGGCACTCATTATCGGGGCTGCGCCGTTTTACGCCAGAATGGTCGAAATCGCCCTGAGGGAAGTAAACAAAGGCGTCATTGAAGCAGCAAAGGCAATGGGCGCTAAGACAAGTACAATCATAATCAAAGTGCTCATTCCGGAATCGATGCCGGCGCTCATATCGGGTATTACGGTGACGGCCATCGCCCTTGTCGGATATACCGCTATGGCAGGGGTCATAGGGGCAGGGGGACTTGGGAACCTTGCTTACCTGGACGGTTTCCAGCGCAGCAGGGATGATGTCACTCTGGCATCTACGATCATGATCCTCGTGATCGTGTTCGGAATTCAATTCATTGGTGATTTCTTTACAAAAAAATTAGATAAACGCTAAAAGGAGAGAACAACATGAAAAAATGGTTAGCAGGAGCAGTAGCAGCAGCAAGTATTTTTGGATTGGCCGCTTGCGGAAATGATTCAGGAGCGGGAAGCGATGAAAAGGAACTGGTAGTGGGTGCTTCGAATGTACCGCACGCTGAAATCCTTGAACAGGTAAAGCCGATCCTGGAAGAGAAGGGAATCGATCTTCAAATCGAGACGTATCAGGATTATATCCTTCCTAACAAGGATCTAGATAACGGCGACATCGACGCCAACTATTTCCAGACGATCCCTTACATGGAGCTTCAAATGAAGGATAATGAGGGGTATGATTTCGTCAATGCGGGCGGCATCCATATCGAGCCGATCGGCGTTTACTCCAAGAAGTATAAATCCCTGGAGGACCTTCCGGAAGGGGCAACGATTTTGATGAGTAACTCTGTTTCCGATCACGGACGCATCCTAAGCTTATTGGAAAAGAAAGGGCTCATCACATTGAAGGATGGAGTCGAAAATACACAGGCTCAAATTGAAGATATAGAGGAAAACCCAAGAAACCTGAAATTTGATTATGAATATGAAGCGGGTATGCTTCCGCAAATGTACGAAAATGAAGAAGGCGATGCCGTGGTCATCAACTCCAACTATGCCATCGATGCCGGCCTGAAGCCGCTTGAAGATTCAATTGCCATCGAAGATACTGATTCTCCATATGTGAATGTCATCACTGTCAACAAAGGAGACGAAGATAAAGAAGAAGTGAAAGAACTCGTCAAAGCTCTGCGCTCAAAAGAAATCCAGGATTTCATCAATAAAGAGTGGGACGGGGCGGTTGTTCCTGTTTCAGAAGAATAAGTTTAACGAAACCCGATGACTTCATCGGGTTTCTTTTATGAATAAATTTCGGACATAATCCATTCCTGATTGGCTCATACTATCTTCGATGAATCTAAATCGAAAATGGAGTTGAACAGGATGCAAATGGAACCTAGAAATACAACCGAAGCGGCACTTCATGACTATAAAATGGGGCTTGGGATCTTCACGGAAAAAATGCCTGAGCTTGCACAGCATTATAATACATTCACAGAGCACTGTTTCAGGGAGGGTGTCCTTACTACAAAAGAAAAGCAGTTGATCGCCCTTGGAATCAGCCTCTATTCACAGGATGAATACTGCATCATCTACCACACAAAGGGATGCATCGATGAAGGATGCTCTGAACAGGAAATCCTTGAAGCCGTTGGAGTCACCGCGGCATTCGGCGGCGGGGCAGCCATGAGCCAGGCTGTCACCCTGGTACAGCAATCCGTGCAGGAACTGAACCAGCTTAAACAATAACTCAGAAAGCGGAAGGGCATGGATCGAAGCCCTTCCGCTTTTTAGTTTCTTCTATTATATATAGGACTTTAGTTCATGAGGGTAAAAAGTTTGGCATGCAGGGGATGTGGAAGATACAGGCTGCTGTCTCCGGCTGCATAAAGGTTATTTGACAAGTTGCACGTAAATGTAAAAAGTGGCATGTATTTTCGAAAAGAGGATTGATTAATCATTATTTGGTTCGATTTTTAAAAAATGGAACGGAAACGTGAGAAAGTGGAACATAAATAAAATGGACTTGGAGGTACATCAGAGGATCAAGTCTGCGTGTCCTTTTTGACGATTTGTTCAATGTAAGCGCTTTATTTTTATACAAGCATCTGGATATTTACTAACTTACCTATTATTTGCTAGTATAATGGCGGAATTTTATGAAAACTTAATAATACCCTGCTGTAAAAATCTTCTGAATATGATTTTTTAGAAAAAATGAAGAAATACGGGTTTTGTGTTCAGCAGGAGGGGGTAGTATAGTTATGAATATAAAATTTGAAAGGAATGATTCATTATCGACTCTCTTGAGGGTTTGTCGTACACAAGTGAAATGGAAAAGGCGATGCATAGTGCCCATGGAATTGGATACGAGGTGTACAAACGAAAGCATGCAGTGAGGATGCAAGTAGAGAAGCAAAGAGAGCAGGACTACAAGGAAAGTCGAAGAATGATTGCGGCACTTGATAGAAAAGTGCATGCTAATATATAATAGATGCAAAGGAAAACCAGTGTTGATTCAGACACTGGTTTTTTTCATGAATGTAACGTAATAATTGGAACTTCACGCATCACTGGCAAATCACAGTCTTGCGGGAAATCAACAGCGGTGTCAGGGATCCACAAAGAATAATAGCCAACGGATTATCATGTAATTTCTTCCTATTTATATAGGAAGAAACCTGGACAGGCTCTTTCATGGCAGTCCCTACATTTTTATGTGGTTTTCAGCAAACAATAGAGAAGGATTTACATGCCGGATTAACCTTGGCCGCTGATTCTGAAAAAGTTGATAATACCTTTTATTTGTTATAAGATTGTAATGATAATAAATTGAGAATGAGTAAGGGAGGAATCTCTTACATTCATTTTATAAAGTCACGGAGGTATATACACATGGCAGGTTCTACTTTAACAATTAAAGATCTTCATGTTGAGATTGAAGGAAAGGAAATCCTTAAAGGGGTTAACCTTGAAATTAAAGGTGGAGAAATCCACGCAGTAATGGGACCAAATGGTACAGGTAAATCTACTTTATCTTCTGCGATCATGGGTCACCCTAAGTATGAAGTCACTAAAGGAAGCATTACGTTTGACGGTGAAGACGTGCTTGAAATGGAAGTAGACGAGCGTGCACGAGTAGGTCTATTCCTTGCTATGCAGTACCCAAGTGAAATCAGCGGTGTAACAAATGCTGACTTTTTACGTTCTGCAATCAACAGCCGCCGCGAAGAAGGCGATGAGATTTCACTAATGAAATTCATCCGCAAAATGGATTCTGAAATGGAATATCTTGAAATGGATCCGGATATGGCACAGCGTTACCTGAACGAAGGTTTCTCCGGCGGTGAGAAGAAACGTAATGAAATTCTTCAATTGATGCTTCTTCAGCCAAAGATCGCAATCCTTGATGAGATTGATTCAGGCCTTGATATCGATGCCCTTAAAGTTGTTTCCAAAGGAATCAACAAAATGCGCGGAGAAGATTTCGGCTGCTTGATCATCACTCACTATCAGCGTCTTCTTAACTACATCACACCGGATCATGTCCACGTGATGATGCAGGGCCGCATTGTAAAATCAGGCGGAGCAGAATTAGCTCAGCGTCTTGAGGCGGAAGGGTATGACTGGATCAAGGAAGAGTTAGGAATCAAAGACGAAACTGTTGGCCAAGAAGCGTAAGTGTTAGGGGGATAATAATGACTGTAGAAACGAAACTATCAGTAGATCAGGACTATGTCAGCTCCTTCTCAAAGCAGCTTGGAGAGCCAGAATGGTTAACAACCCTTCGTACAGATGCCTTTAACAAAATGAAGGATCTTAGCCTACCGGTTGCTGATAAAACGAAAATCACGAACTGGAATTTCACTTCTTTCCAGAAGCATTCGGTTGAAAGTGATTCGTTTTCCTCATTGAGTGAGCTGCCAGAAGAAGCAAAAGCACTAGTTGACTTAGAAAGCAAAGATCAAAGCTTATATATCCAAAGAAACAATACACCTGCATATCTTTCACTATCCAGCGAATTAAAGGATAAGGGTGTCATTTTCACAGATATCTTTACAGCAGTGAAAGAGCACAGCGAAATTGTTCAAAAGTATTTCATGACAGAAGGCGTGAAAACGGATGAGCACAAGCTTACAGCACTTCATGCAGCATTGATGAATGGCGGAGCGTTCCTTTACATTCCAAAGAACGTAGAATTGGCTGATCCGATTCAAGCAGTTTATGTTCACGACAACGCTGAAGTTGCCATGTTCAACCACGTATTGGTTGTGGCGGAAGATAACAGCTCAGTGACGTATGTAGAAAACTATATTTCTACAACGGATGTTGAAGACGGCATATACAATATCGTAACGGAAGTAGTGGCGAACAATAATGCCAAAGTGGCATACGGTGCAGTGGACAATCTTGCAAGCGGCTTGACGACTTACGTGAACCGCCGCGGTGTTGCAGCAAGAGATGCCCGCATCGAATGGGCACTAGGGCTTATGAATGACGGAGACACTGTTTCTGAAAACGTAACGAACCTGATGGGTGACGGTTCTTTTGCTGACACAAAAACGGTTGTTGTCGGAAGAGGCAAACAGAAGCAAAACTTTACGACGAAGGTTGTTCACTTCGGTAAAAACTCTGAAGGTTACATCCTTAAGCATGGTGTCATGAAAGATGAAGCTTCTTCCATCTTTAACGGAATCGGCAAAATCGAACACGGTGCGTCAAAGTCGAATGCAGAGCAGGAATCACGCGTATTGATGCTGAGCGAAAAAGCACGAGGGGATGCAAACCCGATCCTTCTGATCGATGAAGATGATGTAACAGCAGGACACGCAGCATCAGTTGGCCGCGTTGATCCGCTTCAGCTTTACTACTTGATGAGCCGCGGTATTCCGCAAAAAGAGGCTGAACGCCTTGTTATTCACGGTTTCCTTGCTCCTGTGGTGAACCAATTGCCTATCGAAGGAGTCAAGAAACAGCTTGTCGAGGTAATCGAAAGGAAAGTAAACTAATGGATGTTAAAGAGATTCGTAAGCATTTTCCGATTCTCGACCAGGAAGTCAACGGACATCCACTCGTTTATTTAGACAGCGCGGCGACTTCGCAAAAACCGATTCCCGTCATTGAAGCGATCAATGATTATTATCGCGGCTATAACTCGAACGTTCACCGCGGTGTACACACGCTGGGGACACGAGCGACGGATGGCTATGAAGGAGCCCGTGAAAAGGTTCGTACATTCATCAACGCTTCGTCTACACAAGAAGTCATCTTTACACGCGGCACGACAACCGCGATCAATACAGTGGCGGCAAGCTACGGGCGTGCAAATCTGAATGAAGGCGACGAGATCGTCATCACTCATATGGAGCACCACAGTAATATCATTCCTTGGCAGCAGCTTGCAAAGGAAACAGGTGCCGTATTGAAATATGTTCCTCTTCAAGAGGATGGAACGATCACCCTTGAAGATGTAAAAGAAACCGTTACAGCCCAAACGAAGATTGTTTCAATCATGATGGTATCGAACGTGCTTGGTACGATGAACCCGATCAAGGAAATCACGCAAATTGCACATGATCACGGTGCAGTGATGGTGGTGGACGGGGCGCAGGCTGCTCCCCATATGAAGATCGACGTTCAGGATCTTGACTGTGATTTCTTCGCTTTCTCGGGCCATAAAATGGTTGGGCCTACCGGAATCGGTGTTCTTTACGGTAAGAAAAAGCATCTGAACAAGATGGAACCGGTCGAGTTTGGCGGAGAGATGATTGATTTCGTCGGGCTCCAGGAATCCACTTGGAAAGAGCTTCCTTGGAAGTTCGAAGGCGGTACGCCGATCATTGCAGGCGCGATTGGACTCGGGGCAGCGATTGATTTTCTCGAAGATATCGGACTGGACAATATCGAGGCATATGAGCACAAGCTTGCGGCTTATGCACTGGATAAAATGAATAGTGTTGAAGGAATGACCATCTACGGTCCCAAAGATCCAGGCCAGCGTGCCGGACTTGTTACCTTCAACATTGATGATGTCCATCCTCATGATGTTGCGACTGTATTGGATGCAGAAGGAATCGCTGTCCGTGCCGGTCACCATTGTGCGCAGCCGCTGATGAAATGGCTGAATGTCTCGGCAACTGCACGTGCCAGCTTCTACCTGTATAATACAGAAGAAGATATTGATAAACTTGTTGCAGGCCTGGTGAAGACAAAGGAGTTTTTCAGCGATGTCTTTTAATAACTTAGATCAGCTGTACAGACAAGTCATCATGGACCATTATAAAAACCCCCGCAATAAAGGGTCTTTAGAAGATGGCAGCTTTACGATCGATATGAATAATCCGACCTGCGGCGACCGCATCCACTTGACATTGAAAGTGGAGGATGGCGTCGTTCAGGATGCAAAGTTCGACGGCGAAGGGTGTTCAATCTCGATGGCATCTGCATCCATGATGACACAAATCGTAAAAGGTAAAGAAATCGATGAAGCACTTAAGCTTTCGAAGATTTTTTCTGATATGATGCAAGGTAACGAATATGATGAAGATGTGGATTTAGGAGATATTGAAGCACTTCAAGGAGTCGCTAAATTCCCTGCCCGCATTAAATGTGCGACACTGGCGTGGAAAGCGATGGAAAAAGGAGTAAAAGGAGAAGAGCAGGAGGAATAAGCTCTTCTCCCGACACTCTATCAAAGAATGGAGGAATCAACATGGCAAAGAAAATGCCTGAGATCGGGGATTATAAGTACGGATTTAGTGATAAAGACGTCTCAATTTTCCGTTCAAAACGTGGTTTAACGCGTGAGATTGTTGAAGAAATCTCCCGCATGAAGGAAGAGCCTCAATGGATGCTTGATTTCCGTTTGAAGTCGCTTGACCATTTTTATAACATGTCAATGCCACAATGGGGCGGAGACTTACAAGAACTGAACTTCGATGACATTACGTACTACGTAAAGCCTTCTGAGAAGTCAGAGCGCAGCTGGGATGAAGTACCTGAGGAAATCAAGCAGACGTTTGATAAACTGGGTATTCCTGAAGCTGAGCAAAAGTATCTTGCAGGGGTATCTGCTCAGTACGAATCTGAGGTCGTTTACCACAACATGCAGGAAGATCTTGAAAATATGGGAATCGTATTCAAGGATACAGATTCTGCCCTTAAAGAAAACGAAGATATTTTCCGTGAGCACTGGGCAAAAGTCATTCCTCCGACGGACAACAAATTTGCTGCACTGAACTCAGCGGTATGGTCCGGCGGATCGTTCATCTATGTTCCTAAAGGTGTGAAGGTCGATACGCCGCTTCAAGCGTACTTCCGCATCAACTCTGAGAACATGGGTCAGTTCGAACGTACATTGATCATCGTGGATGAAGGCGCAAGCGTACACTATGTAGAGGGTTGTACGGCTCCGGTGTATACGACGAATTCCCTTCACTCTGCAGTTGTTGAAATCATCATCAAAAAAGATGCGTACTGCCGTTACACAACGATTCAAAACTGGGCGAACAACGTATTCAACCTGGTCACGAAGCGTGCTGTGTGTGAGGCAAACGCAACAATGGAATGGGTAGACGGAAATATCGGATCCAAACTGACGATGAAATATCCGGCTGTCATCCTTAAAGGAGAAGGCGCTCGCGGTATGACACTTTCCATCGCACTTGCAGGTAAGGGTCAGCACCAGGATGCAGGGGCTAAGATGATTCACTTGGCACCGAACACTTCTTCAACGATCGTATCGAAGTCGATCTCCAAGCACGGCGGTAAAGTAACATACCGCGGTATCGTTCACTTCGGACGCAAAGCGGAAGGTGCACGCTCAAACATCGAGTGTGATACGCTGATCATGGATAATCAGTCCACTTCCGATACGATCCCTTATAACGAAATCCTAAACGATAACATTTCGCTTGAACACGAAGCGAAAGTATCCAAGGTTTCAGAAGAACAATTATTCTATCTGATGAGCCGCGGAATTTCAGAGGAAGAAGCAACAGAAATGATCGTAATGGGCTTCATCGAGCCATTCACGAAAGAACTTCCAATGGAATACGCAGTTGAAATGAACCGCCTGATCAAATTCGAGATGGAAGGTTCAATTGGATAATCATAGATAATATAAACCCCTTTTGCCCCGGCAGAAGGGGTTTGTTTTATTTGATTTAGGATTGGTTATGATCACCTCAACAGAACCTATCACTACGAATCCACATGCCTCTTATGATAAAATGAAAGCCAAAAGAAGTTCATCATTAGTAAAGAAGGTGAATACGGATGATTTATATAGGAGTGACGGGCTGGGGGGACCATGATTCTCTTTATGAAAATGTTTCTCCTCGCGATAAGCTGAAAGAGTATGGTGCGCATTTTCCGGTTGTGGAAGTGGACGCGAGCTTTTATGCTGTCCAGCCGATCCGCAATGCCGAGAAATGGGTGAAGGAGACACCGGAGCATTTTAAATTTATTGTGAAGGCCTATCAAGGCATGACCGGCCACCAGCGAGGGGACATTCCTTTTGAGACGAAAGAAGAAATGTTCAATGCTTTTAAGGATTCACTTTCGCCGTATCTGGAAGGTGATAAACTGGCGATGGTCCTTTTACAGTTTCCGCCTTGGTTTGACTGCTCGCGTGACAATGTCGCCTATATCAGGTACTGTAAGGAACAGTTAAACGACTTGCCGCTGGCGCTCGAGTTTCGTCATCAGAGCTGGTACAGACCGCAGTATAAAGATAAGACACTCACCTTCATGGAAGAACAGGGATGGATTCACAGTGTATGTGATGAGCCCCAGGCCGGGGACGGGTCGATACCGAGAGTATTGAAGGCAACCCATGAAGATGCGACCCTTATTCGTTTTCATGGCCGTAACGTCCATGGATGGAACAAAACCGGCAGCGGAGATGAATGGCGTGAAGTACGGTATTTATATCGATATAATGAAGCAGAATTAAAAGAGTGGATTCCTCATATTCATAAGCTTCACAGGGAATCAAAAAACGTGTATGTCCTTTTTAATAACAATTCCGGCGGGGACGCTGCGGACAATGCCAAACAGCTGATTGACATGCTCGGGATTGAATACAAGGGCCTTGCACCGAAGCAGCTGGATTTATTCCAGGAGTAGGATGATATAAAGGACATGGAGAAATTACGTTTTCTTCAATAAGAATTGGAGATGAAGGTTAGTGGAATGGATCGTATTAATTTGCATTGGATTATTTGCAGGGACAGTCGGCTCTCTTGTGGGACTCGGCGGCGGTGTGATTGTGGTTCCCGCACTGATCTATTTTGGTACATATACAGGCTGGCTTGAAAACATCACACCTCAAACGGCTGTCGGCACTTCGTTGATGGTCATGATATTCACCGGGTTGTCGTCGACTCTTTCTTATCTAAAACATAAGACAGTCGATTATAAGAGCGGGTTGATTTTCTTCGCGGGTGCCGGGCCGGGATCGATTATCGGCGCATGGGTAAATAAATATTTGAATATGGAAGATTTCAATCTTTATTTCGGTATTTTTATGATATTCATGGCGATCATCCTGATGGTACGGAATAAGCTGAAACCTATTGAAAAGTTCAAAACGGCCTCCTTTCAAAGGGAATTCACCGATCCAAGCGGGGAAACCTTCCGATATGGCTATCCGCCTATTATAGGGGCATTGATTGCTCTTGTGGTCGGGTTCACTTCAGGGCTGTTTGGCATCGGCGGTGGATCGCTGATGGTGCCTGCGATGATTCTGATCTTTCTGTTTCCGCCTCATGTAGCCGTAGCGACGTCCATGTTCATGGTCTTTATGTCGGCACTGGTGAGTTCCGGGACGCATGTGGCACTCGGAAACGTTAAATGGCTGTATGCGCTGGCTTTGATTCCCGGGGCATGGTTCGGGGCTAAACTGGGATCATTTTTAAATACCAAGCTTGAATCAAAAGCACTGGTGAGCGTACTGCGCATTATACTGATCTTAATTGGAATACGCTTGATTTACCAAAGCATAACGGGATAACCTCCATCGGGAGAGTGAGAGCACAATGAAAGAAATCATTCATATCTATCATACAAACGACCTTCACAGTCATTTTGAGCATTGGTCGAGAATACGGGATTTTCTGCAAAAAAGGAAGGCGTGGCATGGCAATGAGGGGGAAGATGTATTCCTCTTTGATATCGGTGATCACGTAGACCGCTGGCACCCTTATACGGAAGCTACATTGGGCAAGGGAAATGTCGGTTTATTAAATGAAGCGGGTTACGACGCAGTGACGATCGGGAATAACGAAGGCATCACCTTGGATTATGGGGATTTAAATACACTGTATCAAAAAGCAGAATTCCAAGTGATTGTTGGTAACCTGTTAAACCGGGAAAAGAAGATTCCAGATTGGCTCAAGACTCATCATATCTATGAAACAAACTCAGGATTGAAGGTCGCAGTTCTCGGTCTTACCGCCCATTTCTTCCCTTTTTACAGAGCGCTGGGCTGGAATATCACTCCTCCGCTTGAAGAGCTGAAGAAGCAGGTGGAACAGGTGAAAAGTGAAGCGGATATAGTGGTGCTCTTATCCCACTTGGGAATAAGGGATGATGAACTCATTGCAGAGTCCTTCCCGGAAATAGACGTGATCCTGGGTGCGCATACCCATCACATTTTGCATGAAGGAAAAGAAATAAATGGGGTCATGCTCGGGGCCGCAGGGAAGTTCGGAAATTATGTCGGTCATGTGATGATTGAAGTGGATCCTGCAGCTAAGAACATATTGTCAAAAAAAGCACAGCTGTATGCACATGACGATCTGCCTCATTCGGATCGTGAAGAAGAAGAGAAGCTGAAGTGGTATAAAGAAGGAGAAAGCATGCTGGGGACAGAAGTTGCAAATCTGTCCCAGCCATTGACGGCTGAGTGGTTTAAAGAATCACCGCTTCCACAGCTTTTGAGTGATGCTTTGAGAGAGTGGTGCAAGGCGGACTGTTCATTCCTGAATGCGGGACTCCTCATAGAAGGGCTGAATGAAGGTCCTGTGACCAAGCAGGACCTCCACCGTATTCTTCCTCACCCGATCAACCCTTGTCTGATCGAGCTTTCAGGGGCAGAGCTGAAGGAAATCATCAAACAGACGCATAATGAAGAATGGCCGCATTTGCAGCTGAAAGGGCTCGGCTTCAGGGGGAAAATCATGGGTGAATTTGTGTATACCGACATTGCATTTGAAGAAGATACACAAAGCATGTTTATCAAAGGGGAAGCGATACATCCCCAAAAAACATATAAGCTTGCAATCCCTGATATGTTTACATTCGGACACTTCTTCCCGGATCTACAGAGATTGGAGAAAAAATACTTCATGCCGGAGTTTCTGAGGGATGTCCTAGCCTGGAAATTGGGTCAGTAAATGTTTCACCGTTCTTCGGCTCCTTTCATACATATGAGTTGAGAGGAGTGATGCAGAATGATGAACCTTTCTCCGATTACCATTCAAGGACATACCTTTTTAGCTATTTCTGTTGCGTTGCCGAAAACCAACCTGCTCGTTGTGACGAGCGATAAGGGATATATTATGTGCGGGGCACTCGATGTTGCTTTACTCAACGAAAAATTAAGTGACAGAGGAATCATTGCCGGCAGAGCCGTGGGAGTCAAAACGATCGACCAGCTACTGGATGCTCCCTTGGAATCGGTGACGATTGAAGCGGAAAACCGCGGAATAAGTCCGGGTATGATCGGTCGCGATGCATTACTGAAAATGCTGTAAACCTTGATGGGATGATCGCTTCTGTGCTGTGTGCATGGAAGCTTTTTTTCTTATAAAAGTAGTGATGCCTTTCTTATTATTCTTCATGATTCAGTTATTATTTTCCGCTGTTATGGAAGCTCCGTCTTTTCTTATGTAGAATGGTGGTAAATAATTCTTTATGGAGTTGTTCATATGCATGAGAAACTTGGAATTCAAATGATGCAATTTTTACTAAACGCTCCCGTGTGGTCGGAGTGAGCCCTGAAATGATCATACAGCAACATCGTTTACGTGCCGTGATGTTTTATAAAAAATCACTCTTCAATGTCAGTCACGACATCAGTGAATTTGTCGTTCTTGGCGACCGGGATGAAATCATTCAGGATGCTCAACTGACGCTTGAGGTTTTAAAGCTCTATGAAATTTTGTATTTTACATTTAGAACAAAAATGCTTATTACTGAGACCCTGACAGTAAGTAAATTCTTGGTTGAAGTAAAGGATTATATACATAGCTTGAAGTTTCACCATGCAATAATTGAATTATTCGGATACAAGAATGAGAGGTATGGTCTGCCATTTGAAAGAATGGAGCAACTAATCAATACGGGTACCGCAAAAAAGGAATCCGCTAACTTGATGAAGGACATCACTGATTTTTATGACACCATTCTGGATAAAAGGACGTTCTCAGAGAAGGAAGGGAAAGAGTTGAAAGAAAAGACTGAAGATATGCTGAACGTAGACTACATTGCCACAGAGACATTAAAGAAAGCGTGGGTATTAAATAATTCATTTGAATAATTATTAATGATAAGGATGGGATGGACTGGGAGTTCCTATGCTTATTTTGTTCCTGAAGAGGCCCGTACAAAAGTAATCTCAGTTTAGACTCATAATACCGATATTGATTTCCGTGCAAGACTTCGCTTTACGCGGGTAGCCCATGAGCCTCCTCCTCACGCTCGCTCTTTGGATGCACATAATACCTTATCCTTTATAGAGTAACTAAAGATATATATAAGGGGAATTTTTTCCGTTAATCTGCTGAAGCTCGCTTGGATAGGGGGAAATAAGGGGAAAAATTCCTTCTAATCTTGCACAGATCCCCAATTTTAAAGTTTTTCAAGTAAATAGAAGTAAAACTTCCCTTTATTTTTACTGTTTTCAGTTCCATTTCTTCATTAAGGGAAATTTCTCCCCTTATGTAATCATCCAATGTTACCGATTCTTTCATCTGGCTCGAGGGGTTCCGCTTTTGTTCACTTTGTCGGGTAAGATTAGATGTAAATACATCTGCAATTACTACCACATTTTGCGGTGTAGATTGCAATTTTGTACTCCAAAACAGAACCCGTTATCATTAGCTTGGCTTTTTAGTTTTGTCCCGAGATTTTTTAAATCATCCCTATAAGGCTCACCTCAAAAAACCCCTCAAACTGCTTAGACATCTTCCACCTTTACTCCCCCTTAATATTCTTTCATGAATATTTACCATGTTTTGCTTAAATACAGCTTGCAACGCCTTTTTTATCCATTATAATGGAGGTACTAGTAAAATATGTCGAAAAATGAAGGAATTACATAGGAGAATTCTATGAGGCTGATATCAACTAGGGCTTTGAGGCCGGGAATGGTTATGGCGACAACTGTATATAATGTAAGGGGTCATGCGCTGATCCAGCAAAATGTTGCGATCACGGAACGGATGATTTACCGTTTGCAGGAGCTTAATATTCAGTATGTCTATATTGAAGATTCCCTGTCTAATGGTATTAAAGTCACCGAGTCTGTACCGAGCAAAGTACGACATGAAGCGGTTGCCGGTATTGAAGAAGTATTCAGCCGGATCAATGAAGCAAAAATGCCCCAGAATTTACTTGTACTGGCGGACAGCGCGAAACAACTGAAACAGATTATCGACGTTGTCTTAAAGGAAGTCAAGGGGAATGACGAGCTGCTGACCGTACTTACAGACGTCTTTGCCTATGATTCTTATGTATTTCATCATTCTTTCAATGTAACGTTATATACACTCTCGATTGGGATCGAACTGAATCTTTCCCAAAAACAGCTGGAGGAACTAGGGATAGGAGCGATTCTTCATGATGTTGGCAAGATGCTGGTATCTGAAGACATTCTTATGAAACCGGGAAAACTTACAGAAGATGAGTTCATGGAAGTCAAGAAACATACCGAGCACGGATTTGATATTCTTAGAAAACTTCAGTCTGTATCTCTATTGGTGGCTCACTGTGCCTATCAGCATCATGAAAGATTGGACGGCTCAGGATATCCCCGGGGCCTAAAAGGGGATGATATACATCCTTTCGCTAAGATCATTGCAGTGGCAGATGTCTTTGATGCGATGACATCCAATCGCGTGTACCGAAAAGCGATGCTTCCACATGAAGCGCTGGAAATCCTTTACGCGGGATCGGGTTCCTTATTTGACATGAATGTCATAGAAGCGTTCAGGAGATCCGTCGCCATTTATCCGAACGGGATGGTTGTTGAATTGAATGACGGAAAAAAAGGGATTGTCACCGGTCAGAATAAAGGACTGACGGACAGGCCTGTCATCCGGGTGATAGAAGAAGACGGGGAAGAGCTTTATTCTCCATATGAATTGGACTTACAGAGCGAGCTTGATAAAGTCATCATCGGTTTTGATGCCGAATATGAACCGGCAGCCGCTAAAATAAAATAAATTTTTGCGTTAAACCCTCCTTAAAGAGCATAAGAATAGCTTGTAAGGGGGGATTTTTTTGTCAAAGTTTAAAACACACAAACCCCGAAGAGGAGGACCGCTGCCTTTTCGCCACGTGATGATCATCACCATCGTTTTCTTTATCTTTTCCACAGGGGCGGGTCTCTGGATCGTAAACCTGGGCTTGAAGCCAACCCTGCTTGCTTATGCAGAAACGCAAACGAGCAGAATCGGTACGATGGTCATCAATAAAGCGATCAACAAAAAGGTGGCAGGATCCATTGAGTTAGAGGAAATAACGGAAGAAGTCAAAAATGCAGAAGGGGAGGTGGTCTCTCTCAGTTTCAATACACAGAACATCAACCGCGTTCAGGGAGAAATCACTAATTTAGTCCAACTATATTTAAAGGAAGCTGAAAAAGGGAATATCGAAAATCTGGAATACATCACGGACATAGAAATCGACGAGGAAGGCACAAAAGCGGATGAAGGAATCGTGTATTCTGTTCCTCTTGGTCAAGCTACGAATAACGCCTTACTCGGGAACTTGGGACCTAAAGTCCCGATCAGGTTCCATTCAATTGGGGACGTGCGTTCGGACATTAAACATACAGTAGAAGAGTTCGGGATAAACAATGCCCTGGTCAAAGTCTATGTGACCCTGACCGTCAATGTCCAGATCATCATCCCGTTTGCAACCAAAACAGAAACCATCAAACAGGATGTACTCATCGCCATGGATACCGTCCACCTTGATGTACCTCAGTTCTTCAACAACAGCGGCGACGGTACATCACCATCGATTGAAATCCCGACGAATTGATTCAGGTGTTATGATATCACCATCTACTCTTTTGTATAGATACTATTATAGCTGGCTCCAGCAGTTGGTTGGAGTGCAAGACGAAGACTCCTGCGGGAGAAGTGGCCAATGTGAGACCTGTCCAGCTCCAGGGCTTAGAGGCACATGTCATAAGTCAACTCGTCCAAGAAGGCAAAGAACGCCTTCGTGGCCGATTCGCCTTATGCCACACGCCTCTGAACAAAGCCCTTCCGCTTTTCTTCCCGCAGGCGAAGCCGAGGAGGCTCACAGGTCACCCGCGAAAAGCGAAGTCTTGCACGGAAATCAACTGCGGTAATCAAGAATGGAAAAACATGTACTCGCACTTTCCCAATAAAAAAGTTGTCAAAAAAGTGATAGTTTGATATATTAAGAAAGGAAATTTTAATATCATAACCACATCATCAATCCGATGGGGTAGAGGTGCAGGGTTCAAGAGTAAGCTGTTTGAGGATGACAACTGAGACAACAGATGAAAGGGAACCTTTGCCGAAGCAGATATGTTTGTCAGAAGCATATGTGCTGGGGTTATCTTGAAGAAGGGTAACACTGTCATTATAGGGGATACTCTATGATGGGGAGCTACAGATCGTGATGGAGCACTTACATTACTCATTAAAGGTAATGATAGGATCCTCTATCATTACCTTTTTTTATTCCTCTGTCATGCAATGAGGTTCCCCCCCTATCAAATAGGAGGAGGACATTATGGAAAACACAATTTACTCAATCATCCCGCCCCTTTTAGCCATCCTGATGGTTATCTTGACGAGGCGCGTACTGCTCTCGCTGGGTGTAGGGATCATCGCTTCAGCACTTCTAATCACAGATTTCTCAATTACAGGCACTTTCAGTAAGATATGGGAAGCCGTCAAGGGCATTTTCGTTGCCGACGGTGGATTGAATACCTGGAATGTGTACATCATTTTATTCTTATTGATTCTTGGCGTCATCACCGCTTTCGTAAACATTTCCGGCGGAAGCCGCGCATTCGGTGAATGGGCGATGAAACGGGTGAAGACAAGAAGAGGCGCGCAATTATTGGCGGCTGTTTTAGGTATCATTATTTTTATTGATGACTATTTCAATGCGCTTGCGGTCGGACAGGTTGCAAGACCGATCACGGACCGTCACAAAATTTCCCGTGCGAAACTAGCTTATATCATCGATTCGACATCGGCACCGGTCTGTGTGGTATCACCGGTATCAAGCTGGGGAGCATATATCATTGGAATCATCGGCTCTATTCTTGCCACACACAGCATCACTGAATACACAGCATTTTCTGCATTCATCCAGATGATTCCTATGAATCTGTATGTTTGGGCAGCGTTATTACTAGTGTTGATCGTTGCTTATAGAGGCTTTGATTTTGGAAAGATGAAGGAACATGAAGAAAGAGCGGTGACGACAGGCAACCTTTATGACCCGGATAAAGAGATCCCGGGTGAGCTTAAGAACGATCTGCCTGTAAGCTCTAAAGGGTCGGTAGGCGATCTCGCATGGCCGATCATCGCCCTGGTTGTCGGAACAGTCGGTATGATGCTTTGGACTGGATATAAGGCAGTTGGTTCGTTCGATATCTTACCTGTATTTGAAAATACAGATGTCACTAAGTCATTATTATATGGAAGCTTATTCGCATTAGCGATTGCACTCATTCTTTTCTTCCGTCAAGTCAGCTTGAAGGGAGTGGGGGGAAGTGCAGCCGGAACAGCGGTTGTTGAAGGAATCAAATCCATGCTTCCAGCTGTATACATCCTCATTTTTGCATGGGCGATCGTCACTCTTATCGATGAGCTTCAAACTGGAACATATTTAGCCGGATTAGTGGAAAAATCGAACATGCCGGTCGAGGTTCTGCCTGTACTGCTATTCTTGGTGGCCGGAGTCATGGCTTTCTCTACAGGGACTTCATGGGGATCGTTCGGGATCCTGCTTCCGATAGCAGGTGAAATTGCCGCAGCAACTGATGTAAGTGTATTACTTCCTGCGATGGCCGCTGTTTTAGCAGGTGCGGTTCTTGGAGACCACTGTTCACCAATCTCTGATACAACCATCCTGTCTTCAACCGGGGCAGGAAGCAATCACATTGATCACGTTCTCACGCAGATTCCTTACGCACTCATCGGTGCATTGGCAGCTTCCATCGGTTACCTCGTATTAGGGTTCACCGGAAGCACCCTGCTTGGATTAGTCGTAGTCATCGTGCTGGTTGCAGGAATCGGATTCTTAAAAGGAAAGAATTCAGATACAGCAGTTTCACAATAAGGATATTCGTAAAACCAGAGGCATATTTGCTTCTGGTTTTTTATATTTTGGGCCCGGGATCAATCGGGCATTCGCGGCAGTTATGAAAAATGAGCCGTTCGCCCGCAATTCTATCAGATGTTCCTCTCTCATATGAATAGGAGGAAAGGGGGAATCGATATGCTGACAGAGGTGGAAGGCTATGCCGATTTACATTATCCGGAAGAATTACTATCCATCATCCGGAATGGGTTCCAGCGATCCTCCAAGCCTAAAAAGGTGCTCATATTAGGAGGCGGGATGGCCGGACTGGTTGCGGCATCCCTGTTGAAAAGAGCAGGACATGAAGTGATGATATTGGAGGGAAATGACAGGATAGGCGGCAGGATTTATACGGTGAGGGAACCATTTACATCCGGGAATTACCTTGAATTCGGCGCCATGAGAATACCAGAGAATCATGTGTTGGTGTTTGAATATATTAAGCGTTTTAACCTGCCGATCAATCGTTTTATCAACTCTTCCCCGCAGGATTTGATCTATGTCAACAAAGTTCTGACTACCAAAAGTGAATATAAAAGAAACCCGGATATTTTACGTTTCCCTCTTGAAGAGGAGGAAAAAGGAAAAACGGCAACTGAACTTTTTCTTGAAGCGACCCAGCCATTTTTTGATTTATACTCAAGAAGCACCCCGGGAGAGCAGAAAGAATTAAAGAAAAAGTATTCGATTTACTCGATGGGTGATTATTTGGCTTCCAATCCTCTCGGAAAATCACTTTCGGACAACGCCATTCGAAAAATCGCTGTCATGCTTGGTATAGAGGGCTTCCCGGGCTTCTCTTTTATAGACATATTGACAGATATCATTTATCCAATTTTCAGTGAAAAAATATCATTTTATGAAATAACCGGGGGAAATGACCATCTGCCCAGGTCATTTATCAATGAGCTGCAAAAGGAGATCAAGCTTAACCGGAAAGTGGTCAAGATCATCCAGGAAGATAATCGTGTTTGTGTACAGACATTAAATCCTGTTACACGGAAGATGTCGCAATATGAGGGTGACTATGCCATTGTCACGATGCCTTTCACGGTCTTTCAATTCGTGGATGTCGTCCCTTATGATTCAATTTCGTTTAAAAAGTGGCAGGCAATAAGAGAAGTGAATAATGTCCATGCTGTAAAAATCGGCATTGAATTTAAAAGCAGGTTTTGGGAGGAATACGGATTTGGGAATATCACCAGTGACCTGCCTTTGAAATTCAGTTATATTCCAAGCCACGGAATCGGGTCGGGTGGTCCTGCGGTACTGCTGGCAAGCTACAGCTGGGGAAGTGATGCCGTGTTATGGAACAGTTTACCCAATGAAGAATTGGTTCGTGTGGTGCTGAAGGATTTAGCCAAGATATATGGAAAGATCGTGTATACGGAATTTATGCAGGCTGTTTGGTTCAATTGGAGTCAAAACCCTTACTCCGCTGGATGCTTCACACTATTTACCCCCCAGCAGCAGAAAAATTTCGATGAGATTACCCGGAAACCGGAAGGAAGGCTTCATTTTGCGGGAGAGCATACCTCTTCTTTTCACGGATGGATAGAAGGGGCCGTTGAATCAGGGATCCGGACGGCATATGAAATCCATTATCGAAAATAAATAGTGCTGATTATCAGGGTATAACGTTAGTGTTTTCCATTTAAAAACCGCCAGAGGGCAAATAGAACTATAAAAGTAGAAAATACCCCGAAATTACAAAATTTTGCTTTGACAATTGTCCTAGAACTAGCTATACTGACTTTAGATTAAATAATCTGAAAATATAAAAATTTCAATTACCTTCAAATTGGTAATTGGAAACTTTGGGGGGAACCAACATGGAAAAACGTGCCCAGTTTGGAACACGTGCAGGATTTATCCTGGCTGCAGTAGGGTCTGCTATCGGGTTGGGAAACATTTGGCGTTTTCCGGCGGTAGCATATGAAAATGGTGGAGGGGCATTTTTTATTCCTTATCTTTTTGCTCTTTTGACTGCCGGTATTCCATTACTCGTATTAGAATTCACGATAGGACATAAGTACCGCGGATCTGCGCCATTATCATTCTTCCGCATGAATAAAAAGACAGAATGGCTGGGATGGTGGCAGGTACTCGTATCATTTGTCATTTCCACGTATTATGCCGTCATAATTGCATGGGCGATGGCATACAGTGTTTTTGCTTTCAATCAAAGCTGGGGAAGTGACACGGAAGGATTCTTATTTGGGGAATACTTGAAGTTATCTGTAGACCCTGGACAAACAGGAAGCATCGTAGCCGGTGTATTCATACCTCTATTATTAGTCTGGATCATTACTCTCGGCGTACTCTTCAAGGGAGTCAAGAAAGGTATCGAAGTAGCGAACAAGATCTTTATTCCTGCACTCGTAGTATTATTCCTGATCATTGTGGTTCGCGCCTTGACTTTACCTGGTGCCCTTGATGGATTGGATGCTTTCTTCGCTCCGGATTTCAGCAAGATCATGAGCCCGGATGTGTGGGTAGCGGCTTACGGCCAGATTTTCTTCAGTTTATCAATCGCATTTGCAATCATGATTACGTACTCCAGTTATCTTCCGAAGAAATCCGATATTACGAATAATGCATTCATCACCGGTTTCAGTAACTCCGGATTTGAGCTTCTTGCAGGGATCGGGGTATTCGCTGCACTTGGATTCATGGCCCAAACACAAGGAGTCGGTGTTGAGGAAGTAGTGAGCGGCGGGGTTGGCTTGGCATTCGTGGTATTCCCGCAAATCATCAATGAATTCCCGGCATTGAACGGTCTATTCGGATTCTTGTTCTTTGCTTCACTGGTACTTGCAGGTTTATCATCACTCATCTCAATCACTGAAACGTATGTAGCTGGTATTTCTGAGAAATTCGGAATTACGCGTACGAAAGCGGTAGCGTTTGGCGGCGGACTTTCTGCCCTCGTCTCACTTTTATTCGCTACACAAGGCGGACTTTTATTCCTTGACGTAGCAGATTACTTCATTAACCAGTTCGGTGTAGCGTTCATCGGGTTAGTAGAAGTTATCGTAGTCGTTTGGTTCCTGCGCAAACTCAATACCTTTAAAGGTCACGCCAATGGATTATCTGACATCCAGCTTGGCGGCTGGTGGAAAGTTTGTCTCGGAGTCATCACACCTGTCGTACTGGGTTGGATGATGTTTGGACTATTCAAGATGAACATCCTGAAAGAATTTGAAACGGAAACAGGGAACTATGGGGGATACTCTGATTCCTTCATCCTTTACAGCGGCTGGTTTGTAGCAGCCTTCGCTTTAATTGTCGGAGTGGCATTTACCTTTAAACGCTGGCATTCCAAAACAGAAGCTGAAAGCTATAAGGAGGTAAGCTGACATGAGCGGTAGTGCAATCATTATGTTAGTTGTCGGTGTCGTCATCATTTGGGGTGGACTTGCGGCAAGTATCGCTAACGCGGTATCCAAGTCCAAAAAAGCATCATAATATGAACGTAAAGAGCAGACGGTGGTTTACCATCGTCTGCTCTTTCTTACTCCGTTAAAGGCTCTGCCCTCGTCATCATGATGAAGGCAGGGCCTTCTGTTACCTTTTCTTACTTTTGATACGGTCTTGCCGTTCCCATTGCCGAAGATGCGGGTACGGGTCGAAGGACCATTCTGTCAAGCCGTTGTCTTTGTACATACCGTAGTGGAGATGTGGCGGGAACTTACCGGATGTACCGGGTGGCCCGTAGCCTGAGCTGCCGACTCCCCCGATCATCATTCCGGGTTCGACGACCTGTCCGACTCTCAGATTTTCCGAAAAACCGCTTAAATGTGCGAAGTAATGGTAGGTATTATTGATATCCCTGATACCGATTCTCCACCCCCCATAGCGGTTCCAGCCTTTCATTTCAATGATGCCGTACGACGTCGCCCGAACGGGAACACCATAGTCCGCAAAAAGGTCCGTCCCTTCATGGATGCGCCGGCCGCCCCATCCGCGTGCGTCCCCCCATGTATTCCGGTAGCTGTAATTGAATCTGAGCGGGAGAGGGAATGCTTTGTCATTTAGATGAATCGTACCGAAGTGCTTGTAGATCTTGGCTTTGCCCATGATGATACTGACAGTCTTATCACGTTTGTAGTAATCCCATAAAGCCAGTTTGAAGTTATCGCGGTCGATTCCGTACTGTAAGATATAATCCGTAAAGGCTGCCAGGACATCTTCATCACTTTTGATGCTGGCCTTACCATCAAGATCCCCATCCCTTCCAAATCCGTTGAATAGAGTGATGGTCTCCGGGTTTTCATCTTCGAGATTGGGATTTAATGGTCCTGCCCATTTCTCGGGATCGATATAAATGGAGATCAAAGAGGAGGGCTTTTCTCTATCTTTACGCGCAAAGCGCAAGCTGCGTTCGTATTGGTCAACAGCTGCAAGATAATACCAAGGAATTTGAGTAAGTGCTTCACTTTTTTGAAATAATTCCAACCGTTTTGTGTGTATCTGTTCCTCTGACAACTTTTCTTCTGCCTGTGTCCGGACAGGACCTATAAGAACAAGGAGCAAGGCAAGTGTCAGAACTAATCGTATATACAAGTCAATCCCTCCAACTTATAGTTCTGCCCTTAGTGTGCGACGAGCTCTCATTAATCATAATCATCAATAAATGGTAAAAGAGGTACATGCTTGTTTTCACATTTTTAGTATGATAAAGTGACAAAAGAAGTATATTGATGATGGCTATAATTTTACATAGAATGAACGATCAGTAAGCGTTTCACTCTTACATAGGGCTGTTTTCTAATTACTGTTGCATCTCGTTCATGATGGCGGGGAATGAATAGTGCGTGTTTACGTGCTCTTTTCGAACTCAAGCTAATAAGAGATAGGGACGTACATTGGAAAATACCCAATATCCGGTATTTTCCTGTTTGTAAGCAACAGTGTATGCGAAAAGAGCTTTGCCTAAATCAGAAATTGTTAGGATTGGAGATGAGGGGTATGACGAAGAAAGACGAATATATTCGTAAACCGGATTGGCTTAAGATTAAGCTGAACACCAATGATAACTATATGGGCTTGAAAAAAATGATGAGGGAAAATAACCTTCATACAGTTTGTGAAGAGGCCAAATGTCCCAATATACACGAATGCTGGGGAACAAGAAGAACCGCAACTTTTATGATCCTTGGGGATGTTTGTACCCGTGCCTGCCGTTTCTGCGCAGTTAAAACAGGATTACCGAACGAACTGGACCTAAAAGAGCCAGAACGCGTAGCCGATTCAGTACAACTGATGAACTTGAAGCACGTTGTCATCACAGCTGTTGCCCGAGATGATTTAAAAGACGGCGGGTCTCAAGTATTTGCTGAAACAGTGCGTGCCATCCGCCGCAAAAGTCCATTTACATCCATTGAAGTACTGCCTTCCGACATGGGCGGAGTGTTTGAAAACATCAAGACACTAATGGATGCAAAGCCGGATATCATGAACTACAATATTGAAACTGTCCGCCGATTGACTCCAAGAGTCCGGGCCCGTGCAACATATGACCGTACGCTCGAGTTCCTTCGCCGTGCTAAAGAATTGAATCCGGATATTCCGACGAAATCCAGCATCATGGTTGGACTTGGCGAAACCAAGGAAGAAATTCTTGAGACATTCGACGACCTTCGTGCCAATAATGTGGATATCGTAACCCTTGGTCAATATCTGCAGCCAACGAAGAAACACTTAAAGGTACAGAAATACTACCATCCGGATGAGTTTGCCGAACTCCGTGAAGCAGCGATGGAAAAAGGCTTCAGCCACTGTGAAGCTGGACCGCTTGTGCGTTCTTCCTATCATGCCGACGAGCAGGTAAATGCAGCTGCCAAAGCGAAGCAAGCAGCAGGTGAGAAAGAAATGAAACAGCAGGCATAAATGCAGCAAGGACTGACTATTTGAGATGTCTCTCGTAGTCAGTCCTTTTTTAAAGGCTGTTGAAAAGGGCTTTTTGTACTTATCAACAATTGCCAAAGATAGAGGCTGAACGGAAAGATGCTAGTCCATCATGGTCTCTGAGTTGTCAGTACGCTGTTGACGCTCTTTATTGATTTGATGTACATCATCTTCATTCATATTCTGTTCATCAATCATTTCACCGTTGGCATTTTCACCGGCATCAATATTCTTGCCTTGAGGAGAAGCTTTCAGCATCAAGTTAATCGTATCATCAATGGCCGTATTGACATTTTTGCTGTCGCTGTCCATTTTTGCAAGATTTTCTACATTCTGCATCAAGTTCGGATCATCGGTTACATACACATGGTACCAGCGCGGGATGACGGACATGGCCGTTTTCTTCACCTGATCAGCAACATTGAAGCGGGCATCCTTATCTTTTTTATCGGTTTTATAAGAGATCAGCACCTCTTCATCCGTCACAAGGGTCGCACAATCATCCACGTTCGGTATGGCTACGCTCATTTTACTGATGCTGTCGGCAACCTGCTCCCGGTCTAAACGATACATATTGTCATTCGAAATGGCTTGTCCCTGTACAGGGCTTTTCTGCTGACGGACAAATCCGAAATCTTCCCCGTTTCGTTTAGAGTCCTTGCTCACATTTTCATTAAAAAGTTCTTCCTGGTCGTTCACATTGATGGTGTTGCCGTTGTCATGGAACATTTCTTCATTTGCTTTATCAATCCCGTTACAGGCCGCACCGAACAATGCAAAGCTTAATACCGTCGTGCCAAGAATATATTTATTCAATTGAAACACCCCCTAATTGTTAGGGTGACCATCTCATTTTATAATTTTTCATAGTAATTAATGGACAATCCGTTATAATTTAAGTAAGGATAAGGAAGAAAGAGGGTGGATGGAATGATCTGTGTCGGTAACATTTGTTATGAAATCGTGGAAGAATTCAGGGACGGATTTAATGAAGAAGCATTCAAAGAGAGATACAGTGATATTTTAAATAAATACGACTTTATCCTCGGAGACTGGGGATATGGCCAGCTGCGCCTTAAAGGTTTTTTCGATGATCAGAATCAGAAAGCATCCTTCGATACAAAGGTGAGTACGCATAAGGATTATCTTTATGAATACTGCAACTTCGGATGTGCATATTTTCTTTTGAAAAAAGTGAAAAAATAAGGCAGGATAACAAAGGAACATCTCAGAAGAAGGAGATGTTCCTTTGTTTTATTCATTCTCCGTATAAGGGGGCTCTTCGTTTCGTTCAGGGTCTGCGTGTACGGGATGAGAGCCAGGTTCCTGACGGGGGATATCCTGGTGAAGGGATTTATTTTCATAATTGAAGGCACTGTAGTACCGTTGTCCCTTTTCCCAGTCCGTACTCTTATTTTCAACCGGAGTATATTTTCCGCGAGGAGATCCATATGGTCCTTCGGGAAGCGTCTCGGGCACCAGGAAATTCCGCTGTGTCTCCACAGTGGAAAAGTCGCTGTACACTTCTTCTTCCTTGTCGCGGGAATCATGTCCTTTTTTCATTTCATCTCCCACCTTTCTTAGGTGTAGTATGTGAGGAGCGGGAGATGTTCATTCGGGGATATTTACATTATCGTCTCGCTCAAAAAATCCCTCAGCTCGGCAGCTTCTTCTTCCGTAAGCTTATAAACACTTTCAAGGTACCCCGGTTCATCGAGGTCATCGCGGCCGATGATGGCGAAGCGGCTTCCTTGAAGGTCCAATACGAGTGATTTACCATAATAACGGTCGGTTTGGGTGATGGCTAGGTCATAGCGCTGATTTTCTCCCATAAAGCTCACAAAGCGTGTTTTTGTCTGTTCGGTATCATCGTATAAATAAAATCGGTCTGTCATCACGATTCCTCCTCTAATTTCGTCAGCTTTCTCCATCATAACAAACTGAAGCGCGAATTGCAGTGAAGACGCCACTATATAGATTGCTGAAAATTATGTTAAACTATAAAAGGATGTCAATCAGAAGAGGTGAACGGAATGTATTTCGTGGACAGAGAAAAAATTGAAGAAACCTTGGTATTTATGAATGATCAATTAAGCATGTTTAATAAGCAGTCAGACTGGAAATCCGAGATGGAGAAGCTCGGTCTCGAAAGAATCGGGCATACCCTGATCGAATCGGTTCTTGATGTGGGAAACAGTATGATTGATGGTTTTATCATGAGAGATCCCGGAAGCTACGAGGACATAATCGATATATTGCTGGATGAAAAAGTCATCAATGATGAAATGAGCAAAGACTTAAAACGTTTGATCGAACAGCGTAAGGTTCTGGTTCAAGAATATACAAACGTCGACCATCAAGCTCTTCAGAGGATTCTTCATTACGTACGTTCTACATTAGAACAATTTCCTGTACATGTACGCAGCTATTTGGAAAATGAACTCGGACCCGTTTCCGCATTTAAAAATTAATGAAAATCACCGGCGCTTTCTTTTCGGAAAGCGTTTTCTTTTTGTAGATATTATAATGAAAAACTAACATACTAAACGTATCAAAACGGAGGTACAAAATGAAACAATACAAAGGTTATTTAATCGATCTGGATGGAACGATGTACAGAGGGAAAGAAGTCATCAATGAAGCGGGGGATTTTGTCCGGCGCCTGAAGGAAAAAGGGCTGCCATATTTGTTTGTGACGAATAATTCATCACGCCGCCCTGAACAGGTCGCTGAAAAACTTAAGGCATTCGGCATTTCAGCTGAAAAAGAACAGGTATTCACGACTTCAATGGCGACTGCTCAATTCATTGCTGACAAAAAGCCTGGCAGTACTGCCTATGTCATTGGAGAAGAGGGAATCCGCTCAGCATTGGAGGAAAAAGGCATTACTTTGCAAGACGAAAGCCCCGATTTTGTCGTAGTTGGGATCGACCGCGGCATCAATTATGAAAAACTTGCCCTCGCTTGTCTCGGGGTGCGCAATGGTGCGACATTCATTTCAACAAACGGAGATATTGCCATTCCTACGGAAAGAGGTTTGCTGCCTGGAAATGGTTCACTGACTTCTGTCGTTACGGTTTCTACTCAGACACAGCCTATCTTCATCGGCAAGCCTGAATCCATCATCATGGAGCAGGCATTGGAAGTGCTTGGCGTTGCAAAAGAAGACACGTTAATGGTCGGCGACAATTATGATACAGATATCAAGGCAGGAATGAATGCAGGTTTGGATACGCTCCTTGTCCATACCGGTGTTACAACAAAAGAGATCTTGAAGCAGATGGAACAACAGCCGACTTATACAATCAATACGCTGGACGAGTGGGATGTATAGAAAAGGAATGGGTGATGGACACTTAGTCTATCGCCTTTTTTAATGATATTTAAAAATTGTTTCGAGCATTTCCAGGTTAGACAACTCTTTTTTATCTGGGTAAAATAGAACAGGGAAATGAAAGTTATTTCCTGAAATATCATTAAAAGGAGTGAAACGTAAATTAAATTGCCGGGTAATGTTTTAATCATGCTATGCAGGGTAGAAGGGTAAGAAGGATATTTATGCATATCCTATCCTATTGACTCTGTTAGCTGGGGAATATGAAAAAGGTAGTGTGAAATATGAGTATTACTGAGTTGATTGGAAAGAACATCAGAAGGCACAGGCGCGCAAAAGAGATTACGATTCAAGAGCTCAGCAAAAGAAGCGGATTGACCGTAAATTATATCTCTTTAATTGAAAAAGGAGATGCAAATGCATCGATAAACAAAATTCATGCCCTGATACAAGGATTGCAGCTGAAGTGGGAGGATATCATTCCCACTCGCGAAGAAGAGATGACGCTTCGGGCCCCTTCTTCTGACGAGTTGACGGAATAAGGTTTCTATGAGACATTTCCAGCTTGATCATTTGAATGAATTCTTTGTCCAGTTGTAATGCATTTGCTTTTTTAAACGCTTCTACCAAGGTTTGATCACTGAGTAGTTTTATCTTACATTCACCTCAGTCCGATTCATTGTTGCGACCAATGAACAGGCGGAATTAGCCGTACTCGTGATAGCCTTTATAAAGTGGAAAAAAGTCATAATATTACAATTATATTTTTAATTATTACAACTATATTTGTAATTATATCGAATACTTTTTATGCGTGCAAATTTAACGTGCTAAAACAAGTAAAAATTACCAAATGAAAAAACAGACCTCAAAAAATGGGGTCTGTTTTTTCATAAATGCCTGTTTATTGCTGACCTTCATTCCGGTGAGCAAGACGGCTTGAAGCTGCTGCTGCAATGGCTCCCACGATATCATCAAGGAAGGTATGGCACATACCCGAAGATTTATCATTTAACTTCATTAAAATGCCGGGTTTTTGTTTATCAATAAAACCGTAGTTTGTAAAGCCGATCGATCCATACACATTCACAATGGAGAAGGCAAGAATTTCATCCACTCCGTATAATCCTTCATCCACTTCCACAATCGATTGAAGGGGCTCTTCAAGCAACTTCTTTTCCGCTAACCGGTCCAATTGAATTCCAGTTAGAATGGCATTTTGCACTTCACGCTTTGTTAACACTCTTTCCACGTTGTAAATGCATTCTTCCAGTTCAAGGTCAGGATGGTATTTCTGTTGAAGGTACATAACTAAATTGGCGATGTCTTCAATTTCTACGCCTCTTTCATGCAGCCATCTTCTTGAGGTTTCTTTTAATATATCCATTGATTTTTTGTCCTTCATCCAATTCACCTTTTCTGTAGTTAAATATTATTCAAGCGACAGAGCCTTGTTTTACTCATATGATACCCTTTTTAAAAATAGACATAATAATAGCCTCTATCCTCATTCTTGCCCATCAGTACAGGGGGATATTCCTTGGAACCATCGATTTAATGTAAAAATGAAGAAACTAAGGCAGCGGACTTCTTCATGAAAGCCGCTTTGTATACAGATAGGAGAGGGTAATATGTCTCATGAGATTTTAGCGAAGCATTACGGGTTGACCCCAGAACGCGCATACTTTGACGGTGTGATGGACCGCTATATGGCAGGGGGATTATTATATAGTATTGTTGGCGTTTCAAATGTGGAACAGGAAACATTGGTAGAAATCTATAAATTAACCGAGCATATGAAGTCACAAGGGGACCGTTATGTTTCTTCGTTTGTGCAAAGTACAGAGGGCCGTTATTTAGTAACAGAAAACAACCAGGATTATGTGCTGGTGAGAAATGAAGAACTGCCTTCCGCAGCTGACAGCAAAGTGGGAAGAAAGCTCGGTAAGTTTCATTTTCGAGGCAGATTATTTGAAGAGAAGGTAGAGAAGATCAGCAGGATGGGACAGTGGAAAGCGTTATGGGAACGGAGGCTTTCCCAACTGGAAAAAGCCTATTTCGAAGTCCTTGAGAATCAACCGGTCGATGATTTCGAACGCCTATTCGTCGAAAGTTATCCTTATTACAATGCCCTATCTGAAAACGCCATTCAATATCTAGTGGATACTGAACTCGATGAAGATCCAAAACCTGAAGATGCAGGCACGATCTGTCACGAACGTTTTCAGCACACGACATGGGGGACTGAGACCTGTATTCACTTCCCATTTCACTGGGTATTCGACCACGCCAGCCGGGATCTTGCTGAATGGGTCAGGGAACAATACCTCATGAAGAGCCAGACATTTCATCCCGGCATGCAGGAGTTCTTAAGGGAATACGAAACCATTGCGCCGCTTTCTCCTTTTGCATGGAGGCTGTTGTACTCAAGGATTCTGTTTCCGCTCCATTATTTTGAATGTATAGAAGAATACTATATCTCTCAATCCGATCAGCAAAAGAAAACTGCAGAGGACAAACTCGAGCGCTACTTGAAAAACTCCAAACATTACGAATCATTCTTGTCTGATTTTTATCACTTGTCTGAGGTGCCGGTGAAAAAATGGGGAATCCCATTGGTGGGCTGGCTGTAAATCTTTGAATCATCAATGAAAGCCCTTTTATGGTACACTTGTAGGAAATGTAAGTGAAGGCAGGTAAACTCAATGAAACCATCTATTTATATCACAAGAAGATTACCTAAAACCGTAATTGAATCGTTGAATCAGGAGTTTCAAGTGGAAATGTGGGAAAAGGAAGACGTTCCGGTTCCAAGGGATGTTCTTCTGGAGAAGGTGTCAGGGGCATCGGCACTGATCACCATGCTCTCGGATGGAGTGGATACTGAACTCCTTGAACATGCCAAGGAACTTAAAGTGGTAGCGAATCTGGCGGTCGGCTATGATAACATCGATCTCGAAGCAGCAAAGCAAAATGGAGTGGTCATTTGTAATACGCCGGATGTGCTGACCGATACCACAGCTGACTTGACCTTTGGTTTGTTAATGGCGGCTGCACGCCGGATCGTCGAGGCTGACCGCTACATTAAAGAAGGAAAATGGAAAAGCTGGTCCCCTCTCCTTCTGTCAGGGGCAGACATCCACCATAAAACAATCGGAATCGTGGGGATGGGAAGTATAGGAGAAGCGGTGGCCAAGAGGGCGAAAGGTTTTGACATGGACATTCTGTATCATAATCGTTCACGAAAGCCGGAAGCCGAAGAAAGGCTGGGGGCTTCCTATGTATCATTGGATGAGCTTCTGGTCCAATCTGATTTTGTGGTCGTCCTTGCGCCTCTAACTTCGGAAACGGAAGGGTTATTCCAAAAAGAACAATTTCAAGCCATGAAAAAATCTGCATTCTTCATCAATGCTGCCCGTGGTGCCATCGTGAATGAAGAGGCATTGACAGAGGCGCTGAAAACAGGTGAAATCGCTGGTGCGGGGCTAGATGTCTTTGTGAAAGAGCCGATCGATCCGGATCATCCGCTGCTCTCTTTGGAAAATGTCGTGGCACTGCCTCACATCGCAAGCTCTTCAACAGAAACCCGCATAGGCATGATGAATCTTTGTGTACAGAACATCCAGGCCGTATTAAAAGGGGACAAGCCCAAAACGCAGGTAACATAAAGTACAAAAAACACGCATGGCTTTCATGCGTGTTTTTTACTGCCATCATGCAGGTACAAGGTCCTTTTCGACAGCCAGATAATAAGGAGCCAGTGACTGGCCCTCAATCTCTTCAAGGAAAGAAGGTGCCACATCCGGTAATATACTCCGGGCAAACCTCCATGCATTTTCTTCGATTCGCAGCATCAACCGGTTTCTTTCCGGCTCATCAGCGAAATCTAAGCTGTCTGCCAATTCCTCAAGTTCTTTATCATGCGCGTGCCCAAGTTCATGGGCCAAAACGACTTTAAAATATTCAGGTAAACATGTATCTCGAGGAAACAGGCGAAGACATTGCTCAGTGACATCCTCAGTGTACATTGTAATGGAATGGGTGCTCATGCTGTATTTCCCGCCAACAAGGCGCCTGCCGGGAAAAGCATCCTCCAATGTCACACTCAGCACAGAATCCAAACGGCCTAACATTTCATCCACAACATTTTGAAATATCTCTTTAGTCAATCTTTCTCTTTCTCCCCTTAAAATAAAAATCTTCGTCATTATAAGATGTATATGGGAAAAAGGAAATAGCATTCTTTAAAAAGTTAGTGGAATAATTGGTATTTATTGTTATTAAGGGATGGGAGAACGGGAAGAACTTTTGGAAGCGGTTGAAGGTGGAGAAACTTCAAAATAAAAAAGATGACTCAACAGCTTGAGTCATCCTGTAAGTTTAATTAGAAAACTTGTTCTACTTCTACGATTCCCGGTACTTCTTCGACTAGTGCGCGTTCAATACCAGCTTTAAGAGTGATTGTTGAACTTGGGCAGCTCCCGCATGCGCCTAACAGACGAAGCTTCACGATACCATCTTCCACGTCAACCAGTTCACAATCTCCGCCATCGCGAAGTAGGAACGGACGTAATTTATCTAGTACTTCCTGTACGGAATCAAATTGTGCTTGATCAGCCATCATTATCTACTCCTTTCCTTACTCTCTATTATAATGACATATTCGTAAAAAATCTATCAACCCGCAAACAATTGGGAATTTCTTTTTTTGGAGGGTTCTCTATGCCGCTGCCCGATTCGTGGGAGACTTCGCTTTCCGCGGGTGGACATAGAACATAGTTTGAAACCCAGCCATTTTTTGTTCCCAGTTTGATGATTTTTTTGTAAAATGGTTGTATGAGGGGAAATAAGGGGGAGATGAGAGTATGGAGCGTAAACCAGTTGAAATTCATGTATATGGTGCTGAGGTCCTTTGCCCGAGCTGTGTGAATCTGCCATCATCAAAAGAAACGTACGAGTGGCTTGAGGCAGCAGTCGGACGCAAATACCCGGATCAGCCATTCACCATTAAATATATAGACATCCACAATCCGCCGGAAGACGAAGCCATTAAAAGCTTCGCTGAAAAAGTGATCGAAGAGGATATGTTCTATCCCATTGTCCTCTTGGAAGGTACAGTCGTCGGAGAAGGAAATCCCCGTTTGAAGACGATTTATTCTGAACTTGAGAAGCATGGGTATAAAGCGGTATAGTGCTTTTTAATAAATGTCTGTAAAGCAAAAAAGACTTTTCCTGAGGAAGAGTCTTTTTTTGTATATAAGGGAAATCAAAAAAGAAACCGCACCATGGCGGTTTCGGTTTCTTCAACATCATCCATTATGATATTTATACATCCATAAAACACCTGATTTCAGCAATCGTGCGACGCGCCCTGTGATGGACCGCTCGTTCACCAATCCGAATCCGTGCTTTTTACCGAGTGAACCGAGGATGCCTTTTAGTTTGATTTTAGGCAGTTCTTCCGGAAGCGGCTCGTCTTTCCAGCGTTTTAGGAGGATCTGTACGATCTGCTCAGCCTGTCCTTCAGCTAACTGTGCACTTGGGGCTTGTGGCAGGCTCGCACAATCACCGACAACGTACACATGTTCATCGTCCGGAAGGTTATGATACTTTGAAATCACGACGCGGCCGCTTGAGTCTTTCTCGGCATCCATTTCACGAACAACCTGTGTAGGCTGAATGCCTGCTGTCCAGACGATGGCATCACAATAGATTTGTTCTTCGTGGTTATGCAGCGTATTAGGCTCCACTTTCGTGATATTTGAATTATTGACGATTTCTACATTGTTTTCTTCAAACCAGCCGTGGACGTAGGAGCTTAATCGTTCCGGGAAGGCGTTCAGGATACGGGTTCCACGGTCGAAAAGCTTAATTTGTAAATCGGAACGACTTTCACGCAGCTCACTTGCAAGCTCGATTCCGCTCAGACCGGCACCGACGATTCCGACGATTGAGCCTGCAGGAAGATTATTAAGTGTCTGATACGTTCTCCGCGACTTGTCGATCGTTTGGATGCTGTAAGTGAATTCGTCTGCACCAGGCACATTATGATATTTGTCCTCACAGCCAAGCCCGATCACAAGGTCATCGTATGGGACAGCATCCTGATCTTGCAGCTGGACCAGTTTATTCTTTGTATCAATCTTTGAAATCTCACCGTACACATAGGATAAACGAGCATGTTCCGGGAATGATACGCGTACATGATGATCGGAAATTGTCCCGGCAGCCAGAGCATAATATTCTGTTTTCAGGCTGTGATATGGGTTGCGATCAATTAACGTAATGGAGACATCTTCCGGGAGTTGGTTCGGTAACAAGCGAAGAAGGACGCGCATATTGCCATATCCTCCGCCAAGCAGCACTAATTGTTTCATGTTAATTTCCCCTTTTGGCTCTCTGCAATTTTGTCGAAATGGTGTGTTTATATAAGGTTCTCTACAATGTAGAGGGAAAAAGGACTATTGTCCGTAAAAGTAAGCATTTTCAATATGATTCACAATTGGACCGATTATACAATAAGTAAACCTATTAACATTAAAAGTATATCGAAATAAGGACGTTTTCACAACAGAAATAAGGGAAATTGTTCACAATCTGTTATACGGATATACAATGCGCATGGATTGACGATTTTCTCAAAAAAAGGTAGCATTACAAAGAGTAGAGAGGTGATGGAATTGCAGCCTATAATCGAATTTTGTATCAGTAACTTAGCTAGCGGTGCGCAAAAAGCGCTTGAAATATTAGAAAGAGATCCAAACCTCGATGTCATCGAGTACGGATGTTTAGGCTACTGCGGAAAATGCGCTTCCTCTTTTTACGCATTAGTGAACGGGGAACCCGTCGAAGGGGATACCCCAGAAGAATTGGTGGAAAATATCTATCAGTTCTTAGAAGAAAATCCAATGTTCTAATGGTTGAAGCTGATCTTTTGATCGGCTTTTTTTTGTGGTTAAGGAAGGAAATGGAAAGGTTTTGGTGAAATAGTAAAGTGATGATAAGAAAGGGTGAGAAGATGAGTATTTTCCAAGGAGTCATGCAGACCAACATGATGGTGAGCGATATTGAAGCAGCAAAGAATTGGTACAGGGATGTACTGCAGGCAGAAATAGAAAAGGATTACGGTACGACGGTAGTCCTAACATTTGGCAGTGATTCGCCCTCAGGGACCCTTTGTTTAATTCAAGACAAAGAAGCAGCGGGGGAAAACCATTCTACTTATCCGGTGCTGCAAATATCCCCCGAATTCAAGGATACCCTTTATGAAAAGCTGCTTGAAAAAGATGTCGAGGTAGAAGGGGATCCGGCTCACCGCAGCCATTTTAAGTTTTATGATCCAGATGGTAACAGGCTGGAGGCATACAATCCTGGGATATATGAAGAAAGCTAGAGTCTTTTCTCCAGCTTTCTTTTTTTGTCTCTGTCAGTGTGAGCAGAACTTATGAAAGGGTATCAAGCCAGATGATTCTGCTTTTGTTCCTTAAAACGTTCCCTGATTTGATACCACTGTTCCTTGGCCAATTCCACAATCTTCGGCTCGGTTGATAGATGTTGTTTTTCAATCACCTTTGACAGGTATTTAACTGCTTCTTCAACTTTATCCTGACGGCGGAGCAGCTCAGCTATAAGGTATAGAAGCTTCGTTTCTGACATTGCCGTTCCTTTAAAGTCATCGTTTAAGTAAGATTCGATGTAATCATGAGTGGCAAGGTTAATGAATCTTCTTTCCTGTTCTTCTTGATTGGTTTTCCTGTATAGCCAGGCAGTCCGCAAATATAATCCGGCGATCGTGATCTTTTTTTCTTTTTTTATCAATGCACAATAAGCAGCGAGCTTATATGTTTTGATTGCTTCATCCACAGAGCGGATATGTCCGTAATCCTGAGGCTGCCAGTGACGGCTGATTTTCTTTTCCAGGTCTGTTTTTAAAACCGGAACGATATATTTGGTGAATTCATCGGTAAAGGAGAAGCCGCATTGAGGGCAGACGGATACATTGTAGAGTAATGGGTTGAGTTCATCAGAGCCATAGACAGGACAAAAATCGCTTTCATGACCTTGGACTTTGACGAAACGGGAGCGGAGTTTAGTAGTGGAATAGGGATGTTTACAAGCAAGACATTGGACTTTTTTTTCGTAAAAGGGGGTTACTTCAGTCATCATTCTCACCTCGTATTAAGGACTATTTTCCTTATTATACCTTGAAAGGGGAGAATTGGACTAGTGTTTTTTCTGTCTGATTTGAAAAACCCCAGGGCTTTCGGCTGTCACAAAGATAAAGTCAGTCACATAGTTTCCCTCGGTTGAGTAGTAAAATAGAAAGGAGTATACTAATAAATAAGAAGAGAAAAGGTTGGAGGTGTAGTGAATGAGTGAAATTGTGAATCTGACAGAAGCTGCTGCCCTTCAGATTAAAGATATGATGAAGGAGCATGACGAGACGGATGCCATGCTGCGAATCGCAGTAAAAGGCGGCGGCTGCAGCGGCCTTTCGTATGGAATGGGCTTCGAGCATGAGGTGCAGGAAGGCGATGAAGTGCTTGAACAGCACGGAATCAAACTTGTTGTATCCAAAGAGGATGGAGTCATTCTGAACGGTACAAAAATTGATTATAAGCAGTCCATGATGGGCGGAGGCTTTACGATTGATAATCCGAACGCAATCGCTTCATGCGGCTGTGGATCATCGTTTGTGACAGCTTCGAATAAAGGTACGCCGGAGAATTGTTAAAGATAAAAAGAGAAGTCAGGGTTGTGAATTACAAGGTAATATTGAGTGTACACAATCACTTAAATGCGTAGTAACAATCCTATTTATTGAATATTAAGGTTGTTAATTACAGTCCTTCTCGATAGTTAATGTCAAAGACTAACTATTTGAGGAGGATTTTTTTATGACTTTAAAGAAAAGAAAGAGAAAAAAACCAGTAGGAAAAATGTCTAATCAGAAAGAATATCCACAATTAACATTGGAGCAAGCGGTTGATCTAGTCATCTCAGGGAAAATGGCTGAGGGTTTACGTGAAAGGACTCTGAGGGATTATCAAAAAGACTGGAATTATTTTAGGAAATGGCTAAATGAACATTATGAAGTGGAGTACATAGACGATCTTACACCCCAGCACTTCAGAGATTATATTAACTACATGAAATATGATGCAAAAAAGTATGATGGTCACAAATATATAAATAGTGATGAGCAGGGTGTTGGGTTATCTGAGACAACGATAAACATTCGTCTTAGAGTTTATAAAGCAATCTTCAACTATCTGGATAGAGAAGATCTGATTGAAGTAAATCCAATGAATAACATTCGTCTTTTGCGCCAAGATATTGATTTAACGAATTGTTTAACAGACGAGGAAGTAAAAGAGATACTTAGACAACCAAATCAAAAAGATTATGTCGGATATAGGGATTATGTAGCTATAATTTTGTTGTTAGATAGCGGCATAAGAGCAAATGAACTTTTAAGTTTGCGAACGACAGATATTGATTTTAAAACTCGTTTTATTACATTAGGAGGAGATAGGAATAAAAATCGTAAACCAAGAATTGTCCCTATTTCAGCTCATACTGTTAAATTATTACTTCAATTGATTAACGAAAACAAAATTCACTATTCAACTGAGAGAATTTTCCTCTCGTCATACGGTGAACCTCTAGGACAAAATCACTTCAATAAAAGGTTGAAATATTATGGTGAGAAGGCAGGCATAAAAGGAAAAAAGATGACAGCACATGTATATCGACATACATGGGCAAAAAATATGACTCTTAACGGATGTGATGCGTTCACACTTCAAAAAATGGGAGGGTGGTCAGATATAAGAACTATGAGAAGGTATATTCAGATGGATACGGATGATCTGAGAATTAGTCATGATCAGTATTCACCAGTAATGAAAATTGTTCATAAGAAACGATGAATATAGGTGAATAGTATGGGAAGCACTTTGTTTGACTTTGACTAACTTTGACTATATTATGTAATATAATAACAAATACTTGATTATTTTGGGGAAGGAGGAGTTATTAAGGTGGATAGATACAATGAAATTATGGAAAATGTACAAAAACGATATCCCAATCTAACTGTTGTATCGTTAGAGCAAGAGTTGGATAGCTATGCTAGATCAAATGTGTTTTTAACTGTTAAAGCTCCTATCCACGTGATCGGTAAATTAATCACATTGGCCAGTGGTAAAAACCGACTATTAGCAACTTCTTTTAGTATTGAAGAAGATAAAATTAGATTTAAGTCTTTTAATGTAGCTGACATGTATCCGTTGTTGGATACAATCACGAAATAGTGAGTTTGATATGGGATAAACTTTAACAGTTGCGTTCTATTAACTGTAGGTTCTACCGTGACCTAAAGAAGGTTGCTGCATGCATAATATTAGCGGTTGTGTATAAGGCTTATAAGCTTAGCATCATGATGAGGAAGCCAAGTAGGAACAATCTTAGTGTAAGAAGAAAATAGAATTATCAATTTAAAATATTATTATGAAGGGGCTTGATGCCTCTTTTTTTTGTTGATCGAGGGGGGGGCACGTTTACAGGTAAGACTTGGTCACGTTTTTGATGTAGGAGGTTAATGCTTCTACTCCTACAGGGGGAACTTATTTTGATGTTAATCTTTGGTTAAATAAAGCATAGCCCAAAGTTGGACTATGCTTTTTACTTAGTGAACTAAGTCATATAAGTTGACTTGAGTCAACTTGGATTTTAAACCTTCAATATCGAGATTTTGAGCAACTAACTTATTTGCAAGGAATAAACGTAGAGAACTAGGGTCTCCAAACTTAATTTTTTGAAGTCCTTCTCTTAAAATTAATTCAAGTTCTGCTGCTATCTTTTGTATAACTTCAGGTTTTATACTATAAATGCCTTCTGAAGCGTGCTTAGAAAATTGTTCAATTTTACTTTTTGGACAAATCATAACCAATGTAATTTGATTTTCATCTTCTAACTTATAGTTTTGTTTAATCCAGCTACGGTGTACAACTGTTTGTCTAATATCATCAAGAGGAATATATCCCTCGCTACTCTCCACGTTTGTTTTAGCTTCAAAAGAAATCCATGTATTAGTTAAATTCCAAACTCCGTCTGGTGCGCCATGCCCTTCTGGTCTTTCAGAGTACAGTCCTAAACAATTTCCAAGGGATTGCAATGCTGTTTCAAACGAATTAGCATCTTTTTGATTAAGACCGTCAATAACTTTACGCAGATCTTTATCAAACTTATTTTCTCTGTCACCAAAGGATTTTAAATAACTGCTAATTCTTTCAATTTGTGTTTCTAATTCGTCGCTATAAACCTCTTCATCTTCTAAGTCAAGCTCAATATTCCTTTTATCTAGCCAAACTTTATTTTCTGAAGCTTGCAGGCTTTTCATTAAGTAACTTTCAACTTTATCGTTGTCTTCTTGAAGAACTGCTAAAGTGGCAATCAAGTAATTCCACCATGCTCGATAACCTTTCAACTCTGGTATACGTGCAAACTCATCTAGGACTCCTTGTGCAGATTTATGGGCTTGTTCATAGTTGTGTTCCCATAGATGATAAAGGTAATCTATCTCTGATTTAGTCGAATTATAAAGTTTTATCGCTGTCTGGCTTTGAGTATAATCTTCTTTTTCTTTACTCAGTTTATTAATTTGTTTATCTAAATGTGCTTCGACACGTTCCCAATTTTTATTCTGTGAATAGAAATTGGATAAAGAAGAGTGCCAAGTATCTTTATCAGTAATGTGGTTAATTTGACTAATTCCAAATGAGATTTCCGCATCTATTTCAGCAGGTAAACCTTTTCTAAACTCTTCTTTAAATAAGTAATCTCCTACGTACCTTCCCTTAAACAAGACTACTGCATAATCAGAAATCCCTCTTGTACATCTTCCTAAACCTTGAATTATCCTTGTCATTAATTTGCTTTTCAATAATTCAGTTGCATTAAGTCTATCTTGCAAGAACTTTTCTTCGTAACTGATTGCGACAGGCAACTCATTCATAATTTGTAATCTACAGTCATCATCTTTAAGGTCTATTCCTTCATAACGCCCAGCTAATGCCAATATTGAATTGTTAGTTGATGTAAAAGTATTTAAGTCATCCTCGATAGCGTGACCATCCAAAATAGTTGAGTTTGGCACTAGTTTATTTAATTCTTCCTTCATATTTTCAATTTCATTAAAGGACGGAGCAAGGACTAATGTCCGTGGTTGGTTTTCAATAGTCTCCTTAATAACCTCATTAAGTTTCTCCCCTTCAAAATGATCTTGAGGGAATAGGATTAGTCTTCTACCAGAAACTTTATTTGAAGTAGGAGGAAATTTTCTTATATAGTGTATATCTTGTACCCCAAACATTCTTTCTAGTTCGCCAGAGTAACCAAGAGTAGCAGACATATAAATCCGTTCTTTTGCGTCGATAAAGGCAGGATGCTTTTTATTAGGTGGCAATATGGGTTTTATGACTATTTGGGAATGGGATATAAAAATTTGGCAAGTATGTAAGTGGCTTCGAAGCATGCTCCACTTATAATAATGAGAAGTACCATCAGTTTTTGTATCAAGTAAACTCCTAATATCATCAACCTTTTTATACCATTGAGCGAACGATAGGATATCTATTCCATCATATAGTGGGTCGTAGGTACCGTGTATTATTTTATCTTGGATATGAGGAGATATACTGTCTCCGAGTGTATGGAACAGGTTATTAAAAATGTCTTCGTCTTTTTGTCTGTTTATTTGTACTGACCAAAAATTATCAATAGCATATTCGGTAGCATGTGCATCATCAAAGATAATTTGATTAGCGTCATGAAACTTAGGATTGATGTTAAAGATATGACCATAAGTAGTTACACAAATTGCAGCAGATCTCTGATATTTACCTAACTCTCTTTGTGAAAATTCGCTTGTTTTTCCAGTTAGAAGCACAGACTGAATACCATAAGACTTTAATAACATATTGGTTTGACTAGCTAGTTGTCTAGTAGCACAAGCATATACTATTCTCCAACTATTATTAATCCTATTAAATTCTCCAATCAAGCCTCCCACAAGTGTTTTTCCATGACCAGCAGGCATTTCAATTGCGAAATCATTAACTTTCTCTCTCATTTCTTCGTATTCCTTTAGAGACTCTCCTTGCTGATGAGAGAGTCTATCTAGTTTCCCCAATTTATTGAATAAATCGATAGTGTTGTTATAGCTCACTTCATCATCGCCAGGTATAAAGAAACTCATCATATATCCTCCTTTTATAGAAATATTTAACAATATTATAACAACAAAACCTTTAATAATGTAGTTTGAAGCTATTAATTTCGACAAAGATACCAATACTTACGAGCGAACCTAAAATAAATGTAAATAAAAGAAAGGTTTTATTAACATTTGAAATTAATAGTTTAAGAAATTAAAATATCGGACATAATTATGATGTGAGTGAAAAACACAAAAAATAAGATTGTCTTTTAGCTGAAATCTAGCTAACGATTATCTATTCAAACATTAATCCATTAATACTACGGTTTTCCGAATTGTTTTGTAGGAGAACACTGTGGTTATTATGATTAATTGATTTGGAGTCGTTAGCTTTTTTGTGTTTCTCTCAAATAAAATTTTAGGAGTTGGTAAAATGGAAAAATCAATTATTAGCAAAAAAGAATTTAAGAAATTAATGAAGGGAAACGAACTAGATTGTGTCAATATTATTGCTCAAGGCGAGGGATGTATGGTTACTATCTCTACACTAGATGATGATGACATTATATTTAATGTTACAACTACTGAAAATTTAGTAGAAGCCATTTTTCATGCTGAAGATTTGAGTATACGATACGACCTTCCTATGAAATTATACCTAAACCACATTGTTTTTAAGGAGGAATACCCGTCTCGCTATTTAACTAGAATTGGGTGAAATTAAGTCAAAAATATCTTTTTAACACATTAGCAGCGAGTTGAAGTGAAAATTAAGCTGAAGTCAAGCTAATTTTATTAAACATGGAGGTGGAGGCATTAAGAAAAAGGAGGAATGTTTATGAAATTTATGCTAGACAACGAAGAATTTACTAACAAACCTAAAGGAAATGAAATTGGTGTGATTAGCAGGCGGATTATAAATAATCCAGTAGATATTGATGTTGAAGGACTTGCAACTGAATTAGGAAAAGGAAAAACAATTGTCCCTGCAAACTTTAAGTATCGAGATGGTGCTATAAAAAGGTCTATTGATAACTGGGAGTCCCAGCAAATATTAGCTTTAGATTTCGATGAAGGACTTAGGTTAGATGAAGCATTAAAGGATAACTTTTTTATAGAGAATGCTGCATTTATATATACCACTTTTAGTCACACAGAAGAACACCATAAATTCCGTGTAGTATTTGTACTTGAATTTCCAGTTTATGATTATCAATTGTACAAGAAATTAATAAATGAATTATTAAGTCGTTACCCTTATGCTGATCAGTCTTGTAAGGATGGGAGTCGGTTGTTTTTTGGAGGAACTAGGATAATACCTTTTGACTATAATAATCGGTTATTACTGGATGAATTTAATGAAGAGACCCCTTTGCAGGACATAAAGAATAATCTAAGTAATATGTCTAGCACGAGGGTACACCAATCCCAGAACACTCTCATCCAGTGCCCAGATAATAATATTCAACTTATCAAAGAGCGTAATATACAAGCATTACAAGAAAGGCTCAATATCAATCCTGTTACATTATCAAATAACGAAGTTATTGATTATCTTAAGAAACAGGATTTACGTACATTTCTGGGTGTCCAGTCGAGCGGGAATTTCATCGACATATTTCATGACGAGAGTAACCCTAGTGCATCAATCTACCAATCAAATAAAGAGAACGGTCATTGGTTGTATAAGTGTTTTTCTTCTAGTCATCCATTTGTCGGGACTATATTCCATGTAGTCGAAAAGCTATTGAATTGCACGACTGTTCAGGCTAAGAAGTTTTTAATGGAAGTTTACAAGATAACTATCTTTGAGTCAGAGGCTGTTAAAGACTTCAAAGAAAGTATTGATATGTATAAGGAACTTTTAAGGTCTGAAGAACTTGAAGATATACATCCCAATTTTTATAAAGTGTTTAATAGATATGGTCATTTAATGGACTTATATATTTTATTGGACTTAACGAAGGAATATATAACAAACGAAAGTGACCCGAGAATTGTTTTCTATCATAGTGTAAGGACACTTGCATCTCATTTTGGTAGAAGTATATCTGCAACTGGGACAAGGTTAAATTTTTTCACCATATTTAATGTCATATACAAACTAGATGAACATGAAGTACCACCAGATTTGCTCGAAATACAAAAGCAAAATAAGAAGAAAAACGGTTATCAGTACAGAAGTAGCACATATGAAATTCCCATGTATACATATGAGTTCTTTAATAAAATTGATGACCTTTGTAAGTTGTGGATTGAGAGCGGCTGTACAAGTAGAACAATTTCATATGAAGGAGTTTTGAGAGTGTTTGGTCGTAAAGAAGCCGATCGGGTCTATCCGCAAGATAAAGGCAAGGAAATTCGGAAGTTGAATGATGACATTGTCTCTGAAATTAATTTTTCTGCTCTCCGACTGATTGAATATAAGGGGTGGGTGACCGAGAAAGAAATTCTTGAATGTATAAGGGAAACCATAAAGGGCAACCAAGATTTTAAGAAAGGACAGTTTAAGCGATGTATTGCAGAAATGTTAGATGCTTACGGGCTAGAAATTGTTGCGACCAACAAGCAAGTGAAAGCTGAAATGGGTATTACAGAAGAGTTTATGAGTAAACGAAGTTTTCCAAAGATAATAAGAAGAAAAAAATAATGATGAGGTGTGATTATAAAATAACATGAAACAAGAACCAGCCGCTTGTAAGAATAAACATGGTAGTTTGGATTAGTAATTGTTCAATACGGTTGGAAAATAGCAATCCAAAAACATAAACAACTACTAATCGAAAATACCAAACATAAACACCTTCATCGCTCAATTAATAGCAGCGGAAGGAGATGTTTAAGTTATGAAAATTAACAAAAAGTTCGACAGAGAGGTCATTGTAGAAGGGAACAGGTTATTGGTGATCTCATGTAGGAAAGCTATAGAAAGAAGCCGATGTTCAGAAGGAGCATATCAAAATGTTAAATGCTCTTTTAAGACTGCAAAACAGCTATATTCATCAATAAGACTTAACAATAAGAAATTATATGAAGAATGGATGAGAAAAACGGTAATCTATTTGGAGGCTGAAAGCAGAGCCGATAGATACCGCCTCCGCCCTACACTTGATAGGATTGATAGTAACGGGCATTACTTTATCAATAACCTGCAGGTATTAACGTTTGGCGAAAATGCTTCGAAGGCTCAAATGAGAAAATAGATAGTATCAAGGACTATGGAGTTAACCATAGTCCTTTTTTAAAAAAATTTTTAGCAATTATTTTAGTATCTATAAGCATACTATGGTTTCCTTTTCAACTGCTAAGGTATAGAACTATTAAGGCAAGCTTGATAAATGGGAACAAAGTAGAATACTATTTATTTAAGTTTTAGTTATCAGAATATTCAAAATAAGGTATTTACAATTAGATTTCTCTCCACTATTATTGAAAAGCATCAATAAGAAAGAGAATAGGAGAGAATTTACATGGTTATTACCAAGTTGTGTACAGATGAAAATTGTAGTAGGAAAAACCAATCTTTGAATATTGAAACTGAGTTTTATGCCCATAGGGGAGGTAAATATGGAAAGAGAGCAATCTGTAAAGAGTGCTATCACAAACGTTATGGTAAAAAGGAAAGAGCAGCCGCTCATAAGAGAAAGAATAGACTTCTAATCAATAACTCATTAACGGAAGAAGAAGAGTTGATGGTTAGAGAGGACTTTGAAGGGAAATGTGCGCTTAGTGGGAAGGTATATAATGTTCAGTTAGACCATTTTGTACCTTTAAGCTGGGGGAGGGTAGCTGCACAGTTAGGGATTGGAGGCACGAATTATGCTAACATGCTTCCGCTAAATGAAACATTAAATAAATCAAAATCCTATCACAACCCATTTGAATGGATAATAAAAGCAAAAGAGAGACATAACATTGATACATTAATGTGGGAAAAAGCGATAGAGTATATTGCAAGTAAGAATAACATGTCGGTTGCAGATTTTGAAAGTAGAGTCAATGAATGTCACAGAATAATTTTAGAAATGACCTATGTACGTACTCTTGAAAGAAGGATGACGTTGAAGAAAAGAAGAATAACAATGTTGCATATACCAGTTATAAAAGCTGCTCTGGAAAAAGGGATAAATATCGAGGCTGCTGTTAGCAAGTATGGAAACCTTTTAGTGAGAAAGCATGTTGAACTAAAAGAAGTTCAAGAAGCAATTAGAAAGATTAAGAGTGAATTATCCAAATTGAAATAAGGAGGAGTCCAAATTTTTATTGCGTATACAGATGCATCAATTCAAGGGAAGAGATGTTTCTTATCATTTGTGATTGAATTTGAAGACGGTGGATTAATACACCGAAGAATTTTAATTAGAGAAAGGAAGATACAATTAGCTGAGGCATTGGCAGTTAAAGAACTATATTCATTTCTACAATATCATGGTTTTGAGAAAGGGATTGTGCTTCTGGATAACAAAGAAGCAATAAACTGGATTATCCTTAACAAATCTAAAAGACTAGAAGGATTACATCAGTGCCTTGCTTCAGCGGAGGTGGAACTTCAGTATATTCCGAGAAGGTATAATATCGCTCATTCCCTAGCACATAGTAACCGCTATGTACCATCTAGCAATGTTAAGAGTATTAATCGAGATCATTTGTCTGCATTTATGAACTTTCCAGAATACAATTTAAACATAGAGGTTTATGAAGAATTTAGAAAACTATACCCTAAAAAAACCAGGTGCTATCACAAATATCAAAAAGCCTTAAATAAAAAGATATGGCTTGGAAATGTAATTGAAGAAGGTAAAGATTACAGTGTTTATGCATACTATGATTTAAGAATAAAAGTATCAAATGATAACATAGTGTCTGTTTCTAAAGAGCAATTTGTTTCTCTTAAAAACCATTATACTGTAATAAGAAATAAGAAGAAGTTGAGTAGAGTAAAAAGAAAGGTTATTAATACATCCTCCAACTCCAGTTAGAATAACAATTATTTTACTGACTAATAATACTCTTGTACTTACATTAACAGTGGAGACGATAAAAATGGGTAAACAGAGTGTTATTACTATTCGAATGGACTTATGTGAACTTAAATTAAAGGTTTTGAATATTGCCCTGTATCTTGAAGAAGATGATAAGTATTCCCGTGAAGACGCAGTAACCGATCTGTTTAGGGTTGTGAAGCAGATTGAAGCCATTGAAGAATTAAAATCATTAAACAAAGCCACCAATTAGGGTGGCTTTAAATATAGGTCGGGATGACATCTTTTATTTCTTGCTCAGCATTTTCTAATCCTTCTAACCATAAATCTACAAGTTGTACCCCCTCTATTAGGTCTATATTAAGTCCTGCAGCATAGTCTCTGGCACCTTGAGTGAATGAGCCTGTAGTTACTACATACCCTCCTGTTGCATCTCTTTTGACCATATTGCTATGTACTAGAGCAATTGCTTCAAAGGGCAAGTCTCCTCGATAGCATTTTACCTGTCCCAGAAAAAGACCATCTTCAGTAGTATGTTCAAAGTCAATTCCGAAATCCCCAGTGGGTGGAGATACCCAAGTGCTTCCTCCTTTTGCTCTTTCGATTATTTCCGCTACAAATGACTCAAACATGATCGGGTCTTGTTTTAAATAAGAAGAGGATAATGTTTTATCTTCTTCAGTTTCTTTTTTAAACCTCATGTATAAGCCGGTTGCAAGAGTTCTTTTCATTTCTTCGCTCTTATCAATATGTTGTGCCAGTAGCTGAGTCTGGTAGTCGTTTTTTCTTTTGTGAGAATAAAACTGAAAGAAAGCGGCAGCCAGTATTAGTGCAACTACTATTTCTAAGTAAATCATTTAATCACCTCCTTACTTGTTTTACCTTTAAAAAGAAACAATATTCACTTATGTAAAAAAATGTAATAAAAATAAAGGTCATGTAAGAAGGTTGTCGAAAATAGTAATAGAGAGGGAGGATGTATAACTTGTATGATGATTATGTTTTGAGGTGTATCATTTGCAAAGTGGAGTTTTCGGAGTCAGACATTGAAGTTATGGAAGCTACAGATATCCTTATCTGTGACTTGTGTGCACATGAACAATACGTGAAGAGTATAAGATCGGAAAACAATCTTTAACACGAGGAGTAAACAATGGATATTGAAAAAATTAAATTAGGAATTAACAAAACTGGATTTGTACATGAGTACAAGGTGTGTGAAATATTAGAACAAAACAAGTGGAACGTAATAAATAATAGGTATTATTTGGACGATGTCCAAGAAATTAATAGGGAAATTGATATCATAGCATACAGGGTTAATGAAGTTGAAGACATATTATATTACACATCTCTAATAATTAGTTGTAAAAAAAGTGAAAGTAATATATGGAGCTTTCTTACAAAGGACATTAAGAATGGTGACCCCAACATTAATTTTTGTCCTATATCAAACTGGGCAAATGACAAGGTTTTGAGTTATATGATCAAACCTGAAAAAGTTGAAGATGAAGTGTGGAGTGTTACAAGTGATCATGAGGAACTTAATTTTGTCTATGGGATAAATGATCATGTGTTTGCCTTTCAACAATTGAACAAAACTAGTTACACTCCCCAAAATGACAAAGATATTTATAATTCAATCATTTCTTCAATTAAAGCTTTAGAATATGAAAAGAACTCCTTAGATGAAAGAAAAAATAGAAAGGTTATGTACAATTTTAACTTAATATCAATATTCGATGGTGAAATGATTAAAGTACACTTAAACAATGAAGGAGAAAGCATAGAAGAAATAGATGAAATAAAGTATTTAAACAGACATATAGTTAATAAAAACGAAAATTTCTATAGAGTGCATTTCATAAAATTCAGTAGATTACAAGACTATATAACAAATTTTAACAAACTTCACCATTGGAATTGTGAGTTTTATCCAAATTTAAGAAGAGATTTTTTTAATAATATTACTATAGAAGAACCCAAAGAAAAAATAGATCTACTTCTTCCAGAATTCATAAAAGAGGTTCTTTGGTATGTATCTATGGAGGTTGAAGATTTTACGATCGACAAATTAAATCTAAAGTTCAACACTTACACAAATTTAATGGAAATTGGATTTACGGGAGAAAATTTAACTTTCAATGAAGAAAATCATATTGCAGAGGTACTAGATAATAGTGATACGGCAAAAAGAACAATAAAAGAAGGTTTTAATAAAGTATACAATTTTAATGGCTTTTTCTCTGTAAAACCTTATTACGAGGTTGATTTACCATTCTAATATTGTTTAGTCTCAAAAACGAATGTTTATGAGACAATGCTACCTAGCTTATATCAGGTAGTATTTTTTTGTGTTTTGTGGTTCATAAGCCGTTTCAAAATCAACGTTTCAATATATACACCAATAAACCTTTTTGATACAATTAAAGTATAAAAATGGAAAAGATGGTGTTTATATGAAAATTGGTTATGCAAGGGTTAGCACCCAAGACCAAAGCCTAGATCTTCAAATGGATGCACTTCAAAAAGCTGGTTGTGAAAAGGTATATTCTGAAAAGGTTAGCGGTATGAAAGACGACAGGCAAAAGCTGAAAGAATTGATTGATTACGCTAGAGAAGGAGATGTTCTAGTTGTATATAAGTTAGACCGTCTTGGAAGATCTACAAAGAAGCTTATTGAACTTACAGATGAACTTGAGAATAGGGGAATAGAACTTGTAAGCATTCGAGATAACATAGACACTACTACAGCAGTTGGGAAGGCTATGTTTCGTATGCTGGCAGTATTAAGTGAAATGGAAAGGGATTTAATATCAGAACGCACTAGAGCAGGATTAGAGAGCGCTAGAGCAAGGGGAAGAAAGGGAGGGAGACCTAGAAAAGACTCCAAAATAATTAATAAAGCTATAAAACTTTATGAGTCAAGACAATATTCGGTTAGGGAAATTGAAGATTTGACAGGAGTGTCTAAGGCTACGTTATATAGAGAATTGAAAGAGAAGAATATGAATAATGATTAGTAATATTGTTTAAAACATCTGAACTCATATAAGGGCTAGATATACAAACAATATTCTTTGGAAAGTGGTTTCTGGTATAATGAGGATATATTGTAAAATAAGTGGGTGTAGTTATGCAGTATATTATTTATTGTGATGAGTCAGTGAAAAATGGAACTTACTATGGCAATTTTTATGGAGGAGCTTTAGTAAGATCAATACATTTTGAAGAAGTAAAACAGTCTCTTGAAGATAAAATGAAAGAATTAAATCTGCTATCTGAAGTTAAGTGGCAAAAGGTTACCTCAAGCTATTTAGAAAAATATATGGAACTAATAAATCATTTTTTTGATTTTATAAAGGCGGATAAAGTAAAGATAAGAGTAATGTTCACTCATAATGCATATGCTGCTAAGAAACTAACTAAAGAGCAAAGAGAAAATGAATATTTCCTACTTTACTATCAATTTATTAAACATGCTTTTGGTTTTAGGTATTCAAATAACTCGCATAGTAGGATATCTCTGTACTCATACTTTGATCAACTTCCAGATACCAAAGAAAAAAATCAAAATTTTAAAGATTTTATTTATAGCTTGCAGTTTCAAGACTTTTTTGAAGAAGCCAACTTGTTCATTCATAGCAAAGATGACATTGCAGAAGCTAAGTCTCATGACCACGTTATATTGCAATGCTTGGATGTAGTATTGGGAGCAATGGAGTTCCGCTTAAATGAGAAACATAAAGAAATTCCAAAAGGCAAGAAAAGAAGAGGTAAAAGAACAGTTGCTAAAGAAAAACTTTATAAATTAATTAATTCTCGAATTAGAGAGATATATCCAAATTTCAATATTGGAGAAAGCACTGGAATTAAAGGGAGTCCAGATAATAGGTGGAACCATCCTTATAGGCATTGGAAGTTTGTACCTAGTGATAAGCAGCTAAACAAAAATTATACTCCAAAAAATAAAAAATGAGCCCCACTTTTTCTACATGTATAGCTCACGTGGAACGTAAGCCTTCGAAAAAAGTCAAGCTCATTTATTAACAACTTTTGTATATTTCAATTATATAGTAAAAAATAATTGAAAATCAACTCTAAGATTAATTTATTTTATATAAATACTTCCATATACTTGTATCTATACGTATGTTTGGGTAAAATTTAGACAGTGACATTAACAATCGTTTAGGTATGCAATTAACAATCTTGCTTGTTATTCATAATCATTCCAAATTACAACTAACCTTGATATATCAACGTTCTGAAACAGTCCATGATGGGCGGAGGCTTTACGATCGATAATCCGAACGCGATCGCTTCATGCGGCTGTGGGTCATCGTTTGTGACAGCTTCGAATAAAGGTACGCCGGAGAACTGTTAAAGGATAAAAAAAGAAGGACCAGCGCTCAAGTCAGCGCTGGTCCTTTTTATTGAATTCATTATAATTTCTTTAGGGCTTCATCTACGGGAATTTCTCCGTTAAGGATTTCAAACACTTTGTGGTTCGTTTCTAAAGTGGTCAATGATTCCACGAGCACCTTGGCTACGTCAGCCCGCGAGATACTGCCGCTTTTATCGGCTATGGACCGCTCCGCGATGATATTTCCGCTCGCATCGTCAAAGGTCAAGGCTCCTGGACGGACAATCGTATAGTTCAGGCCGCTTTCTTGAAGGTGTACATCCGCTTCATTTTTGGCTTTTAGATAGACGTGCATGCCTTCCGGGGCGTTCTCCGGCTGGTCGGCTCCCATGGAACTCAACATGATGAAACGTTCGATTCCCTTTTGCTTTGCATAATCAACCGCTTTTTTCGCGCCTTCCTGATCGATTGCAATCGTTTTATCCTCGCCTGTTTTACTACCGCTCCCGGCAGCGAAAATGACCGCATTGACATTTTCAAGGGCATAGGAGAAATCCTGTTCAAGATCTGCGACGACCGGTCTTGCACCCAGGTCTTCCATATCGTTTGTCTGTTCAGATTTACGGATCATGGCTTTAGCGAAGTGCTGAGTGCTGTTCACAAGCTCTTTTAAAATGAGCCGGCCGGTATGGCCATTCGCTCCAATAACAAGTACATTCATCTCATCTCAACATCCTTTTTTATTTTTTTCTCTTATTATTGGTCTACCCATTACTTGCTAAAATAAACAAGGCACTAATCTTAGAGAAGCTTTAACATACTGGAGAGGCACATATAAAAAGAGACCCAGGAATCATTCCTGAATCTCTTTTAAATAATTAATCTGTAAACATGGACGTACTGTGCATAGGCTGTACTCTTGCTTTCGGGTCCATGAAGGCTTTTGCATTGTTGACGGCTGTAGGAGCTTCACCGAAACCGCTCGCAATCAGTTTTACTTTTCCGTCATAGGTGGAAATATCGCCTGCTGCGTAAATGCCTTCTATATTCGTTTCCATTCGTGAGTTGACGACGATTGAATTTTTCTCGATTTCAAGTCCCCAATCTTTGATTGGTCCGAGTGAAGAGACAAACCCGAAGTTGACGATCAACTCATCGATATCAAGGATTTCCTTTTCATCTCCGCGTACTTCTTCTAAAATGATCTGATGGATCTTTGACTCATCGCCTACAATTTCAGCAGGAACAAAAGGAGTCTTAAGTTCCACAGAGGAATTGTTGAGATTTTCCACACTGTGCTCATGGGCTCTGAACTTATCCCTTCGATGAATGAGATAGACCTTTTCAGCAATCGGTTCGAGCATCAATGCCCAATCGACTGCAGAATCACCGCCGCCGCAAATCGCCACTTTTTTGCCTCTGAACTTCTCCATATTATCGACGAAATAATGAAGATTCGTTCCCTCATATTGAGAAGCGTTTTCGAGCTCGAGCCGTCTCGGCTGGAATGCACCGTTCCCGGCTGTGATGATGATGGTCCTTGAATAGTGAACTTCTTTATCAGTTGAGAGCTTGAAGCAGCCGTCGCCTTGCTTCTCGACACTTTCCACTGCCTGCTCCAGGCATATGGTCGTTTCAAACTTGGCCATCTGCTCCTTCAGGTTATTGACAAGGTCCTGAGCCTTCACTTTTGGGAACCCTGCCACGTCATATATGTATTTTTCAGGATAGAGGGTGGATAACTGACCGCCCAATTGCGGTAAACTTTCGATGATCTTTACTGAAGCTTTTCTCATCCCGCCATAGAATGCGGTGAATAACCCTGTTGGGCCGCCCCCTATAATCGTTATATCATAAACCTTTTGATCTTCCTTCAAGTAGATCCCTCCCAGATATAGATGCATCTATTTTAATTTATTCTATCATAGAGAAATGAATCCTTCCCAAAATTTAGATTATTCTTTTGGACACTCTGTCTTTGGATGCTGAGTGCAGTTGCTTGAAGCGGAGCCTTCGTCCCGAGACGAAGAAAATTCGACAAGCGGCGCAATTATTTGGATTCCGGCTCAATTATTTCTGAAAGCAGCACAATTAATTCTCAATTATCAAATAGATGACTATTTCCAAAGTGAAAAAGAGATCAACTTTAATAAACCATCTATATAATAGGGTGAATTTGATCAATACCAAAGCCCAGTCACCTGAAAAATAACCAGTTGAATAGTATGATCTCAACCAATATTTTCATCGATCAATTTCACTCAAATTCTTCGGCTCAAAACATAGTACCTATTACATTCTTCCTTCATTACTCAATGAATCAAACGATTCTCTAAATGCGCTATTGTCGCAATTTTCCCAAGAATGATTATTTATCTTTAATACCTTGAAAAGATGGGGTAAAACGAATATTATGTAATGTAGGCATATTGTTAAGAATTTATGACAATTTTCGCGGTGTGCACTAGTACGTGAAAGTTGTCACATACTTATTATTTTGTTTTTATACTATTTATACAGTATTCTCTCTTTTCATTTGAAAAGGATCATCCCGCAAAATTTGTTTTGAGTTCCGCTTAATCGGGGAATGAGATAGTAGCAGCAGATTGACGGGATAAAAAAGACCGATGTGGAGGACTCTAAGAGTATCCGACGCAAATTCAATCAAAAAGGTGGATGTGATTCAGTTGAGAAAGCCAAGAATCGTTGTTTTAGGTGCAGGTTATGGCGGGCTTATGACAGTAACTCGTCTTCAAAAGCAATTAGGTACGAACGAAGCGGAAGTCATCCTTATTAATAAGAATGATTACCACTATGAAACAACATGGTTACATGAAGCTTCTGCAGGGACTCTTCATCACGACCGTGTGCGTTATGATATTAAAGATGTTGTGAATACAAGCAAAGTGAACTTCTTACAGGCAACTGTGGACGACATCAAAGTAGCAGAAAAGAAAGTTGTAACAAGTCAAGGCGAAGTAGAGTTCGATTATCTTGTGGTTGCGCTTGGTGCCGAGTCTGAGACGTTCGGTATTCAAGGGTTGCACGAGCATGCGTTCATGATTTCAAACATCAACTCAGCTCGTCAAATCCGTGAGCACATTGAACTCCAATTTGCTACGTATAAGAACGAAGAAGAGAAAAACGATGAGCGCCTGACGATCGTCGTAGGTGGAGCAGGCTTCACAGGTATCGAATTCCTTGGGGAGCTGGGTAACCGTGTACCTGAACTATGCAAAGAATACGATATCGACCGTTCAAAAGTACGTATCGTTTGTGTGGAAGCAGCGCCAATGATCCTTCCTGGCTTCGATCCTGAACTTGTGAAATATGCACGTGCCGCTCTTGAGAAAAAAGGCGTTGAATTCCACATCGGAACTCCGCTTAAAGAAGCAAAAGCAGACAGCGTATTGATTGCCAAAGGCGAAGATGAAGTGGAAGAAATCAAAGCTGGTACAATCGTTTGGGCAGCTGGTGTCCGCGGTAACCGCATCATTGAAAAAGCAGGTATCGAAAACATGCGTGCCCGCGTCAAAATCAACAAAGATCTTCGTGCACCAGGTCACGACAATATCTTCATCATCGGTGACTGTTCACTGATGATCAACGAAGAAACAGAACGCCCATACCCGCCGACTGCACAGATTGCAATGCAGCAAGGGGAAGTGTGTGCGCGTAACATCGCAGCTCTTCTTCATGGAAAAGACCATCTTGAAGAATTCACACCGGACCTGAAAGGTACTGTATGTTCACTTGGTGAAGACGACGCAATCGGTGTTGTGTACGGCAAGAAACTTACTGGTACAAAAGCATCATTCATGAAGAAGGTAGTAGACAACCGTGCGCTATACATGGTTGGCGGACCTTCACTAGTATTCAAAAAAGGTAAATTCAAGTTCTTTTAAGATGAACAGTGAGTGATAAAGCAGAGTGGATTTTAATTCCGCTCTGTTTTTTTACATTCAGACAGTAATGAACGGTGGAACAGCCGGTACATATAGACCATCTTACCTAAAAATCCAGTCATGACTTTTCTATCTCCGTTACCTGTAGTACCTTAAAGTAAAGAGAATTTTTATAGTAAGAGGAGGAGTAGGTTGAAAAGGGGAAAGGTGTGGCTGGCTGTTGCCGGACTTGTTATAGATAAAGATGGAAACTGGCTTGTTGTTAAGAAAAAATACGGAGGACTGAAAGGTATGTGGTCACTCCCGGCCGGATTCGTTGACGAAGGAGAAACGGTCGATGAAGCAGTTCTTCGTGAAGTGAAAGAGGAAACGGGCCTCACGACGACTGTTAATGGGATCATCGGGGTACGTACCGGTGTGATAGGGAACGAAATCAGTGATAATATGATCATTTTTCATCTGGATCATGTCGATTCGGATCTGTTGAAAGTAGAAGAAAGTGAACTGTTCGATGTGCAATGGAAATCCCCAAATGCACTGATGGTGGATGGCAAAACCTCCGTCATGATCCATGAAATGCTGAAGCAGGGTGATTTATTCCAGCGCCATCAGGCCATTGAAGGATTGGATCCCGGCGAGCAGTTTGGCTATACGAGTTATAAGTTGTTTATGTGATTCATTAAGAAAAGGCATCAAATACAAAAACGTATTTGATGCCCTTTTTAGGTCATACCGATTCTTTTTCCTGAAGAGACATAATATATTTGAGCCCTGTTGATGAGTCACTGAAAGTCAAAACGTTTTCAAACTCACCGATACTTATGGCAAGCTCGGGTGTAATCCCGACGATGATGCATTCGACCCCGATCAATTTTAAACAATCATAGAGCTTCTGGAGGTTTTGTCTGATACTATCGTCAAACCTGCTTATCCCGCTGATGCTGATCATGACGTATTCAATGCGGCTCTTTACACACTCCTCAAGCACAGTGCTGATCACTATTTCTCCCCGGTCAAGATCAAGTTCGCCTTTAAGCGGCAGGGCAATGGTTTTATCCCAAATATGTAAAATGGGTACAGACAGTTCCCGGATCATTGTCTCTCTTCTCTTTTCCTCTTCTGCTCTTGAGGTAACATCCATAAGCATGACCATATAGCCTTCCACCTGTCCGGATTGCGTAGAACTTGTGATGGGAGTGATCACGATATCTGCAGCGAGCCTCTCCTTGATATTGATTCTTGCTCGATGTCCATCATGAATGTCGTCCATGATCCTGCGCTGATATGGAGGCAATTCATGAAATTCATCCATATTCATTCCGATCATATCTTCTGCGCTGTTAAGCCCGAATAACGGGGCAATGGCTGTCATTGACGTGGATGCTTTAGTATTCATCCACGTCACGGTATAATCCTTATTGGCAATAATGATATTTTCACCTATGCTGTTTAACGCATCGGTACCGGTAATGTCGATTGGAATCGGTCGATTCATTTTGGTATTCCACCTTTGTTCGATTTATACATGTATTTCTAATACAAGTATATCTAAAACAAGTAAAATGTAAAATAAAACGGGTAATGCTTGGTGCGTGAAAACCCCCGTTACATACCGTGTTGGAGGTAAAAGGACGAGCTTCCATAATTTATTTAAAAATTCAGTAAACTTTGTGAAAAAGAGAGATATTGAAAGATAACAAGCAATGTATTCGCTTTCTTAAAGGTACATCCTCTAATATGTCCCTTTCCATTCACGAGGATAGATGATATATTATCAGAAAATTAAGAAATTAAACTCAAAAGGAGAGGGAATCATGAGAGCTACTGCAAGTACGAAAACAAAATTTTGTCTATACTGTTCAGGAAAAGGATACTTTCAGTTAGTGTTGGGTGGTTCTGAGACATGTCCTTGCTGCGGAGGCAGCGGGAAACAAAAATAGAACGGACGCTAATCTGACCATATGAAGCAGACCTTGAAATTCGGGTCTGCTTTTTGCTTGGCAGAAACGATTTCGCGGTAGGTGCGTTATGCCACCCGCCTCTGAGCATAGCCCTTCCGCATTTCTATTGTCCAGCTCCGGCGGCTAGAGGCTCGAGACATAAGCCATGCCATCCAAAAAGGCAAAAAACGCCTTTATGGCTGCCCTGTCTTATGCTTGTCGCCTCTGAACGAGCCGCCTCCGCATTTCTATTTTTGTTGATTTTGTGAATACGTCTTTCAAAAGATTGACGCTTTCATAAACATTGAGTACACTAAACTTTAGTGTTTATGGAGGTGCAGACGGTAAATGCCTATACATGTAATGATTATTTCGATGCTTCTTTTTCTGGTTCTGTTTTTTGGAATCGGCTTTTTGTTAAATATGTTATTGCGTATGACATGGATAATGGCGATTATCTATCCGATCATTGTCATTTTTATTGTAGATGATGTGCGTTTTATTGAATACTTCCGAAATGCAGGAGCTTCGTTTTCGGAATTGGGCACTAAAATTAGCAGTTTAGCTTTGGCCGATCTTTTGATACTTGGCAGCGGACTTGCAGGAGCGATTCTTTCAGGGATTGTGATGAGAATCTTGAGAGCCAAAGGATATAGAATGTTTTGATTTATTTCCGTTTACCCCGTGAATGCCCGGGTTGAACGGATTTTTTTATGCAATTCTACAAATGATAAGAGAGCGGTGAAGCTTAAAAATTCCAGGGTAAGACACCATAAAAAAAACCTTTTCACCTTAGAAACTACTAATCCTAATATTTTCCAAAAATTGAAACTATTCGATTTTTTTATCAATTTATGAATAAATACCATCTTTGTGGGGAAGGAATAAGGGTGGGAGGAGTGAATTCATGAATTTGGTAATAAAATGGACGAAACGAATCATCATGGTTAGTTTATTTGTACTAGCCTTAGGGACCACCTTTCAATCGGTATCGGGGGTGGAAGCCCAGACGTTTAAATCCTGGCTGAATGAAAACAAAGGAAGTCAGTCGGAACGCTATTCAGAAAACCATAAAACAAATCATATATCATTATCATTCAAATTTTTGAAGAGATTAGCAGGGGTCAAGACGATGATCTCTTCAAGCAAACCTGTTGAAGGGCAACTTCCGACACTGGAAGAATCGGTCAATTGGGAGCAGTATCCGAAAAATACCGTGGTGGCTACTGGATATACGGCCGGTGTAGAATCAACGGGGAAAAGTCCGGGGCACCCTGGATATGGGATTACATACTCGGGAGTGAAAGTGAAAAGGGACTTATATTCTACGATTGCGGCAGATACATCCGTCTATCCGATCGGTACGATCCTCTTCATCCCTAACTATGGATATGGGGTCGTGGCTGATACAGGAAGTGCAATCAAAGGAAATAAGCTCGATTTATATTACGATACCGTTCAACAAGTCTATGATGAATGGGGAAAACAAACCCTTGAGGTGTATGTCGTACAAGTAGGTACAGGCAAGCTGACGGAAGAAGACCTGGTGAAACTGAACAGCAATGAATCGATGCAGGTCTTCAGGCAGCAAATCTTATCAACTAAAGTGGAATAATGTAAAAGCTCGTATGCAGAAACTTTGCATACGAGCTTTTCTTATGGAGAATGTTGAAGGTCCAATCCTTCGTATACTGCAGGATGCAGCATTCTGGCAAGCTTCACCGCCCCTTTTAAAAGAAGGGGGGACGGCCTGCAGTAAAGGGCTTCCTCCAGAATGAGTATCCGATTTTCCTGAACGGCTTTCATTGTATCCCAGCCGGGGCGCTTCTTTACAATGTCGGGATTCACCCGTTTCTGCTGTACGCCTACCCATGCAAGGCAGATATAGTCGGGATCACGATCCCTGACATCTTCCCAATCGGTTTGGACGCTGGCAAGTTCGACATCCCGGTAACTGTTTTTGGCTCCTGCCATCTCACTCAATTCGGTGAGCCAATTTATTTTTCCCGGAGTAAAAACGGGCTTCGGCCACCATTCCCAGTAGAGGACCGGCGCGTGGCTTACGGTCCTGCTCAACCTCTTTAATTCCTCAACCGTATGTAAAAACGTCTGCTGCCTAAGGACAGCGGTTTCCTCAACCCCGCATGCTTTCCCGACCGTTAATATATCCTCGGCGATGTCCCGGAAGCTTTGAGGATTCAGTGTGATATGCGGAATGTTTCTCCTATTTAATTCCTCGATATTTTTTTCCATCCCAGGGACGCTCAGTGAAGAAAAGACGAGATCGGGTTCCAAAGCCTGTAGCTTATCCATATTGATGGACAGGTCGGGGCCCAGCTTGGGGAGTGAACGCACTTCCTCAGGATAATCGGAAAAATCATCAACGCCGACCAGACTGGATGTAAGTCCAAGATAATCGATGATTTCAGTATTACTCGGGCAAATAGAGACAATCCTCACCGAATCACTCCTAAGTAAATAATAGATAGTGCAGAAGCAGGGTCAATATAATTCCTGAAAGGCCGCCGAAAAAGACCTCGATCGGTTTGTGTCCAAGCAGTTCCTTAAGCTCTTTCCGCTTTTCCTGCTCGGGCTTGTTCTGCCAGCCCTTGGCTTCTGTCATGAATTTTTGAAAATCAATCGTTAACTGGTTCAACACGATGGCCTGTTCACCCGCCTGTCTTCTGACACCGGTCGCATCAAACATGGTGATGATTGCAAAGATCGCCGACACGGCAAAAACCGGGGAAGAAAGTCCTGTCTCCAAGGCGACCCCTGTTGAAAGAGCCGTCACTGCAGCAGAGTGTGAACTTGGCATTCCGCCTGTAGACGTGATCAATGACCAGTTTAATTCCCTCGTTGCAATAAATTGAATGGGCACCTTAACAAATTGTGCAAAGAAGATTGCAAATAAAGAGGCCCACAATGGAAAATTCAAGAATACTTCCATGCTGTCACCTGCCATCTTTCTTAAAAGTCTGAAAACAAATAATGCTCTTATTATATCATACCCGAATGAAAGCAGAACTAACTTGCATGAGCGAATGTCTGTATGTCGAAATAAACTGACATCTCCGTTATAATGGAGAATGGAGGTGTCAGGGGAAATGAATTATACAATCAACCAAAAAGATATTACAAAAGCAGCAGGGGAATGTTTAGTGGTCGGAGTTTACCATCAGCCATCTTTTGAAGGGGAACTGAAAGAGCTTGATCACGCATTTGAAGGGTATCTTACTTCACTGGTGAAGGATGGAGACATTTCTTCAAAGCCTAAGAAACTATCAAAAATACATACGTTCGAGAAAATCGGAAGCAAGCGGATCCTGTTTGTCGGACTTGGCAAACAAAAGGATCTGACTTTCGATCTTTTAAAAGAGGCGATGGGACTTGCATCGAAAGAGCTGAAAAAAATGAAAGTCTCTTCTTTTTCAGTGGCGCTTGATACATTTTCATCAGAAGAACTGCCTGCTGCAGATGCGGCACATGCTCTCACAGAAGCGTACACGATGGCTACATATCAGTTCGAAGGCTACAAGCAAAAATCAAATGAGCCTGAAGTGTATGTGGACAGCATTGAGTTTTTAACAAGCGATGATGACAAAGAAGTCAATACGGCTCTTGAAGTGGGAGCGGCTTTCGGAAGAGGTGTCAATTCGGCGCGTACTCTTGTGAATACACCTGGTAATCTGCTAACATCTACAAAAATGGCAGAATACGCCCTGGAACTTGCAGAGCGCTATGATTTCGAGGCGGAAATACTCGATAAAGAAGAAATGGAGAACCTCGGAATGGGAGCCCTCCTTGCAGTCAATCAGGGATCGGTTGAGCCGCCTAAGATGATCGTCCTGAAATACAGCGGAAAAGATGAATGGAAAGACGTCATCGGCTTGGTCGGAAAAGGAATCACCTTCGATACCGGCGGTTATTCCATCAAGCCGAAGGACGGCATTGTCGGCATGAAGACGGATATGGGTGGCGCTGCAGCTGTCCTTGGGGCAATGGAAATCATCGGTGAAACAAAGCCTGAGCAGAATGTGGTAGCCGTGATTCCATCAACGGACAACATGGTAAGCGGTTCTGCATTCAAGCCTGATGATGTCATCACGGCGATGAGCGGGAAAACGATCGAGGTCCTGAACACGGATGCCGAGGGACGCCTTGCCCTTGCAGACGGGATGACTTATGCGAAGCATCACGGAGCGAATTACCTGGTGGATGTGGCGACGCTGACCGGCGGGGTCATCATTGCACTTGGAGAAGATAAGACAGGTGCCCTCACAAATAATGAGGCATTCTTTGAGCAGGTGCTTGAAGCATCGAGCGAGTCCGGAGAATTCATCTGGCAGCTGCCATACACGGAACATGATAAAAAACGTGTCCGCAGCAGTAAGATTGCCGACCTCAACAATTCACCAGGACGGGCAGGACATGCCATCATGGGCGGTGCCTTCGTAGGGGAATTTGCCGATGGTCTCCCATGGGTTCACCTGGATATCGCAGGAACAGCCACGACGAAGAGCACATATGATCTTGGTCCTTCTGGTGCCACTGGTGTCATGGCCCGTACGCTGGCACTACTGGTGGAACGATTCCAGCCTTTAGAAAAATAATGATAGAGACAGGCCTTTTTCTGATCCAGTTGTTTTGGATTGGGGAAGGCCTTTTTCATTTTCAAGAGGATATGTTAAATAAGCTTGTTGAATTAGTAGGGGTTTAAGCTGTTGACAGGAGCTGCTCGTAGACCCCGGGGGAAGCGCAGTCCATCAGAAAGAGGAAGGTGGTTTTTTAGAGTTGAAAATAAATTAGCTAAAGTTGAAAATAAGCCAGCCGAAGTTGAAAACAAATGTCCAGAAGTTGAAAATAAACCAGCTTAAGTTAAAAACAAATAAACAGAAGTTGAAAATATCAAACATTTACTCCTTCTAAACCATACAAAAACTTACCAACCAACATTTTAATGATTCATCAGACTAAAGTATTGACAACCTCTCTTTATCTTGTTAAAGTTAAAAACGTTGTTTTATTACTCTACCAATTTAGCGAACTAAAGTAATATCTATGGAACTACCAATAAAGAATCAGCCGGTAAAGTATCATTTGAAAACAGGCTGCAGAACTTTTTAAGGGAGGAATAATGATGAACGCAGTTGTTATTGCTGTTCTGATCATGCTCATATTGAGTTTAGTACGTGTCAATGTCGTCTTTGCCCTCATTACGGGTGCGCTGATCGGAGGTTTGATCGGCGGCATGGGCATGAGTGAGACGATAACGGTCTTCTCTGAAGGATTATCAGGGGGCGCCAATATCGCTTTAAGTTACGCGTTACTTGGGGGATTCGCTGTAGCAATTTCCTATACGGGGATTCCGAATCTTCTCGTAGACTGGGTGTTAAAGGTTGTCGGGAAAAAAGGAGATTCAAGAAAAGCGGCCCTTTCTAAGGCACTTATCGTTTTTGCTATTTTAATTATGGCTATTTTTTCACAGAATCTGATTCCGATCCACATTGCTTTTATCCCTATCCTGATTCCGCCTCTATTGAAGGTCATGACGGAACTGGAATTGGATAGACGCTTAATTGCCTCTGTCATCACATTCGGACTGACTGCTCCTTATATCCTTTTACCAGTAGGATTTGGTCTGCAGTTCCACGAAATCATTGCACAGAATATGGCAAGCAGCGGAATGGAGATCGATCTGGGGGATATCCCTAAAGCCATGCTCATTCCTGTTGGCGGAATGATGATTGGATTATTGATCGCAGTGTTTGTAAGCTACCGCAAACCAAGAAAGTACAGTGAAGCAAAAGAAGTCATTTCAGATGAAAAAATGGTCTATAACAAAAAAGCGATGGTCTTCGCCTTTATCTCGATCATCGTGGCACTGTATGTCCAGCTTCAGCTTGAATCCATGATCTTTGGAGCTCTGGCTGGGATTGCCGTGCTTTATCTTTCTGGTTCCGTGAAGTGGAAGGAAGCTGACGGATTGTTGAATGAAGGAATGAAAATGATGGCGTTCATCGGGTTTGTGATGATCACTGCCTCAGGATTTGCTGAAGTGATGACAGCAACCGGGCACGTAGAAACGCTTGTTGAGGCGACTGCAGATGCAATCGGCGGCAACAAGGCGATGGCAGCCTTCATCATGCTCGTTGTCGGCCTGCTTGTGACGATGGGAATCGGTTCCTCGTTTGCGACGATTCCGATCATTGCAGCTATTTTCGTACCTCTTTGTATGGAGCTTGGCTTCAGCCCGATGTCGACAATTGTTATTGTCGGAACAGCAGGCGCCCTGGGAGATGCGGGTTCTCCTGCTTCAGACAGTACGCTCGGGCCGACAGCCGGATTGAACGCGGACGGCCAGCACAATCACATTTGGGATACATGTGTACCGACGTTCTTGCACTATAACATTCCGCTGATCCTCTTTGGATGGATTGCGGCGATTATGTTTTAAGTTTGGATTTGGATTTTAGCAGGGGATTTTTTAATCCTCTGCTTTTTTTGTAGGTAGAAGAGGTACTCTCATTAAAAACGAGAAGCTTTTATAGACAGATAAAACCAAGTTTCAGGAAATACGTGCCACTTTCCAGATTTACATTCCACTTTCAGAAAATACATGCCACTTTCCCGAGATACGTGCCACTTGTCGAAAAATCTTTACGTAGAATCCAGCACCTAACACTAACCACCCCGACACCCTCATCTTGCGTTCATTCTCAGTAATAAATCAAAGCCCACTCAAAAACGCCCTCCATCGCATAAATCAGTAATGAAGCCGATAAAAATAGATGGCTGTCCCTGTAAACTGAAGAAGAGGAGGAAATGCGAATGTATAGTCAAGTGTATGACAGAAGGCCAAGACCGTACGGATTTGGCAGAAGACCATTCTACGGAGGAGGGTTCTTTGGCGCTCCGTTTATTGGCGGTGTGTTAGGCGGTCTCTTAGGTTCTGCTCTCTTGTATCCAAGACCTTATCCACATTATTATCCACCATACGGGTATGGTTATGGTAATGGATATCCGGGATATTACCAATATTATTAATCATAGATCAAAAGGGCCTCAAGGATCATACCTTGAGGCCCTTTTTTACTGAATTCTATAAACGAGTGCAACTTTTTACCTCAGTAACCTCTACCTGATAAACCTACATTTCCCTCCACCGTACGTCGACGATCAGATGGCAGCAATCCACTTCACCAATCTTCTCATCAAATATCATGTGGATCCCGTCTGGATTAAATGAGACGACGGGGACAACCTTTACACCGGTCCTGCGAATGAGTTTAAGGACCTCTTGAGTGTTTGACTGCTGAGCTAAATTCATGAGTTGATGGGCAAACGAAGTATCATTCTTGATTTTCGTCAATACGAGGTGGGCGCTTTCCATTAACTTTAGTGTTTTATCTGCAGAGGCCATAAACGTTTTTGTTTCAATTGGAGGAAGGTTATTGCGATAATGAAGGTTGGGGTACAGTGGGACATTTCTTCTCGAGTGATGGGGTTGATAAGGGCTCTGGACAGGATGGTAAAATGGGTGATATCGATTCATGGAATACCTCCTTATTCCTGGCAATTAGGCTCTAAGGAAATGTATGAAGCTGAACACGATATTATTCATGCGGGAGTTATCCAAAGCCGGTGTAGTTTATACTTTGCGGAGTGGACAGGCCTCGAGAGGTACAATCGGAACCACGATAAAAACGACTAAGTAAGCAAAAAGAACCTTCTTAAAGAGGGTTTTTATTATTTTTACCGAAATTCTACTATATGATGACTATAATGAGGTGAACAGAATGAAAATGGAAAATACGCTAATCAGTACACTTGGAATTGAGTTTGTGGAGTTAGGCAAAGGAAAGGTGATTGCAACCATGCCTGTCAATGAGGCTACCCGCCAGCCTTTCGGATTCCTTCACGGTGGAGCGTCGGTGGCCCTCGCTGAAACAGTGGCGAGTGTGGGGGCAGTGGAATTAATCGATCTTGAGAAAGAAATCTGTTTCGGTCTTGAAATCAACGCAAATCACATAAAAGCAAAACGTGATGGAGTGGTTACCGCCACGGCATCCGTCATGCACCAGGGGAAAACGACGATGGTCTGGGATATTAAAATCACCGATGAAGAGAATCAATTGATTTGTGTCTCACGATGTACAATGGCAGTCGTGCCGAAACGCTGACCTGCTTCGGGGGCGGTTCCCTGTGGTTAAGGAAGAGTACATATGTAGGGGACGTTTAAAAGCTTTCACAATGGGAAATCAATAAGTAACCAAGATAAGGAGGTTACACGATGCCTTGGAGCAAAAATGATTATCCCGATTCATTAAAGAATCTCCCCGCCGATGTTCGGAATAAAGCAATAGAGATTGCCAACGCCCTCTTGGATGAGGGGTATGATGAAGGAAGGGCCATTGCGATTGCCACCGACAGGGCTCACAAGTCCGAGGAAGGGACCGATACTGATAAGACCGAGTATCATGTGAAAACCCATGAAGACGGATGGCAGTTGATGAAGAAGGGCAGCAGCCGGGCCATTATGGTAGAAGACACGAAAGAGGACCTTCTTTCAAAAGCGAAGGATTATGTGAATGACCATTCCGGCACACTTGTCATCCATAAGCAGGATGGCAGTGTGGATAAGGAATTATATGATCAATAAAAAGAAGCTTGACCTGGAAAGGGATCCCTTTACCAGGTCAAGCTTTTTTAATTGGAGTTCTGTTGTTCATATTCTTTCTTATTCTTCAAATCATCCTGTACGCTTTTATCCCACAGCTTAACTCCTGAGTGATAAGCTGCTCTTGCAATAAGGTGTCCCGCAACCGGGGCGGTCACAAAGATAAAGATGATGGCAAGGATGAGCCTTGAATTGAAATGCCCATGTTCTAAATAGAAATAGAGAAAGGTTGCAAGGAGAATGGACATTACTCCGAGTGTTGCACTTTTGGAAGCGGCATGGTTCCGCGTATAAACATCAGGCAGCCTCAACAAACCGAAGGCTGTGACAAGGCTGAGGAATCCACCGACAATTAATAAAAATCCAATGAGGAATCTAATGATCTCGGTCACGTTCAATGATCTCCCCTTTCTCCAGGAATTTAGAAAAGGCTACTGTTCCGATAAACGCCAGAATACCTAAAAGCAGGATGACTTCCAGGAAAGCGAATGTATCCAGAAGCATGGATACCAACGCAATGATCGCGATCAGATTGATCCCTATCGCATCGAGTGCGACTACTCTATCCGGAGTGGTCGGTCCTTTGATCAGGCGGTAGATCAATCCCAGCATAGAGAGGGAGACCAATAATAATGTCAGCTGAAGAATTGTATGCAACATTATCGACTCACCTCCATGATCGCTTTTTCAAAAGAGTTCTTGATTTCATCAATTGCTTCATTTTTATCGGGGATATCAATGGCATGGATATATAGAATTTTATTATCATACGATACATCCGTCACCAGCGTACCCGGGGTTAATGTGATTAAATTAGCGAGCAGGGTGATTTCCCAATTCGTCTCCAACTCAGTCGGAAGAGCAAAAATCCCGGGCTTGAAATCGAGCTTTGGTCTCAGGATCGTTTTCAATACGGCGATATTTGCCATGATCAGCTCTTTTATAAAGAGAAACAACAGGCTGATGACGGCGATCACCCTATGAATATAAAACCGTGAACTGAAAAACCTTCTGAATGCAAAGAGTATCGCTAAACTTAGTAGAAAGCCAATGATAAATGACTGAGAAGTAAAGGAAACCGATAGAAACATCCAGACAAAAGCCAGGAATATGTTTAATAAAAATTGAAAGGCCATTTTACATTACTCCTTTAACACTGCGTCTATATAGATATTCGGGTCAACCAGTACTTCTGCTGCCTGTGAGAATAGGGGACGCAATGCTTCTGCTCCAAAACCGTAAAACACGGCGAGCAGCACAAGCAGGGCGGATGTCATCCACAAATAGCGCGCATGCCCTTTTGACACGTGCTTATATTCCTTAGGTGTTCCCCAAATTCCATTCAAGAAAATCTTAATCACTGAATACAGGACCATTAAGCTTGATAAGAGAATCAATCCTGCACCTAAATAATCTTCCGCCTCAAAGCTGCCCCTTACGATCAATAATTTTCCGATGAAGCCGCTGAGGGGAGGAATGCCCGCAAGTGAAAAGACAGCGACCAGGAATGTCCAACCAAGCCAAGGATATTCTTTGATCAAACCGCCCATCTTCTTCAAATCCGTCGTACCGGTGATCGTGATCATCACCCCGATCAGAAGGAAGAGGGCTGCTTTGATGATCATATCGTGAATCAGATAGTAAACAGAGCCTTCTAACGCATCGGGATTCATTGTAGATACCCCGAATAAAATGACGCCTACTGCAATGATGATATTATAGATGATAATTTTTTTAACATCCCAGTATGCAACAGCACCGATGCATCCGAATATGATCGTCATGATGGCCAGCACTGCGAGAATACTATGAGTATAGCCGGTATCATGATAAAAGAATAAAGTGTAGGTTCTCATGATGGAATAAATACCCACTTTGGTTAACAATGCTCCGAATAGAGCAAGGATCGGAGTCGGCGGAGCATAATATGAACCAGGAAGCCAGAAATAAAGGGGGAAGATTCCTCCTTTCAGTCCGAAAACGATCAGGAACAGTACGGCGATAGAAGTAAGAATCACAGGCTGGTTCACTTCAGCGATCTTCACCGAAATATCTGCCATATTCAGTGTCCCGACAACCGAGTATAAATAGGCTACAGCAATAACAAACAGCGCAGAAGAGATGACGTTTACAAGAATATATTTGATTCCTTCACGCAGCTGGGCTTTTGTGCCGCCCAATACGATCAATACATAAGAACTCATCAGCATAACCTCGAAGAATACGAACAGGTTGAAGATATCACCTGTCGTGAAGGCGCCGTTCACACCGACCAATAAGAACTGTACGACCGGATAATAGTAGAAACGCTCCCTGTCTGCCCCGATGGCTTTAAAAGAATAGAGCAGCACAACCAATGTAATGATGCTCGTCGTGGTCACTAATAACGCGGACAGCATATCCGAGACCAGGGTGATCCCAAATGGTGCCTGCCAGCTTCCAAGATTCACGCTTTGTATTCCATCTTTATTGATGGTGTAGATAAGCACGAGGGATGCTGCAATGGTAGCCAATGTCGAAATGGCTGAAATCCCTCTTTGAACGTTAACGTATTTACTTATGAATAGTAAGATAATCGCCGTGAATAACGGGATTAGTATGGGTAAAATCAGTAAGTTAGTCATTTCCTTCGTTTCCTCTCATTTGATCCGTATTATCAGTTCCAAGCTCCTGGTACGTCCGGTAAGCGAGCACCAGGAAGAAAGCCGTGACACCGAAACTGATAACGATCGCTGTCAGAATCAAAGCCTGAGGCAGCGGATCCACATAAGATTTCGCATGTTCCCCCAAAAGAGGTGCAGCTCCCCCTTTGAGACCGCTGATCGAAAGGAGCAGTAAATGGGCTCCATGACTCAGCAATGCCGTTCCGATAATGATGCGCAATAAACTTTTCGAAAGCATTAAATATACAGCACTCATAAACAGAATGCCGCAAACAACTGCCATTAATATCTCCATTATTCACTCACTCCTATTGTCTGAATAATGGTCATCGTTACACCGATAACAACCAAATACACACCTGTATCAAATAACACTGCTGTATGAAGAGACGTCTTTCCCAGAAGCGGAAGATAGAAATAATCATAGGCATGAGTAAGGAAAGGCACATCAAACAACAATGCACCAGCTCCTGTCGCCACCGCTATCAATAGTCCTACAGCCGTTAAAATCTTGTAATCGATCGGAAGGATATTCGCCACTGTATCGAGATCATATGCAAGCAGCATGAGAACGATCGCAGCGGAGGTCATCAATCCCCCGATAAATCCTCCCCCTGGAGTGTAATGTCCAGCAAAGAAAAGACTCAGAGAAAACAGGACAATGATGAAAGTGACAACATTAGTGACTGTTTGAAGAATCACATCATTTGTTTTGGGTTTCTTCATCCCTCTTTCCTCCTTGTCAGACGCAATTTAATCATGGAGTAGATACCCAGGGCAGCAATAGCCAGTACACAAATTTCAAACAGGGTATCAAATCCTCGGAAGTCTACGAGAATGACGTTAACCATATTCTTACCTGCAGCTTCCTCATACACATTTTTAATATAATACTCAGAAATCGATTCAGATAATTTAGTGCTGTAAGCAGAGATGGCAAACAGCGTCACCACTACCCCGACTCCAATGGAAATCAGTGCATTTCCGAGCTTGAAGCTCATCCGCTCTTCATGGCGGCTCAATGGAGGAAGGTGATAGAAACACAATAAGAACAGGGCAACCGAGACCGTTTCAATCACAAGCTGGGTAAGCGCCAGGTCCGGTGCACGGAACAGAACGAAGAATAGTGAAACGGTATATCCGGCCGCACCAAGTAAAATGATCGCGGTTAGTCGTGATTTCGCAAATAAAATCGATACGGAACTGATCACCAAGAGCAGTGCGATCGCGATTTCGTAGATACCGATTGGTGCAAGGTCACCGGTATTGATCGCAAACGCCCCTTTGAACCACAAGGTGAACAGCAGGATACCGATGAAGAACGCGAATATATAGACGAGGTAACTTCGGATGAACCCTGTCATGTACCCTCTTGTGAAAGAGAATGCAGCGCGTTCGCCTCGGACCAAACCTCCATCATAAATAGAATTCAGCGTTAAGCGTTCAGGAATCCATGAATAGATCTTCTTCCATTTCGGAAGCAATTGATAAAGCAGGATACCAAACAGGATGACACCTAATGTCATAAATAACTCCGGAGTGAATCCGTGCCAGAATGTAATATGTGCTTCAATCACATGACCTTCTTCAACAAGGCTCGGTGTAATCGCCGCAACTGCAGGAGCGATGATACGCTCAGACAGGATGTTAGGGAAGAACCCGAACACAATGACAAGGGAAGCCAGAATGATCGGCGAGATCAGCATCCCGAACGGTGCCTCGTGAGGTTTCTTCTCCAATTTTTCAGGCTGGTGTTCCCCGGTGAATGTCTTGAACACAAGGATCATGCTGTAGATGAGCGTAAATATGCTTCCCACCCAGGCAAGGACAGGGAAAAGGATGCCGGCTGTGTCCAGGCTGAAAATATCCATCTCAAGGACACGGACCATCCCGGTAAAGAACATTTCTTTACTCAAGAAGCCGTTGAATGGAGGCAGACCAGCCATTGAAAATGCACCGATCACCGCAACTGTAAACGTAATCGGCATAAAGCTCATCAGCCCGCCGAGTTTGCGGATATCCCTCGTGCCGGTTTCATGATCGATGATACCGACAACCATAAACAGGCTTCCCTTGAAAGTAGCGTGGTTGATCAAGTGAAAAACGGCGGCAAGAGTTGCGACCATATAAATATTGTCGTCCAAGTGAGTGTAGTGCAGGGCGGCTGCACCCACTCCTAGCAGCGACATGATAAGACCAAGTTGACTGACAGTGGAGAATGCGAGAATCCCTTTTAAATCTGTTTGTTTCACAGCATTAAAGGATCCCCAGAATAATGTGAAAATCCCAAATCCTCCTACAAGCCATAACCATAAGCTTGTCTCGGCAAATAACGGACTCATGCGGGCAACAAGGTAGATCCCCGCTTTAACCATCGTAGCCGAGTGCAGATATGCACTGACAGGTGTCGGGGCTTCCATGGCATCCGGAAGCCAGATGTGGAACGGGAATTGAGCCGATTTTGTAAAAGCACCCAGCAGTACGAGAAGCATAGCCGGAATGAATAGGGCATTTGTCATAAGCTGATCGGATTGTGAAATCAACTCGCGGATACTGAATGTACCTCCCATCAAATATAGAAGGATAAATCCAGCCAGCATGGACAATCCGCCGAATACAGTGATCAGCATGGATTTCTGTGCACCGTATCTGGAGCGTTCGCGGTGGTACCAGTAACCGATCAACAGGAAAGATGAAATGGACGTAAACTCCCAGAACATATAAAGAACGATCAGATTATCAGACAGGACCACACCGAGCATGGCTCCCATGAACATCATTAAATACACATAGAAGTTATGTAATTGTTCCTTTTTCTTATCGAGATAGTAGATCGAATAAAGAACCACAAGCGAACCGATACCGGTAATGAGAAGTGCGAAAAGAAGCCCGAGTCCATCTATGTAGGCAATAAAATTGATGCCGAAAGACGGCATCCACTCCGCTGTTTCCTTAATCGTGTTTCCATCCCTCGTAATCGGCATGAATTGAATGAAGTAGCTGAACAAAGCAACCGGCAGAAGCAATACGAACCAGCCGGTATGGATACTCCTAAATGCCTTATAAAGAAATGGAATAAGAATGGCAAATAAAAAAGGCGATATAATAGCCCAATGTAACAATGTCATAAAAAACCCCCCTCATATTAAATTCCAACATGTATTCTTCAACTAAATCTTATGTAGGTTCATTTCACTTTCTGGAAATTCATCATCCGTTCTTAAAGTATGTCCGGAAATCTTAACCTACAGAGCATTATAACGCAAAAAAACAATGCTTGCATTACTCAGGCTTCTGCCATAATCGTTTTTTAATTTTAGTATTAAATATGTAGAAACGCGGGAGATCACCACGAAAAATTTTAAGGATTTTCCTTTGGAAATACAGCATGTAAAGAATAGTTTTGGTTATTTTGGAGAATCCTATCCATAAGGCGGTGGTGAAATTGAAAAGAAAAACAGTGGCATTTACAACCATACTATTCACATTTATTGGATTGGGGTGGCTGGTTGAGTCCCAGGACCGGTTTAACCGGGGGATCATCGAAACAGATGACCCGGCAACAGCTAATCTGCAGTCTGTCCAATACGAAGGCACAGAAGAAATAGAGGAAGTGCCGGCGAACAATCAAAGGATCCGGCAGCCGTTTAGATCGAGAGAGTACATCCGTATAGTGCCGAACGGAATGTCCCATACTGATGAAGCATTCGACTGACTGTCTTTTTCATGTCCGCATGGGGGAGGCAGTCATTTTTTCTTTTTACGAGCGATTCCGTGTGATTTTCACCTATCGTGACAGCACGACAAAATGCCCATGATTTTCTTATCAATACCCTTTTCAAGACTCCCATAAACGATTATGATGTAAGTGCTGTATGGAATAATCATTATAGGAGAGTTATCAATTGAAGAATACATATTTAACAAGCTATCTGCCTCTGTTTGCCATCCTTTTATTCAGCTTGACCTTCTCGGTCTACGGAGTGGAAGTATTTGTGGACCTTTTCAAGAAAATCGGCGTCTATCCCGGGATGCGTGAATTTCTATCGGATATTCAACTGAAATTTGTGTTATTAATCCTGCTGATGATCGTCTTCTTCATGGTATTTGCAGCCCTGAAGCTCATTGCTGAAACTATCAACGGTGTCTCCATGCTATTCTTTTCAAAAGATTCCGAAGGCCAATTATATAACCGGGTCAGGTCCGGCTCCATGATCTATTTCATCGGCGGTCTCGTGTCCGTCGTCAGCCTCAAATCCTTCCTGGGGGTGGTTGCTATTTTCGCCGTCACTTCGGTCATATATTTTGTTTACTTTGTTTATAAAATAAGCGTCACAGTATCAAAAGCAGGGATCATAGGGGTCATCAGCCTGCAATTATTTACTTGGTCATCCCTTTTTATGACGATCTTTTTTGTGATTTTAAAATTGTATAACGGTGTCATGGCGAGTTTGCCGATCATGTCGAAGGTGAAGCTGTGACTGTTCTTTGAGGAGTATGAAACGGTTGTTTTGTACTCTTTTTTTATAGGATGGAAAAAAGCAGGGCGTTGTGAATGGTGTATAAGGATAATCGACAGTTCGAGCAAAAATTTCGGTTTTCGAGCATAAGTGGAGGGGCTTCGAGCAAAAACTTGGGATTTTCGAGCATATATAGTTGATTTGGCGGGATGCATCGTTTTGTCAGTTCAGTAAAATCGCATGACATCCCCAATTTGTCTGTCCTTAAGAAAAATAACGCCCGGAGATGGTCTCCGGGCGTTATTTCATGATTTTCTGCCATATTTTATGACTCGGCCGCAGCCTTTCGATCCTGCTCATGTTCTGAGGGATGTCGTGGCCGACCCAGACACCCGTCGTGTACTCATTCGTCAACCCCATTACCCAGTAATCATGATAATTGTTGGTGGTTCCTGTTTTTATTCCAACATAGGGCTTTGATACATAAGCGGCTTTCCCTGTACCGTTCTCAGCAGCATTCGCGAGCATCTGCCTCATTTTTGCCGTGGTATCTTGAGACCATATTTTCTTTGGCTTATCCTTCCATTCGTAAAGGACTTTTCCATTTCCGTCTTTCACGTTCACGATGGCATGGCTTTTATAATAGCTGCCGTCGATGAAGGATGTGTAGGCATTTGTCATCTCGAGCGGGCTGAAGCCGTAGGTGAACCCGCCGATCGATGCTGCGTATGTGTGATCATCTGCTGTCAAGCGCTCGAAGGAAAAGGATGAAAGCTTGTTGAATGCTTCTTCCACCCCGACTTTCTCCATCAACCGGAGAGCGGGGGTGTTGTACGATTGAGCCAGCGACTGGTTCAGCGTGACCGTCCCCGGCTGGACGCCTCCGTAGTTGATCGGGCAATAATTACCTATACAGTAATTATTGGCGTTCACTTTTTCATGAATGGATGCTTTGAATATGTCAAGATACGGCGCATATACAAGCAGCGGCTTGATGGAGGAACCAGGCTGCCTGTAGGCTTGGAAAGCATGGTTGAAATTATATTTTTGATAATCTTTCCCTCCGGTCAGTGCAGCGATTCTTCTTGTTTCATTATTGATGGTGACTGATGCGCCCTGCAGTTTTTCACCATGGAGCCCGGTGTTCAAAGCTTCTGCGCTTTTTTGCTGCAGGGCTGGATCAAGGGCAGTCTGAATTCTGACGCCAGAAGCAATCACGCTTTCAAACCGGTTATCCAGCTTGTTGATGATCTGCTCCTTTTCCTGTGGTGAAGAGGCATTTTCAAGCTGTACCTTGTAGCCTTCGTGCAATGAAATCAGCTCTCTTAATTCCTCTTCCACATAGAAGGCATAATCAGGATACCGATCGATTTTCTTGCGGATATTCAACTTTATCGGAACTTTCTTCAGCTTGTCCGCTTCTTCTTTTGCAAGCTTTTCAGTGTTAACGAGAATGTCAAGCAGACGTTCCTGGCGAACTTTGGTCTGATCGAAATGGTCGACAGGATCATACTTGCCCGGATTATTCGGGATCGAGGCTATGAACGCCATCTCTGCTTTGTTCAATTCCGAAACACTTTTTTGAAAATAATATTGTGACGCTGTTTCGATTCCATACACACCGTTGCTGAAATAAATGACATTGAGATAAAGCTCCAGTATTTCATTTTTGGAAAGGGAACGTTCAATCTCATGTGCATAGAAGAGCTCGGTCAATTTTCGGTTGTACGTTTTTTCCTGGCCTAAATAAAGATTTCGGGCGAGTTGCTGGGTAATGGTGCTGCCGCCCTGCTGTATATGTGTGAACACCAAGTTTTTTACAACTGCCCTTAATATGGCGCCGGCATCAAATCCCACATGTTCATAAAAATGCTGATCTTCTGAAGCGACCAGGATATCTTTTACGAATGGGGGGATTTTTTCATCTTCTACATATAATCGAAAGGGACGATTGACCTCTGAAAATACGTCCCCGTTTTTGTCCAGCAGTAAACTGGTCTTGTTAAGGTTCAACTGGTCTGTATTCACCGTGGTTTCGAGCTCATCCTGAAATCCCTGGACTTTGTCGACTTCTTCTGTCGTGAAGAACAGCGTGGTAAAAAACAAAGCCATAAAGCAAATCACTGTCAGAAATCCTGCAAACACTCTCATATTTCCACTCTACTTTTCTAGTAATCTTGTTTCACGTGACCGTCAACTTCAGAATGTCGTATACTCCACCATAATAATCCAAATGCCCCCAAGAATAAAGCACCTGTTACATAAAAAACGGAAGAAATGCCAATATATCCTGATATTGTCCCTCCGAATACGGGTCCAATCACGTTTCCAAGAAAACGAAAACTCTGGTTGTAGCCCAATACTTCACCCTGCATGCTGAGCGGCGCTTCCTGACGAATATAAGCTGTCACGCAGGGAATCATCCCCCCGATGGCAATACCGAATAAGAACCGGAGAAGTACAAGCTGCCAGAGCTCTGTAACAAGAGCTTGCGGCACGATAAGGATGGAAGCAAGCACCAGCAGGATGGAAAGGACCTTCTCATATCCGATTTCATCGCCAAGCTTTCCCCACTGCCGGGTAGCGATGAAATTCCCGAATCCTGTAGCCGAAAAGGCAAGGCCGGCTAAAAAGGCAAGGTTAGCGGATGAAGTAAGTTCATCTACATAAAGTGCCAGAAGCGGCTGAATGCTGAAGTTCGCGACTTGAATGATCAAGGAGAGAACAATCACCGTCACAAGGAGCTTGTGACTGAATATGTGCTGAAGCACCTGCTTGCTTGAATATTTGTTTTGCTTATTCCTCTGTTCCTTATTCCGCTGCTCGTTTATTCCGAACAGAACCACTGTCGCAGCGACCGCAATGGAAATCGCCGTGAAGATAAAGGTATAAGAAAAACCAACATTATCAGCAAGAATCCCGCCGATGACAGGTCCGAACAAACCTCCGGACACGGTCCCCATCTGCAGGGTACCCAATATTTTCCCTGCTTCCTTTTTAGAGGTCTGGGAAGAGATAAGCGCCATTGACGTAGGGATAAAACCGGTCACAGCCCCCATCAACAGCCTCAGGATAAACATCCCCTGGACGGACTCCATGAATCCCATAAAGAAAATGGAGGTGGCAATCCCATAACCTGTGATCAACAGAATGGGCTTGTAGCCATAGCGGTCACCAAATCTTCCCCATAAAGGAGAGATGAAGAACGCAGTCAGAAATGTGATCCCGAAAACAAAACCGGACCAGCGCTGCACATATTCAGCGCTATATTCACCGAACGTCTCTATATATAGAGATAAGAACGGCAGGACCATAGTGGCGCTGGCAGCCACTAAAAAATTCGCCATGACCATAATGACAAGATTTCTTTTTTCTATTGAAATGATAAACACCTTCTCATAAACTATTTATTTCGGTTTCCTAAATATCTATTGTATTAAAGATTTCTTACAGAGTCCACTGAGTAAGAAGTTTTTCAGGATGTTGAAAAGGATTTAGTCATATTTTTCAGGTTGAACATGATATAATATAAGAATAAGAATTATGTAATCTCACCGAAATGCGAATAAGCTTGTGAGTGAACATAAACTCGTACGTATTCAAAATAGTATCTTAATAGAATGAAAATTGGGGTCTGTACAAGATTGAGGAGGGAGTTACGTGGTAAATGCAAAGCAGCTTGTGTTCATTGACTTTGAGTTTTCAATGCCGGAACGACATAGAGTCCCCAAAGGTTTTTTCCCTGAAATAATCGAAGCAGGTGTGGTGGTGGTTCAGAATGGGCAAGTGACAGATACGTTTTCTACTTATGTAAAACCTTCTGCCTTTCCCAGACTAACCAATCGCTGCAAACGATTTTTATCGATCACACAAGATAAAGTAGACGGAGGAATCTCCTTCCAGACCCTCATCGATTATTTCAACCAATTGAATTCAAATGGTATTGAAAAAGTTGTCACATGGGGCAACATGGACATGAAAGTGTTGAGGGATAACTGTACCCAGTCAGGAATGGCCTTTCCTTTTCAAGCTCAATTTTTCGATTTATCGATGGAATACAAACGATTTTTCGGAGATCAAAATCAAACCGGCTTATGGAAAGCCGTCCAGGAATATGGAAGGGAAGGGGTCGGAAAGCATCACAAAGCACTGGATGATGCACTGACGACTCATCACATATATAATCTCGTGGAAAAAGATAAAAAGTATCTCGACAAAGCCGAACCAACCACCATCGGCGACCGGATTGATTTAAGCAAGTTTTATAACCAGCTGGCTTGAGATCATCTAAATATTTTAAAAAACGTGCCTATGACCGGCACGTTTTTTAGTTATCGTTGGATAATAGGCAAATTTAGTCTTCAAACGTCAGCCCATACATGAGCTCATACTCCCGCTGTACTCCGCGGAGAGCTTCCAGACTTTTAATGGCATGCGAAGATCCGTCTGCTTCCGATTGTTTTTTCAAATCGCCGAAAGCAGTGAGAAGTGTGTCATTGTATTCTGGTATGTCTCCTTCATAAGGCTTCACCATCTTTTCAGGCATGTTGGCCTGCTCACGAAATGCCAGTGCCTTTCTTTCGTGGAATAATGGAACATCCACTTCGGCAGGGTTATGTAAATCACCTTGCCGAGGGTGCTTAAGAACAGCAAGGATCCTTACCACGTAAGCACCTGGACGTTCTCCTGTGACCTCTCCGATGTATTTTCCCGTTTTATAAAAAGCTGTGACTTTATCCCCTATTTGAAAATTTTGCAAAATTACCCCTCCTCTTAAGTGTTCAAGTCTATTATAATGGAACACAAAGTGATCTTAATAAAGCTTACTAATAAAAGTAACATGCGGAGGTACATATATGAAGAGATTGGTACTATTATCCTTGTGTCTGATAGGTTTAATTCTTGCCGGATGTGGACAAACAGAGAAGGATAACAGCAGTGAAGAAAAACCTGCTGAAACAGAAGAAAACAAAACAACTGATGCAGAATCTGGAGGAGATGACAAGATGACTTACCCGCAGCTGACTACGGACGTAGCAGAAAATGAAAAAGTAGTAGAAATGAAAACTTCAATGGGCACCATTAAAATAAAATTATTCCCTGAGCAGGCACCAAAAACAGTTGAAAACTTTATCACTCACAGTGAAAACGGCTACTATGACGGATTGAAATTCCACCGTGTGATCAAAGATTTCATGATCCAGGGCGGAGACCCGAATGGAAACGGAACAGGCGGCGAAAGTATCTGGGGAGAATCCTTTGAAGACGAATTCTCCAAACAGCTTTTCAACATCCGCGGAGCACTTTCAATGGCTAACGCAGGCCCTGATACGAATGGAAGCCAATTCTTCATCGTTCAGAACAGTGAAATGAACCCTGGTTTCGAGGAGAAAATGAAAGAAGCAGGATTCCCGCAGGAAATCATTGACGCTTATATGGAACGGGGAGGAACTCCACATCTTGACTTCAAGCACACTGTATTCGGCCAGGTAATCGAAGGAATGGATGTCGTGGATAAAATCGCGGATGTGGAAGTGGGGCAGAATGACGCTCCGAAAGAAGATGTGACCATTGAAAAGATCACAGTTGTGAAGTAACGGAAAGAAGGATGCATTCCATATCGGGTGCAGTGAATATCGTGTATCGCGCCCCGATATGTGTGGGTTCATTTTATAAACATTTCAACGAAAAGGACCTTGATGCTTCAGCTGAAAGGTTCTTTTCTATTAGATCAAAATCAGCTTTTAGAAGCACAGCAAGCTTGACCAGATGATTACGACGGGTATTTGATGATGAAGCTTGTCACTATTTCCTCGGAAATTGTCGGAATGTGAGGTTCTGGGGAAGCTGCCCTCGTTCCGATTTAAACCGGAGAAGGTATGCTTTCAACTTTAACGTGTTCATAGAATCGTTAAATAATTTCGGCGGGGAAATGGTTTCTCCATTTTTATCTTGGTATAATGGGGAAAGAGTTTGTTGTGAAAGGAAAGGGGCTAATTATGCTTTCTTCATTTGTATTAAATTTGTTTTTATACTTTCCGGAAGACAAGACAGAGTACATTCCAGCCGCGATTTGGATGGTCATCTTTTTTGTATTGACGATCTTGACGTTCCGTTTGATAAAAAAGGTATCCAAGAAGGAAGAACTTAAAACGAAAGCGATCGAGGAAGAAGTAATGAAGCGGAATCGAGAAACTGAATGACTGTTATGTGAGCACGCCAGTATGTGTTATGGCGTGCTTTTTTATGAGAAAAGTTGTTCCGTGAGAATAGATGGGTGTCGATATTTGTAGAATTGTCGGTAAGTTGCTGTTTTAGGTTGATAAAAAGAAAAAAACGTTGATATAGTCAAATTTTTGTTGATAAACACCAAAAAACTTTGATAAATAATAATTTCCGTTGATAACCGCAAATCTTCATCGATTCTCCTCCACCCCCAGACCCCAGTACGCTCGTTTTTTCGCTTCCGTAAGAATACTTTCCCCCTATCTCGTCAAAAATGGAGTAGAGTATGTACATTTGGAGGAATTATAGATGAAAAACAACAAGTTACTTTACATAGTTTTGCCGGCGATCCTGCTTGGGGCGTGCGCCATTGAAAACCCAAAGAAGACGGAAGTCGATATGAAAAATGATACGGGCGATTCGCTGGGAAAGGTGATCCTTCAGGAGAAGTCGGATGGAATAGAGGTCGATCTGAACCTTGAAGGACTGCCGCCCGGGGAACACGGCATTCATTTTCATGAAAAAGGGACGTGTGAACGCCCTGACTTCGTGTCTGCGGGCAATCATTTTAATCCGGATGATAAAAAGCACGGACTTATGCATCCTGAAGGAGCCCATGCCGGCGATCTGCCGAATATCATTGTTAAAGATGACGGGTCTGTAAAGGTGAAGTTGATGGCACCTCTTGTGACGCTGACGAAAGGGAAGACTTCCTTGTTTACAAAAGAAGGGACCTCCCTGATCATTACCGAAAACAAAGATGATGGCATGACGCAGCCGGCAGGAGATTCGGGAGCGAGAGTCGCCTGTGGTGAGATTGCCAAAGAAAAAGAGAAGAAAAAGTAAAAGAAGCCCGCTGTTCAAGGTTATTGTGAACAGTGGGCTTGTTTATACTGTAACAAAAAAAGAGCAGCAAGGGCCGTCAGGCTTTCCTGCTCTTTTTTCATCTATCGTTATCCAAGCGCCTTCGCAAGTCTTTCCAGCCCGTCCATCAATACTTCCCGCGGACAGGCGATGTTCATCCTGACAAAGCCTTCGCCGCCTTTCCCGTATTTCGGGCCCGGCTCCAAGCCCAGTTTCCCTCTTTCAAGCAGTCGTTCTTTAAGCTCGTCATCCGAAATTCCAAGCTTGTTGCAATCGATCCAAAGAAGATAGGTTCCTTCAGGTTCAACAAGATGAAGGTCAGGAAGATTCTCTTCCAGGAATGATTTCGTGATCTTCACATTTTCCGATAAATAATCCATGATGTTTTCGAGCCATTTTTCCCCATAGCGATAGGCAGCTTCCATGCCAGTTATACCGAATGTATTAAGGGTGAAGAAGCCTTGTTTTTTATGGACATCGGCTATTTTATCGCGGAATTCTTTGTTAGGGGTGATCATGGCTGAAGCTTGCAGTCCTGCCAGATTGAAAGTTTTGCTTGGTGCTATGAGGGTGATGGTCATCTCTCTATAGCTTTCATCGATTGCGGCAACCGGTGTGTGGGTATGAGATCTGTAGACGAGATCCGAATGAATTTCATCCGATACAATGATGACATTGTGCTTTTGGCAGAGCTCCGCCATCTTGGTCAGTTCTTCACGTGAACATACGCGGCCGCTGGGATTATGCGGGTTGCAGAGCAGGAATACTTTCACGCCTTTTTTCAGTGATGCTTCAAAATCATCAAATGAAATACTATATGCCCCGTCTTCGTATACTAACGGAGCATTTTCAATCACACGGTCATTTTCTTCTGTCATGGTGAAGAATGGTGTGTAGACAGGTGACTGAACTAAGACTTTGTCACCGGGTTTGGTCAGTGCCTGTATGATCGCCGCGATAGCTGGTACGACACCAGGGCTGTATTGAAGCCACGATTTATGTATGCTCCAGCCATGTCTCTTCTTGACCCAATCAGTGATTGCTTCTGCGGGTCCGTCTCCGACAAAGGTATAGCCGAAGATGCCATGATCCAATCGGTTCTTGAGGGCCTCGCTCACTTCAGCTGGCGGGAGGAAGTCCATATCGGCCACCCACATCGGCAGCACATCATCCTTTCCAAATACAGTTTTGGTCATATCCCATTTAACAGAAGATGTCCCTTTTCGGTCGATTATTCTCTCGAATTCATTCAAAGTCTTTACCCCTTTCACGAAAAAAATGGTAAGTGCCTGAAGCTTGAGTTCAAGCTTATCGCCAGTCAACAAGGTTCTGGTGGATACTTAAGCTATATCCATCATATTATGCAAGTCGGAAAGATGAAAATGATTTGTTTATTCCGTATCAGAAAAAGGGACTTCCCCTTAGGTTTCAGTAAGAAGCGTTTGGGAAAGTCCTTTTTTATACTGCGGCTGATTATTTTTGACATATTCATCCGTTTCGGAATTTATAAACTGCTGGATATGCTGAAGTACTTCGTCAGGTTTTTCTTCAGGTACAAGGTGGCCGGTCTCTTTTAATACGACAAGCTTTGATTGGGGAAGATCTTTGGCCAGCCTGTGTCCGGTCGTGAGGGGGACGACGCGGTCATGTTCTCCCCAGACAAGGAGGCACGGTGTCTCGATTTTCTGTAATTCCCCGATGGATAAGTCTCCCTCGCGGTCACGGATCATCCGTGTCAGGGCTCTAAATATATCATCCTCAAGAAATGGTTTTAAGTAGCCGAACATCATCTCGTCATCGATCAATTCCTTGTTGTGGACAACGTTCTCAAGATTTTTCCGCACACCCGACCGTGTAAGCCAAAGCTTTACATACAGATGGAAAAAAGGAATGCGGCTCGCCATAAGGACCGGCCATTTCATCTTTTTGAGATAACCCGAGCTGCATAGGAGGACACCTTTATCGACGAGTGAAGGTTCTTTTTTCATGACATTGAGTGCAATCTGTCCACCCATGGAATGTCCGGTGAGGTGTATATTCCTCACATTCAAGTGGTCGAGCAGCGATATGACGGTATTCGCCAAATTGTCATAGGAATAGATGAAGCGGTTTGATTTGTCGCTGCTGCCGAATGGAGGCAGATCGATCGAAATCACGTTATATTTTTCTTTTAAAAGCGGAGTCAGTCGTCTGAAACTGAAGGTTGAAGATAGAAATCCATGAAGAAGAACGAAGGTTTCGGCTGCTGTCGGGTGCTGATGGTATTCATAATATACTTGTGCTCCATTTACGTTTACCGTTCTGGCAAACTCGTTTCCCTGCATGATTCGTCACTCCTCACAATGCTTGTTTGTCGTATTTTACCCTTTTTTTGTTATTTAACACCTTTAACAATTTGATTTCAGAATAAGAAAAACGGTGAGTAACACTTTCTATTTTTACTGCTTCTGCTATAATGTAACCATTTAAGTGGTTTGAAGGAGGAGCATTATGCAGCTTAGCGAATTGGAGCTTGATTTACTGAGGATCTTACAGAAGGATGCAAGAATTTCATCAGAAAACTTAGGAAAGATGGTTCAAGTATCATCAGAGGAAGTGGAAACTGCCCTCACCAAGCTTGAAAAGGAAAATATCCTTGTGCGATACAGCTCGATTGTGGACTGGTCAAAGGTGGAAGGACATGAAGGTGTGACGGCGATGATCGACGTCAAGGTGGCTCCGAAAAGAGGCGTCGGATTTGATGAAGTCGCTCACCGCATCTACCGATATAAAGAAGTGAAGAGTGTGTACCTGATGTCAGGGGCATATGATCTATCGGTTACGGTGGAAGGGCGGTCCATGAATGAAGTCGCTACCTTTGTCTCTGAAAAACTATCGACACTTGATTCGGTTTTGTCCACCACGACCCATTTTCAGCTGAAAAAATACAAGCATGATGGCACCATTTTCGGTGATTCTCATGAAGATAAACGGATTGTGGTGTCCCCATGACAATAAAGACATCATACATTGCGAAGTCGGTTGAAAACCTGAAGCCGTCCGGAATCCGTAAATTCTTTGATCTGGCGGCCAATATGGAAGGCGTCATTTCCCTTGGCGTCGGGGAGCCGGACTTCATTACATCTTGGACGGTAAGGGAAGCTGCGATTCTCTCATTGGAGCAGGGTTTTACTTCTTATACGGCTAATGCAGGCCTATTGGAGCTCCGAAAAAAAATCAGCAGCTATATGAAGAATGGTTATGGAGTCGGATATGATCCGGGAACGGAAATCATCGTGACGGTCGGGGCGAGCCAGGCACTCGATATCAGTATGCGTGCCATCATCGATCCGGGTGATGAAGTGGTCGTTGTCGAGCCGGGCTTTGTATCGTATGTCCCGCTTGTTCAGCTTGCAGGGGGAAAGCCTGTAACCGTCGAAACAAAGCCCGAGAATGGCTTTAAACTGACTGCAGAAGAACTTGAGGCAGCGATTACGGACAGAACGAAAGCCGTATTGATATGCTCACCGAACAATCCGACCGGAACCGTATTGGAAAGGGAAAATCTTGAAGAGCTTGCAGACGTTATACGCCGAAATGATTTGGTGGTGCTTTCGGATGAAATCTATTCCGAGCTTGCTTACGACCGGGGCCATGTGTCAATCGCGTCTTTCGAAGGAATGAGGGACAGAACGATTGTGATAAACGGCTTTTCGAAAGGATTTGCGATGACTGGCTGGAGGCTCGGTTTTATATGCGCTCCGGTGGAAATCGCCGAACCTCTGTTGAAAATTCACCAGTACGCCATGATGTGCGCATCGACTCCTGCTCAATATGCTGCCGTCGAAGCACTTGATAAAGGGATGGAAGATGTAGTTGATATGAAGCGAAGCTACCGCCATCGCCGGCATTATTTTGTCGATTCATTAAATGAGATGGGGCTTACATGCCACTTGCCGGGTGGTGCATTTTATGCATTCCCGTCTGTTGCCAAAACAGGCCTGTCCTCTGAAGAGTTTGCAGAAAAGCTGCTGATGGAAGAAAAGGTGGCAGTCGTACCCGGGAATGTGTTCGGGAAGGGCGGAGAAGGACATATCAGATGTTCGTATGCTTCTTCCATGGAACAGCTGCAGGAAGCTGTGAAGCGGATGAAGAGATTTGTTGAGAATCATAGCTAGCTATATTTTGCCCAGGTGCTGACATGTAGGCACCTGGTTTTTTTGATGCCTTGTTTTAAGCAAAAAAAAATAGGACGATTGAATAATCGTCCAACAAATGAAAACAAAAGGGGGAATACTTAGAAAGCTTAGTCTCAGTATGACCCGTTTTGAAGAATGATATACATACATTTTGAATGTTTATTTTTCATACTTAACTTCATAAAGCATCTGCATGACGCGGAGAAAATCGTCTTCTGAGAATTCCTTTGCTTTGCGGAGGATCAGCTTTGTCCGTTTGGAACCTATCTCTTTAATGAGCTGTTCGATCTCAGAATCGATCCCTGCCGGATGATGATTGATCATTTCACGTTCCAAAAGCTCGGAAGCTGGGATATCAAGAACGGTTGACAGCTTTAAAATGGTTTGTGTATCAGGGATCTGTTCATTGTTTTCATACTTCTCAATCGTACTGGCGCCTAAGCGAGCTTTAAGGGCTAACTCGCGCTGAGAAATGTTTCGATCTTCTCTGACTCTCTTCAAATTCTCACCAAAGTGTGACATCTTACAGCCCTCCCAAATATCAAGTCTTCTTCTTATTTCTATTTTATCACCAAGTGGAAAAAATTAGACTGTCCACCCGTGAACAAAATGTTAAAAATGAAGGCCAGCCCCTCATCGCTTTTACGATGAGGGACTGGCCTGAAGTGGATTATATAAACTTAGATATGAATACAAATATGATCGCAATCGGGACGATATAGCGGAGAATGGAGATCCACAAGTTGAATAGTCCTCTGGAGGTCGATGATCCCTGCTGGATTTCATTCCACACTTCTGCCCTTTTCAAGCGATAGGATACAAAAATACTAATAAACAATGCCCCGATCGGCAGTCCGAAGCTGCTGGTGATAAAGTCAGCAAAATCAAAGAAATTCCGGTCGAAAAGAATGAAGTCGCCGAAGACTCCAAATGACAGCGCACTTGGTATTCCAGCGATGAACACCATGATCCCCATCAACCAAGTATAAGGCATTCTCTTCTTTTGATTTCCTTTTGTTAAAGCGGCTACTCCGATTTCAAGGATCGAGAATGCCGATGTCAACGTCGCAAAGAGAAGGAGAACTAAGAATACGGTCAAGAAGATCCCGCCGAAAGCTATTTCATTAAAAACAGCCGGGAGAACGACGAAGGCAATTCCCGGTCCTTGATCAGGCTGGAACCCTAACGCATAGACAGATGGGAAAATCACCAGCCCAGCCAGCAAGGATATGAAAATATTCAGCCCTGATACTGAAATCGCCGAACGCGGCATGCTATCCTCCTTTGAAAGGTAGGAAGCATATGTGACCATGACGGATAATCCGACACTTAATGAGAAAAAGGCTTGTCCAAGTGCAAGGAGGGCTGTTTCGCCTGTCAGGTAATTCCAGTCGGGGACCAGAAGGAAGCGTACACCTTCCATAGCACCATCAAGAGTAAGCGAGCGTGCCATCAGGATAAGAAATAAAATAAATAAAGACGGCATCATATAGCGGCTGGCACGTTCAATTCCTTTCTGGATCCCTCCTTGAACGACCATGACAGTCAGCACAATAAACAAGGCTTGCGTGAACAGGATCTCCCATGGATTTGCGATGATGCTCTCAAACATTGCCCCGTACTGTTCCTGCGTTTTACCAGAGAGAGCCCCTGTAAAGCTTCTGGCAAGATAGGACAGAATCCAGCCTCCCACGACACTGTAGAACGACAGGATGATAAATGAAACGATTGTACCAAGGTAGCCGATTAGGTGCCAGGCAGACCCGGGCGCCAGCTTTTTATAGGAAGTAACGGCATCCGCTCCGGCTCTTCTTCCGATCACAAACTCTGCAAGCAGAATCGGTGTACCGATCAATATCGTGAAGATGATGAAAAGGAGAAAGAAGACTCCCCCCCCATTGGCCCCGGCCATATAAGGGAATTTCCAAATGGCTCCGAGTCCGATGGCAGAACCAGCCGCTGCCAGGATAAATCCTATTTTTGAAGACCATTGTTGTTTCTTTGCCATGACGATGCTCCTTTCAAAAGTGATTGTTATATAACCCTTCTAAAAACAAAATGATTTTTTCATACTACTATGTTTTTAAAGCCATGTACACCGGATATTGTAATTTTCAATAAATATTAAAATTGGTTGTAACTGTAATGAATTCAGGGATTTTTCAAAAAATTCATCTTGACCTTGGAATTAGTATGGATGTAAACGTTTTAAATCATGAAAAAATTCCTATTTTATTGAAAAAATAAAAACGGGCTGGAAAAGTTAGCAAAGTATAGTATACTAGTGGTAAGAACTCGTTCACAAATTAGACAATAATTCGTCAATAATTCGTCAAAAATGAAAGCGCTTATATTAGGAGGGATCAATTATGGATATGTTTATGGTGTATTTATTCGTTGCCACCGCTACCCCGTTATTCTTATGGATCGAGCATCGGAAATGGGCATTGATTCATATTCCATTCTTAGTAGCATTATGGGCCATCTTTATTTATTACATTGCAGTTCCTGAAATGGGCGGCTGGGGACATGTGACATTCTGGAGTCTCTTCGTTTTTAACTTTGCGTTCGCACATCTTGCAGCGTTCTGGTTATATGCGGCTCCTTATTTGAAAAAACACAGAAAGAAAATGATGGAAATGCGCACATACAATGTTGAAAAATAAATCCCCGGAGACGAGGGGTTTATTTTTTTTGCCTTCAAGACCGAAAAAAGCTGCAAGTGTTATCATGTATATATCCAATTTAATGAAGAAAACCCTCTTTTTTGAAACAAAAACGATTCAGTCTTCGTTACATAGATAAGGAGAGTCAGAAGGAAAGGAGAGGTTTACAGCAGTGGACGAATTTCAGCTCATTGAAAAGGCAAAGAAGGGGGATCTTTCCGCCTACAGCAAATTGATCAGCGACCATTCCCCAATCGTGGAACGCTTTGCTTTCCAGATGGGGAACCACATTGATGATATTCCGGATATCAGCCAGGAGGTTTTCATCAGGGTATACCGTTTCATCGATGGTTTTACACATGCGAAATTCACGACCTGGTTATATAAGATAACGTTAAATGTCTCCAGGGACTTTAAACGCAGAGAAAGTCAGCACAACAAGAGGGTCAAAAAGGTGATGAACGAACCTTTGGTGGAATCGACAGCCCCTTATATGCGTGTATTGAGAGAAGAAGAGGATCAGGTTCTTCACGAATGTCTCCAGGAGCTTGACGAGAAGTACAGGATCCCTATCATCTTGTATTATTTTCATGAAAAGAAATATGAAGAGATAGCCGATATCCTGTCCATCAATTTATCAACGATCAAAACCCGGCTGCTAAGAGGCAAAAGCATGCTGAAAAAGTTGCTTGAGGAAGCGGAGAAAAGGGAGGGAACCATCAATGGATGATAAAATGTTTGAAAAAAGGCTGGAATTATTAGATCGTTCGTATAAAAAAATGCCGCCGCAGACAGATTCCGCTTCAATCATCTCTGTCATTAGAAAGGAGCAGTCCCTTTCCGTTAAAAAACGTTCCCGTCCTCTTATTCACTGGCCATATGCTGCCAGTTTTATCGGAGTCTTATTAATTGGAACAGTGCTCGTACTGCAATTAACGTTGGGCAGTGACAGTGCGCATGAACCGCAGCAATCCGGACCGCAATCATCACAGGCTGGATACAGCAATGAAACAAGCGAAGAGCTGGATGCGCAGATAGAGGATGCAAAAGCACTCTATGAATTGCGCAAAACACAGGCGATGGCAAGACTGGGGTTGAATAACTCAATGTTCAGCGGAACACAGTTCAATAGGGATGCTCAAGGTCATCTATTATATGTAGAAACGATCCCTAAACGTAATTATCCCCTTGATCAGAAGCTGGAGTGGGTAAACAACGGGAAAGAATGGATAGAGGAATCCTTAAGGACACCAGATATGATGATCGGCACCCTTAAAGGCGGGATGACGATGATGGAAGCAGAAATTTGGACGGCAGAATTTTTGGAAAAACAAAAAGGACTTCTCCCGCTTTATGAAGAAAAACTGCAGAAATATAAAGAATGGTGGAAACCCCATATCGAGAATGGGGAAATCAATGTGAAAGAATTGAATGCAGTTCAGCATTATCCGCCTGAATTCAGAAGCATCCTGGGCGGCATGACAAACAATGCGGTAAAACTCATTTACAATAAAAAACAAGACGTACTCGAAACGTCCATCGACCTTGAGTATGTGAATATGATCTCCAACAATGCGTTGCCGGAAGTATATGTTTCATATATCCAAACAAGCCAGTCTCCTGTTCTGGCCGCAGGGGAAATTACGACAGGGTGGAAGGAAGCAGGTGACCGTCTGATGCTGCTTGAGGACATGTTGAAAAAATTGCCGGAGGATTCCAGATTCAGAAACGAAGTGGAACTTGATTATGACCTTCTCTATCAACACTATGTGAACGGCGGCGTCAACCAGCCGATTTTTACAGAGATGGGTCAGTTGAAGCCGGAAGTCCAGGAAGCGTATCAATATCTTGTGGAAAATTATTCTTCATATAAAACCGCTGAAAGTCTGCAAGGGGTCTTGGATGAACTGAGGGAATTGAATGGCAAAAAGCCGGAACGATGGGTGCAGCATACGCCGGTCATCATCTCGTCAGAAGTGGAAAAGATATACGAGGGACGGGAATAACGCTTTTGGTTTATTCTCAATAATGAATAATGTTTTAATAATAAGAAAAATAGGGAAACATAACTAGTGAGATGCGTGATTTTAGACAAATACTTTGTTTAGGCTGACTGTTAATTTAAGCTGATCCTAGCGGTTGATTGGAGTGGAAGACGTTAACTCCTGCGGGAAATCAACAGCTGCGTTTTAAGAGTTAGTAAAAAAGGAATAAATTCATACTCCAGTATAAATCCTTTTTGCCGAAAACCATAATCTATGGTATAATCTAAAATTGCGTGTAAAAGAGAAAAATAATATATATACTAGGAGTGTTACCATGACTACAAAATTCGAAACAGGATCTGTCGTAACAGGTAAAGTTACAGGCATCCAGCCATACGGAGCATTTGTTGCATTAGACGAAGAAACACAAGGACTTGTTCACATCTCTGAAATCACACACGGATTTGTTAAAGATGTCAGCGAGCACCTTTCAGTAGGCGACGAAGTAAAGGTTAAAGTATTATCAGTGGACGAAGCAGCTGGTAAAATCAGCCTTTCAATCCGTGCTACAGAAGAAGCTCCTGCACAACAAGCTAAGCCTGCAGCAGCGAAAAAACCTCGCCGTCAAGGAAGTGTAAAGCCGGCTGCTGAAGAAACAACTCCAGCAGGCTTCAACACACTTAAAGACAAGCTTGAAGAGTGGATCGAGCAATCTGAACGTGAAGATCTAATCAAGAAGTAATCCTATCATAAAACCACCCCGTCTCAAATGAGACGGGGTGGTTTTTCTTTTTATATAAAGGTTTTCTGCCGGTTGTTATCGAAGATGTATATAGGAAGAGTGATAAGGAAGGGGGAGATACAATGAAAGACCAAATATTGAATCTAAATACATGTGCTCATGTCCTGTACTCTTATGAAAATGGGGAATCTTATATAAAAAATGTTATTGTTTACATTAGCGAAGGAATCAAAAGTGGAGATTCAGTTATTCTTATTGAGAATGAAAGAAACATAAAGATTATATTCAAACAATTAAAGAGTCGCTTGACTGATGATCAATTAGAAAAAGTTCACGCAATCAGTAACTTTGAATTCTACCTTACAAGGGGGAGCTACCATCCACCTGCCGTTTACGAACAATTGACCAAAACGATCACTCCCTATATAGAGAACGGTATTCCCTTTCGTTCCTGGGCTAACGTGGAATGGGGGTCGCTGGATGATCCCTCTCAAATCATAGACTGGTTTGAAAAAGAAACGGATAGAGCGGTACTCCAGTATAAACTGAAAGTGGTTTGTGCATATGGTAAGGAGAAAATGCCTGCAGAGATGCAGTCCATCCTGGAAAAAAGCCATCCTCATATCATGACGGATGATAACCTGATGAAATCAAATACATACGACCCTTCACATATGTTGGTTAAAAAAGGCGATTGATAAATAAATGACTCAGTCGCTTTTTATTATATGTGCTGAATTAAACTTCTGCCCACTGAAGGCATCTGTATAGTGGATTTACCAATCTGACCACGAAGAATAAATAAAAAAATTGGAAGGAAGACTTCTTTAACAAACATTCTTTTTTTGCTTAAACAAGGATTTTAAAGATTGATAATGAATACATGTAATAAGGGAAACGAAAGGAGAGTGTCAGGAGATGGAAGAAGAGATAAATGGTCTTTTAAAAACAAAACCATGCACACACATCCTTTACTGTTACCACAACATGGATATGTATATCAAAAAGGTGACTGCCTACCTTGTGGATGGGGTGAACGCAGGGGAAATGGTCATTCTTATCGAGAGTGAAAAAAACCTGAAGACTATGGCCGCACGATTGAAAGTTGAGCTGACGGATGATCAATTAAAACAAGTCCACATGATCAGTAATTTCGATTTTTACCTATCAAGCGGAAGCTATCATCCGCCTGCCATCTATGAGCAATTGATGAAGATCTACACGCCTTATTTCAACGGGGATGCCCCGTTTAGAACCTGGACAAACGTAGAGTGGGGGGAACTGGAAAACCCTTCTCATATCGTGGATTGGTTCGAAAAAGAAACGGATAAATTGGTTAATGAACAACAACTGAATCTCGTATGTGCATATGATGCAGATAAAATGCCACCGGATATGCAGGCGATTTTAGAGCAAAGCCATCCTCATATCATGAGGGATGAGGATCTTATTGAATCGACAATATACAACAAAGTCAAGCTGTAACCGGGGAAAGCGGCGAATTCCAGTTGTGGAATCCGCCGCTTGATTTATGTGCAGTATGTAATTTGGCGGAAAATAAAGAATTTTTCAACAATATACTTGTCCGTACAACTTTAATAGAATATAATGAAAAATGAAAGCGCTTTTATGATGGAAATACATAACAATCGGGAGGGACTTGGATGCTTTATAATAATCCGAATACAGAAGGTTCACTGGTTCAATTCAAAGACAAATATGATAACTTCATCGGCGGGGAATTTATTGCGCCGGCAAATGGTGAGTACTTCGAAAATGTATCACCTGTAACAGGGAAAGTATTTACGAAAATCGCCCGCTCAAATGAAGCGGATGTGGAAAAGGCACTGGATGCTGCACATGCAGCGAAGGATGCTTGGGGGAAAACATCTGTAGCTGAGAGAGCGTCCATTCTGAATAAAATAGCTGACCGCATGGAAGAAAACCTTGAAATGCTTGCAGTAGCAGAAACGTGGGATAATGGTAAGCCGGTACGCGAAACGCTTGCTGCTGATCTGCCGCTGGCAATCGACCACTTCCGCTATTTCGCGGGTTGCATAAGAGGGCAGGAAGGGACGCTTGGAGAAATCGATAATGATACGGTTTCTTATCATTTCCATGAGCCGATCGGGGTTGTCGCCCAGATCATTCCTTGGAATTTCCCGATTTTGATGGCTGTATGGAAGATAGCTCCTGCGCTTGCTGCAGGGAACTGTGTGGTTTTGAAGCCTGCTGAGCAGACTCCGGCCTCCATCATGGTTCTTGTTGAACTGATTCAAGACCTGCTTCCTAAGGGCGTGTTGAACGTGGTTCAAGGTTTCGGAGTAGAAGCAGGGAAGCCCCTTGCCCAGAGTAAACGTGTCGGCAAAGTTGCCTTCACTGGTGAAACGACGACTGGGCGCTTAATCATGCAATACGCTTCTCAAAATATCATTCCGGTGACCCTTGAGCTTGGCGGGAAATCACCGAATATCTTCTTTGAGGATGTCATGAATGAAGATGATGATTTCCTTGATAAAGCGGTGGAAGGTTTCGTCATGTTCGCCCTTAACCAAGGGGAAGTATGTACATGTCCTTCAAGAGCGCTGATCCAGGAATCCATTTACGACAAATTCATGGAAAGAGCGATCGAGCGCGTGAAACAAATCAAGCAGGGCAACCCGCTGGATACGGAAACAATGCTTGGGGCGCAGGCGTCAGAAGAGCAGCTGGATAAGATCCTTTCTTATATCGAAATCGGTAAACAAGAAGGAGCGGAGTGTCTGATCGGCGGGGAGCAAAATAAATTGGAAGGTGACCACGAATCTGGTTACTATGTTAAACCGACTGTATTTAAAGGCGACAACTCCATGCGTATCTTCCAGGAAGAAATCTTTGGACCAGTTGTTTCTGTCACAACATTCAAAACGAAGGAAGAAGCACTTGAAATTGCCAACGATACCCTATATGGACTTGGAGCGGGTGTATGGACACGTGATATGAACACGGCGTACCGTTTCGGACGTGAAATCCAGGCTGGACGCGTTTGGACGAACTGCTACCATGCATACCCTGCGCATGCAGCGTTCGGCGGCTACAAAATGTCGGGTATCGGCCGTGAAACGCATAAGATGATGCTTTCCCACTACCAGCAAACGAAGAACCTTCTTGTAAGCTACAGCCCTAAGAAGTTAGGATTCTTCTAAAATGGAAAATAGACTGGAGGCGACAGAGCAGGCCCTTCAATTGATTGAAAAGCTTAAGAGCAAGCATGGACCACTGCTTTTTCATCAATCAGGAGGATGTTGTGATGGAAGTTCCCCGATGTGTTTGAGCCAGGATGATTTAATCATAGGTGACAGCGACGTGTTAGTGGGTACTGCAGCCGATTGTCCTTTCTATATGAATTCACAGCAATATGAGTATTGGAAGCACTTCAAGATCATATTGGACGTGAAACCCGGAAGAGGAGGCGTCTTCTCTTTGGAATCCACTGAAGGATTGAGGTTCATCACGGATTCCGAGTTGATCAAGTCTTAGATTCCAAGGCAGTTCTATTTTTAAAAAGAGAATAATAGTTTAAAAAAAGACAACTTATTCTGTTAAGTTGTCTTTTTTTGATGATTATTAATTTAAAATAATTCTAATTTATTATTGACTTTCATTCTCAATTAAGTAAAATAAAAATATACTTACTTAATAATAATTATAATCTGAAGGAGTGTTTAATATGGATAGAAAGAAATTGACGACTAATCAAGGGGCGCCAATCGGTGATAATCAAAACTCGATGACAGCCGGAGGCAGAGGTCCGTCGCTGCTAGAAGATTATCAACTCATAGAAAAGCTGGCCCATTTTGACAGGGAGAGGGTCCCTGAAAGAGTCGTTCACGCAAGAGGAGCCGGGGCTCATGGGGTATTCATCACAAAAAATAGCATGAAGAAATATACGAAAGCGAAATTTCTCCAAGAAACTGGTACAGAGACACAGGTGTTTGCACGTTTTTCGACGGTCATTCATGGACAGCATTCCCCTGAAACATTAAGGGATCCACGTGGATTTGCCGTTAAATTTTACACGGAAGAAGGAAATTGGGACTTGGTAGGGAACAACCTGCCTGTATTCTTTATCCGCGATGCCATGAAGTTTCCGGATATGGTCCATTCCTTAAAGCCTGATCCGCGTACAAATATCCAGGACGGGGAGCGATATTGGGATTTCATGTCCTTGTCACCGGAATCGACCAATATGATCATCCACCTCTTCACGGACGAAGGAATTCCTGCTAACTACCGTCAGATGCGCGGTTCGAGTGTCCACGCCTTCAAGTGGGTGAACGAAGCAGGAAATACCGTCTATGTTAAATTGAACTGGAAGACAAAACAGGGTATGGTGAATCTGTCTGCCGAGGAAGCGGCGGAAATCCAGGCTCATGACTTCAACCATGCAAGCCGTGATTTATACGAAGCGATTGAAAATGGCGATTATCCAGAATGGGATCTTTATGTTCAAGTTTTGGATCCAATGGATATGGATTCATTCGGTTTCGACCCGCTGGATGCAACAAAGGATTGGCCGGAAGAAGAAATTCCATCCCATTTCGTCGGCACGATGATCTTGAATAAAAACCCTGAAAACGTGTTTGCTGAAACTGAATCTGTCGGTTTTAACCCAGGAGTATTAGTGAACGGGATGCTTCCATCAGAAGATAAGCTGCTTCAAGGGCGATTATTCTCTTATTCCGATACGCAGCGCTACCGCATCGGGGCGAACTATCAGCAGCTGCCGATCAACTGCCCGTTTGCACAAGTCAATAACTATCAAAGAGACGGTTCGATGCCGTTCAAGCAGCAATCAAGTCCGATCAATTACGAACCGAACAGCTACGACGGTGAACCGGAGGAAGTGGAAGGCTACACGGAAGTGAACCAGCAGATGACGGGTGAAAGAGGCCGGCAAAAAATCGAGAAAACGGATGATTTCGGTCAGGCGGGACGTGTGTACAGAAGCTATTCTCCTGAAGTGAAGGCCCAGCTTGTGAAAAACCTTACGGCGGAGTTGAGCGCTGTAAGTGAACGAATCGCTCTTCGTGCGATTTGTAACTTCTATCGTGCAGATGAGGAGCTTGGGATGAAGGTTGCAGAGGGAGTGGGAGTGGATTTGACTCCGTACTTGCAGTATGTGAAATAGAAGATTGATGGAAAGCCAGTCTTTCCCCGGAGGTTTCTGATGGGGAGGGCTGGTTTTTTTAAATGGGGAAAGTGGTGGGGGATGTTGAGCCAAGTTGTTAATAAAATAAGGGGGGAGAAAGTTTATCGTCCGTTTTTCCGATTTATCGTCCAACATAATTTTTTTCTGCCATTTTATAAATATATCGTCCATTAATAAATTTTATGGTCCAACATTTCAATGTATCGACTGTTCTGCATAAAACGCCAAATTTCGCAAACGGGTTTCCCTCGAGCAGTGCTAAGATCAAAACCCTCTCTATAATAAAAGCCACACCCACAACCCTGGGCATGGCTCCTTATCCGCCTCATCACTCAATACCCAGCACCGCGCTCAATTCCATACTTCCTGATCCGATACTGCAGATTCTGACGGCTCATGCCAAGGGATTTTGCAGTCTGGGTAATATTGTATTCATGATGTTTCAATGCTTTTTGGATATAATAGGTTTCTGCTTCTTCAACAAACATCTCCAGCGGTTTGATGTCGCTTCCTGTCTGATAAAGGAAGTCTGACTCCTCTTGGGATTCCTGGCTGGAAGAGCCATGATGAAGGCGCTGCCTGAAGCCGATCGGCAGATGATTGAAATCGATCAATTCTTCAAAGCCGGCCAGGTTGAACGCCCCTTCTATTACATGCTCCATTTCCCTCACATTGCCCGGCCAATCATATTTTAGAAAAATATATTTGACTTCATCAGTCAGCCCCCTGATATTCATGGCAAAGTGATGATTGAACTGATTGATGAAAAAGGAAATCAGCTCTTTTATATCTTCTTTCCGGTCCCGAAGCGAGGGGATGAAGATGGACACGACACTCAAACGGTAATATAAATCTTTTAAGAGACGCCCTTCAGCAATCGCGTCGATCGGATCTTCGTTCACCGTTGCAATCACGCGGACATCATATGGGAGGTCCGTTCCTCCCTCCAGGAGGTTTAACAGCTTTTGCTGAAGGGAAGTGGTTAATGAGTTGATTTCATCGAGCAGCAATGTACCGCCCTCTGCCTGCTGGAACAGGGTTTGATGATTCTCTGTTTCATACCTGCCCGCTGCATTGTCACTTCCTTCAAAAAGAAGGCTTTCCATCATGTCCTCCGGTAAGGAAGCGCAGTTTTGGGCGATGAACGGACGGTCGGAACGGGAGCTGCCGTTGTGGATGCTTTGGGCGAACAGCTCCTTTCCAGAGCCTGCTTCTCCGCAGATCAAGACAGGGGAAGAGGTCCTTGTGGCTCTTTTCCCGGTTTCGACCGCTTCCTGCAGACGGATGTTTCCGCCCACGATACTGTCGAACGTATAGAGACTGTTCGTACGTTTGTGCAGATTTTCACGCATCATCTTCTCAAGCATCGTGACATCACGTGCAATTTCGATTGCGCCGATCAGCACTTCATCATGAAAAATAGGGAAGGTATCATTAATCGTCGTGATTTCAATTCCGTTTATATTAAAGTAGGTTTGTTTAACGTTGAGCGCAGGTTCCTTGGTTTTCAAGACTTGAAGAAGTGTGCTTTCTTCTTCGGAGTGGAATTGAAATACATCGAGAAGGTTTTTGTCGAGCACGTCTTCGATTTCCATACCTTCAATTTCACGCATTTTGCGGTTGTAGATGATGGTTTTGCCCCTTGAGTCGATGACATGGACACCTGATTCGAGATGTTCGGCGGCTTTTTCATACATATATAATCGTTTTTCGAATTCCTGCATGCTGTCTCTCTCCTCGAAATTTATGGTACGAATACTTCGTCTGACAGGTTTCATACGGCGGCAATTATTATTTCAGTAAAATAATTATTATTTCAGTAAAATAAATCAAATTGAAAACGCTTAATGAAAAAATTTTTAAAAAACTCTTGAAAAATGCAACTATCTTTTGCATTATTATAAGTGTAAGGGTTTTCTTAATGCAAATTTTTTTTGCATACCTGTTAATTAACCTCGTTTAAGGGGATGAATGAAAATCTTTGTTTAAAAGGGGGAATACCCAAATGATTCCTTACAAGCACGAACCATTCACGGATTTCTCACTAAAAGAAAATCAGAAGGCATTCAAAGAAGGTTTAAAAGTAGTAGAAAGTTACCTGGGGCAGGATTATCCGTTGATTATCGGCGGTGAGCGTGTGATGACTGAAGATAAGATTGTTTCCGTTAACCCGGCTAACAAGGAAGAACTTATAGGACGCGTTTCAAAAGCTGACAAAGATCTTGCCGAAAAAGCAATGAATGTTGCCTATGATACGTTCCAAACCTGGCGCAAAGTGAAACCTGAAACACGTGCAGACATCCTGTTCCGTGCTTCTGCCATAGTTCGTCGCCGTAAGCATGAATTTTCTGCTTTATTAACGAAGGAAGCCGGTAAACCATGGAAGGAAGCGGATGCTGATACAGCAGAAGCAATCGACTTCATGGAGTACTACGGGCGTCAAATGCTTCGAATCAAAGATGGGTTCCCTGTAGAAAGCCGTCCTGGTGAATACAACCAGTTCAATTATATTCCGCTTGGAGTTGGCGTAGTCATCTCTCCTTGGAACTTTGCGTTTGCGATCATGGCGGGTACAGCTGTAGCTGCAATCGTATCAGGTAATACCGTCCTTCTTAAACCAGCTTCAACGACATCTGTCGTGGCAGCTAAATTCATCGAAGTGTTAGAAGAAGCAGGGCTTCCTGCAGGTGTTATCAACTACGTTCCTGGAAGCGGTGCTGAAGTGGGTGACTACTTAGTTGATCATCCGAAGACACGCTTTATTTCATTCACGGGTTCACGCGAAGTAGGGACGCGCATATACGAAAGAGCTGCGATTGTCCATAAAGGCCAAAAATGGCTGAAGCGTGTAATCGCAGAAATGGGCGGTAAAGATACAATCGTTGTAGACAGCGAAGGAGATCTGGAGCTTGCAGCACAATCAATCGTTGCTTCTGCATTTGGATTCTCAGGTCAAAAATGTTCTGCCTGCTCACGTGCAGTCATCGTAGAAGATGTATACGACAGAGTGCTTGAGCGTGCAGTTGAATTAACGAAAGAATTAACGGTTGGTGATCCAGTTGACCAGGATAACTTCATGGGTCCAGTGATCGACCAGGCGTCATTTGATAAGATTATGAGCTATGTTGAAATAGGCAAAGAAGAAGGCAAGCTGATGATCGGCGGAGAAGGAGACAATTCCAAAGGATTCTTCGTGAAACCTACGATCTTTGCAGACGTTGGTTCTGATGCGCGCCTGATGCAGGAAGAAATCTTCGGACCTGTTGTCGCATTCTCCAAAGCGAAAGATTTCGATCACGCGCTTGAGATTGCAAACAACACAGACTATGGTTTGACTGGTGCGGTCATCACAAATAACCGTGCGAAGATCGAACAGGCTCGTGAAGATTTCCACGTTGGTAACCTTTACTTCAACAGGGGTTGTACGGGAGCAATCGTTGGATACCAGCCATTCGGCGGATTCAACATGTCAGGTACCGACTCAAAAGCCGGCGGACCGGACTACCTGCTGCTTCATATGCAGGCGAAAACAACTTCAGAAACACTATAATACCACATGAAAATAGGGAGGAGCCTTTGTTAGCAGGGGCTCCATCCTTTTGTATAAGTATTAAATTGCGGCAGTTGAAGATAGAGTTTCCGCAGGCTGCAATTTTTTAATAAAAGCTATCTGCAATTTCATTAAGGAGGAACTTTTTTATGTCAGTGAATACTCATTCTATTATCGAACAAACAGAAAAATATGGTGCGAAAAACTATCACCCGCTTCCAATCGTCATCTCAGAGGCAGAAGGTGTTTGGGTGAAGGACCCAGAAGGAACTAAGTACATGGATATGTTGAGTGCTTATTCAGCGGTCAACCAGGGCCACCGCCACCCGAAAATCATCCAGGCGCTGAAAGATCAGGCAGATCGCGTGACATTGACTTCGCGTGCATTCCACAACGATCAGCTTGCTCCTTGGTATGAGAAAATATGCAAGCTTACAGGGAAAGACATGGCCCTTCCAATGAATACAGGTGCCGAAGCTGTTGAAACAGCGATTAAAACGGCACGCCGCTGGGCTTATGATGTAAAAGGCGTGGAAGTAAACAAAGCGGAAATCATCGCGTGTAATGGAAACTTCCACGGAAGAACGATGACGGCTGTTTCCCTTTCTTCAGAAGAGGAATACAAGCGTGGATTCGGGCCTATGCTTCCTGGCATCAACCTGATTAATTATGGTGACCTTGATGCGCTAAAAGAAGCGATCACCCCGAATACAGCCGCATTCCTGATCGAACCGATCCAGGGTGAAGCGGGCATCGTCATTCCTCCTGAAGGTTTCTTGAAAGCAGCTTATGAGCTTTGTAAAGAAAATAATGTATTGTTTATCGCTGATGAAATCCAGGCAGGCCTGGCGCGTTCCGGTAAGATGTTTGCATGTGAGTGGGAAGGTGTAGACCCTGATATGTACATCCTTGGAAAAGCACTTGGCGGCGGAGTATTCCCAATCTCTTGTGTGGTTGCAAGCAATGAAGTGCTTGGCGTGTTCAATCCGGGTTCCCATGGTTCCACTTTTGGAGGAAATCCAATGGCTTGTGCGGTGTCAGTCGCTTCCCTTGATGTACTTCTTGATGAAAAGCTTGCTGACCGTTCATTGGAATTGGGAGAATACTTTATGAGTAAACTGCGCGAGATAGATAATCCTATGATTAAGGAAGTCCGCGGAAGAGGATTGTTCATAGGAGTCGAGCTTCATGAGCCGGCACGTAAATATTGCGAACAGTTGAAAGAGGAAGGGCTGCTTTGTAAAGAAACGCATGATACGGTGATCCGTTTCGCTCCTCCACTTGTCATTTCACAGGAAGAACTGGACTGGGCGATCGACCGCATTAAAAAGGTACTCTCAAAATAAGACTGATGGGGATGAGTGAAACCTTGAAAAAGGCTGATTTTCACGTTTTTCATCAGCTTTGAATAGATAGTTAGTGTCCCTTTAAAGTGCGAAATCAGGAATCATCATTTTTTTGAAAATGCCAATGGTTTAGTACAAGGTAATATGTTACAATAACTACGTTTCAGATCACATAATAAAGAGGCGAATGTTTAAAATGGGAGAAAACCTTAATCTGTTTACTTCTACACAGCATGTCATTAGCGATGCTTTATCGAAGCTCGGATATTCCGAAGAAATGTATGAACTTCTGAAAGAGCCGATCCGCATGTTGACGGTCCGGATTCCAGTGCGAATGGATGACGGCAGCATCAAAGTGTTTACCGGTTACCGTGCTCAGCATAACGATGCAGTCGGTCCTACTAAGGGAGGCGTTCGTTTTCACCCCGAAGTGGATGAAGAAGAAGTAAAAGCCTTGTCCATGTGGATGAGTTTAAAATGCGGCATCGTCGACCTGCCTTATGGCGGCGGAAAAGGCGGGATCATCTGTGATCCCCGTACGATGTCTTTTACTGAACTTGAAAAATTAAGCCGGGGATATGTGCGGGCGATCAGCCAGATCGTAGGTCCTACCAAGGATATTCCTGCACCTGACGTTTATACGAACTCGCAGATCATGGCGTGGATGATGGATGAGTACAGCCGGCTTCGTGAAAATGATTCACCTGGCTTCATCACGGGGAAACCAATCGTGCTTGGCGGTTCTCAGGGACGTGAAAAGGCAACGGCTCAAGGGGTAACCATCTGTATCGAGCAAGCTGCGAAAAAACGCGGCATTGATATCAAAGGTGCACGTGTCGTGATCCAGGGATTCGGAAACGCAGGCAGCTTCCTGGCGAAGTTCATGCATGACGCCGGTGCAAAAGTGATTGCCATTTCTGATGCTCACGGTGCACTGCACGATCCAGCAGGACTTGATATTGATTATCTATTGGATCGACGTGACAGTTTCGGAACCGTAACGACATTATTCGAAAATACGATCACGAACAAGGAACTGCTGGAACTTGAATGTGATATCCTGGTACCGGCAGCGATCTCAAATCAAATCACTGAAAAAAATGTTCATGATATCAAAGCATCCATTGTGGTAGAAGCTGCAAATGGCCCGACTACTCTTGAAGCGACACGCATCCTTTCCGAAAGAGGGATCCTGCTGGTTCCCGATGTACTGGCAAGTGCAGGGGGAGTAACGGTATCCTACTTTGAATGGGTTCAGAACAACCAAGGGTACTACTGGTCAGAAGAAGAAGTAAACGAGAAGCTTGAAGCTAAACTTATTGATGCTTTCAACAATGTATATGAAACATCTCAGAACCGCCGGGTCAATATGCGTCTAGCCGCATACATGGTCGGCGCTCGCAAAATGGCAGAGGCGTCAAGATTCAGAGGTTGGGTATAACCCCATCATATAGGTAGAACCTGCTCCCAAGTTATACGGGGGCAGGTTCTTTTGTTTTTCAGTGTTTTATATAAGAATTAACACTGCATCTCATGCTATATTGATAATAAGGTTAAAATTTTTAATTAGCAGGAGGGATCTTATTGACTGCAGCCATTGAAGAAGCATCCCGGAAATCCATACAAAACGCAATAGAAAGACAAAAGCATTTTTTTAAAGAAGGCGGGACGAAGCCGCTGGACATGCGGAAACAAACGCTTGAAAAGCTGGCAAAAGTCATCAAAGAACATGAAAAAGAAATCCTGCAAGCATTGAAGCAGGATCTGAATAAATCTGAAATGGAAACCTACGTCACTGAAATCGGGATTCTGCTTGAAGAAATCAGATTTACATTGAAGCATATTGATGAGTGGGCTGCACCGGTGAAGGTGAAAACAGCGAAAACGCATGTTGGGTCGAAAGCCTATAAGGTCCCTGAACCGTATGGGGCGGCACTCATCATCGCACCGTGGAATTACCCTTTACAGCTGGCACTCTCTCCTATCATCGGGGCGATCGCTGCGGGTAATACGGTAATAATCAAGCCGTCAGAACTGACCCCGCATACTTCAAATCTGATCTCGGATATGATCCATTCCCATTTCGACCCTGAATATATCACGGTCATTGAGGGCGGAGTCGAAACGACCCAAAGCTTGCTCGACCAGCCGTTTGATTATATTTTCTTTACGGGAAGTGTACCGGTAGGGAAGGTGATTATGGAAGCGGCAGCAAAACAGCTCATCCCCGTCACATTAGAGCTTGGTGGGAAGAGTCCCTGCATCGTCGACGAAACAGCCAATATATCGCTTGCAGCCAAACGTATCGCCTTCGGTAAAGTGACGAATGCCGGACAAACCTGTGTTGCCCCTGATTATCTTTTCGTTCATCAAAACGTGAAGGAAGTATTCGTTAAAGAATTTGAGAAAGCCGTCCGGGATTTTTACGGGAAAAATCCGCTGACGAATGATACCTACGGAAAAATAGTGAATGAACGCCACTTCAATCGACTGACGGATTATTTGCAGGACGGCGAAATCTTGACAGGCGGCCGGGTGGACCATGCCAGTCTGAAGATCGAACCTACTCTTATGGTACCTAAAGACCAGTCCGTTCCAGTCATGCAGGATGAGATTTTTGGACCGATCTTCCCGGTGATGGAATATGAGAGCCTGGATGATGTGATCGAGTTTATCAATGATCGTCCCAAACCTTTGGCCCTTTATTTGTTTACGAGTGACGATAATGTGGTGGATAAGGTTAACGGTTCCATTTCGTACGGAGGGGGCTGCGTGAACGACACGCTGATGCATCTTGCCACCCCTTATCTGCCGTTCGGGGGAGTAGGGGAGAGCGGAATCGGGAATTATCATGGGGAATCCAGTTTTGCCACATTCACTCATTATAAAAGCATTCTGAAACAGACCACCAAATTTGATTTCAGTTTCCGGTATCCGAATGCGAAATTTGGATTGAAAATACTTAAAAAGTTGTTGAAATGATGGGTATGGTGACTCAAGTTTTGGCGATGAGTCACCTTTTTTGTGGAATGGGGATTGAATGTTGATATTTGGGAGTATATCGGACCCTATGCATCGACAGGAACAAACTTTATGCTGACTTTTAGAGAGATATGCTGAATTATTAGGATTTATGCTTACTTTAACAAATAATGGAAACCGTAGGACGGGGTAAAATCAAAATACATAAAAGGCCCGTCCCTCACTGCTTAGAGAGGGACGGGCCTTTATCTTTAAAGTTAGCGTGTCGGTTCTGTGTGCGGCTCTCTCTCGATCTCTTCTGTTGGCTTGAATAATAATCCGAGATTTATGAGACCGGCGATTCCTACTAATCCGTAAATGATGCGGGATAGAGCAGAATCTTGTCCACCGAAGATGGCCGCTACCAGGTCAAATTGGAAGAATCCGATTAGTCCCCAGTTAATGGCACCGATGATCGTCAGAACCAAAGCAATACGTTGAATTGCACTCATGTCATTTTTCCTCCTTAAACAATGGCTCATTTATAAGATGTCCAAACCTTTTACACTTATTCCACACAAGAAAGTTTTTCTGTGTGCAAGTTCTTTGCAATTTGGGAAAGATATATTCGATAATAGAAAAGTGAGTGAACAGGCGACGTGGATTTAGCAAGCCTGTCATTATAAAAGGAGGTAACATAGGATGAATACTTTTACTTATTATAACCCGACAAAGCTGATCTTTGGTAAGGGTCAAGTGGAGCAATTGAAAGAATTGGTGCCTCAATATGGAAAGAAAGTGCTTCTCGTTTATGGCGGAGGAAGCATTAAACGTAACGGCCTATATGATGAAGTGGTATCCCTTTTAAATAGTATCGATGCAGAAGTGCATGAGCTTCCGGGTGTAGATCCGAATCCTCGTCTTTCTTCTGTTAGAGAAGGTGTGAAGATCTGTAAGGAAAACGACATTGACTTCCTCCTTGCAGTCGGCGGTGGAAGTGTCATCGACTGTACAAAAGCGATTGCAGCCGGTGCGAAATATGACGGTGATGCATGGGATCTTGTGACGAAGAAAGCTGTGGCTCATGAAGCCCTTCCATTCGGCACGGTGCTTACACTTGCTGCCACGGGTTCTGAAATGAATGCAGGGTCTGTTATCACAAACTGGGAAACTCAGGAGAAGTACGGATGGGGAAGCCCTGTGACATTCCCGCAATTCTCGATCCTCGATCCGGTGAATACGTTCACGGTACCGAAAAATCACACCGTTTACGGTATGGTTGATATGATGTCCCACGTATTTGAACAGTATTTTAACGATGCAACAAACACGCCTTTACAGGACCGTATGTGTGAGAGCACATTAAGAACGGTCATTGAAGCGGCACCTAAATTGATTAATGATCTGGAGAATTACGAGCTTCGTGAAACGATCTTGTATTCAGGGACAATCGCGTTAAACGGAATGCTCCAAATGGGCTACCGCGGCGATTGGGCGAGTCACAACATTGAACATGCGGTATCAGCTGTGTATGATATCCCTCATGCCGGCGGACTTGCCATCCTCTTCCCGAACTGGATGAAGCACAACTTGAAGGTGAACCCTTCACGTTTCGCACAAATGGCGGAGCGCGTATTCGACGTCGACCCGACCGGGAAAACAGAAGAAGAAACGGCGCTTGAAGGAATTTCAAAGCTTCGTGAATTCTGGAGCTCAATCGGCGCCCCATCAAGCCTTGCCGACTATGACATCGATGACAGCAAACTCGACCTCATGGCCGACAAAGCAATGGCAAACGGAGAATTCGGCAACTTCAACAAACTCAACAAAGAAGATGTTCTTGCTATTCTTAGAGCTTCTTTATAATAGTTCATTGGAAAAGGGCAGCTTTTACGGCTGCTCTTTTTCTATAAGTTGATAATACTAATTAAATCGGACATGAACGAAAGTTGCTATTAATTCATGGTGTAATCTCACCTTTTGTTTATTTTTAGTTATCCTCCATTATTAATATTATGGTGATTCCAGCGGTTGATTGGAGTGGAAGACGCAGAATCCTGCGGGAAAAGCGAAGCAGTGGAGACCCCGCAGGCTTGCCGAGGAGGCTCCACGCTCGCCCGCGGAAAGCGTAGTCTTCCACGGAAATCAACCGCGGAGTTCGAAGCAAAATCTTTGTTTTAAATCACCAAAAACAGGGGAAAATCATCAAGGGAAGAAAAATTTCATCATGACTGCGCTTACATAAATGGCGCGTTCTTGATTATCGTCTCAGCATTCGATAAAGTGAGATAGAAGAAAATAAATTAATCGGAGGATGGTTATGACACACATTCGTTTTGATTATTCAAAAGCGTTATCGTTTTTTGGAGAACATGAACTTACATACTTAAGTGATGCAGTGAAAGTCGCACATCATTCATTACACGAACAAACAGGTGCAGGAAGTGACTTCTTGGGATGGGTCGATCTTCCTGTCGATTATGATAAAGAAGAATTCTCCCGCATCCAGAAATCAGCTGAAAAAATCAAGAATGATTCTGATATCCTGCTTGTCATCGGGATCGGCGGATCTTACCTTGGAGCCCGTGCGGCAATCGAAATGCTGAATCACAGCTTCTACAATGCTCTTCCAAAAGAGAAGCGTTCGACTCCGCAGGTGCTTTTCCTTGGGCAGAACATCAGCTCGACTTATATGAGAGATTTAATGGATCTGCTTGAAGGGAAAGACTTCTCGATCAACGTGATTTCGAAATCCGGTACGACTACCGAGCCGGCGATCGCTTTCCGTATTTTCCGCAAGATGCTGGAAGAGAAGTATGGTGTCGAAGAAGCACGCAAACGTATCTATGCTACAACGGATAAAGCAAAGGGTGCCTTGAAGACACTTGCTAATGACGAAGGCTACGAAACATTTGTTGTACCTGATGATGTCGGGGGCCGTTACTCTGTTCTGACAGCGGTTGGTCTGCTTCCGATCGCGGTGAGCGGTGTTGAAATCGATCAAATGATGAAAGGTGCTGCAGAAGCACGCGAAGACTTCAGCAAGTCTGAATTGACGGAGAACCCGGCGTATCAATACGCAGCAGTCCGTAATGTCCTTTACAACAAAGGCAAGACAATTGAAATGCTGATAAACTATGAGCCTGGCTTGCAATATTTTTCTGAATGGTGGAAGCAGCTGTTCGGCGAAAGTGAAGGGAAAGACCAGAAAGGGATCTTCCCTTCTTCGGCTAATTTCTCCACAGACCTTCACTCCCTTGGACAATATGTTCAGGAAGGACGCCGTGATCTTTTTGAAACGGTTATCAAAGTACAGGAACCGCGCCACGAGCTGAAAATCGAAAAGGCTGACAGTGACCTTGACGGCTTGAACTATCTTGCAGGGGAAACCGTCGACTTTGTGAACAACAAAGCATTCGAAGGGACACTTCTTGCCCATACAGATGGCGGAGTGCCTAATCTGATTGTTGAAATTCCGGCGATGGATGCTTACACTTTCGGCTATCTGGTATACTTCTTCGAGAAAGCATGTGCGATGAGCGGATACCTGCTCGGCGTCAATCCGTTTGACCAGCCAGGGGTGGAAGCATACAAAGTGAACATGTTCGCCCTTCTTGGGAAACCTGGATTCGAAGAGAAAAAAGCAGAATTGGAAAAACGTTTAAAATAACCAGAATGAAGAGCGCGTGAGAATCCAATTCTCCGCGTTCTTTTTATACATTTTTCCCCCTCTTTTGGAAAAACTACTCCTAAAGAAAGGGGATTGATGTGAGTGATTGAGCTTTCATCCAATATTGAAGGTAAACATTATCAATTGTATAAGCTCGAACAGCTGCTGAAACCGCTCGGGTATACAATCGGCGGTAACTGGGATTATGACCATGGGTACTTTGATTATAAAATAGACGACGAGGTCGGCTATCAATTCCTGCGTGTTCCTTTCAGGGCAGTTGACGGTCAGCTTGATTCCAGAGGGGCGACGGTAGAATTCGGCAAGCCGTTCCTGCTTGGACACAAGTATCAAAGAGGTCTTGATGACTTTGCATCTGCCGGTGACTTTTCCGGAACGGTCAATCAATTTTCCGAGCCGGAGGATCCTGACGCAAGTATTCCGGATAAATATGTCGACATCGGCCGGGAGCTCGTAAAGGAACTCGAAGATGTCATCATGACGAATTAAATATCGGAAGCCATACAAAGGATAGAAGCTGACTCAATGGAATAGAGTCAGCTTCTTTTCGTATACCTTAATTTGTGATGACAAGCAATTCATCCGAAGCTTCGACCACGGTCGTCAACGGGGGGTTCACAGAGGTTTCATCCCCCTTTTTGATTCCGAGCAGAATGATATTTCTATCCAGAAGCCTCTGGCTTAAACTTTGAAAGGTTTCATTTACACAGTCTTCTGTGATCGGTACAAGCTGAAGGTGATTTCCTTTAAGGTGATTCAGCAGTTTCAGGATGGTTTTTGACATCCCCTGTGAAATGATGCTGTTGATCATGACAAAGCTTGTCTGCATGTTGGTTTGAACCACTTCATTTGCCCCCGCACGCTCAGCATTAATGACCTGGTCTTTCTGAAGGATTTCCACGACAGTATACACATCGGGGTGATTGCCTTTTACCGCAAGCAGCGTCAGGACCGTATGCATATCGGCTTCCACTTCGTTTCGGTTCTGATCCGCGGTGATGATGGCGACCGAAGCTTCCTGCATACTTGCTTTTTTCAGAACCTTATCCTTAAATGGGGACCCCTTGATAAAATGGATATGGTGATTCCGGTATGGATTCTTTTCTAGCGTTTCGTCAATCAGAATGATCTCCCCGCGGAAATGAAGGGAGCTCAATTGACTGATAATCTCCCTGGCACGCTCGTTCCAGCCTATGATCACCACGTGTCCCTTTCCTTTGAATTCAGCTTTCCCTTCCATATATGCATTTTGTGACATCACTGTATTAGTCGCTAATGTAATGAAGTATGTAGATAGAAAACCAGCACCGACCAAGATAAGGATGATACCGAAAACCCTGCCTTCGTTTGAAGCGGGTACCAGGTCACCGTAGCCTACTGTCGACATCGTGATGATGGCCCACCAGATTCCATCAAAATAGGACGGAAACGTGTCAGGCTCGATAAAATGTATAAGGATGCCAAATAACGTCATCAGACTTATGGCTATCAGGAAAATCCGCAATAATAAAGGCCAGCGCAAGAATTGATGAAATAGCTGCTGAACCATACAACCAGCCTCCTTCTTCATAATGGACGAGGTCGTCCAGCGCCGGCATCCTGGAAAATGCAAAAAAGCGAGCTTCCCATAAGGCAAAGGACACCTTTTTGCAAGCTCGCCGTAAGTGTGCCGGGCATAACCAGGTGCTTGCGCAATTGTTTCATCTGCACTGACCATTATTGCCCAACCAGGGTTATCTCATAACTAATCCAGCCATTCTTTCTTTAACATACTATACATATAAGCATCATACATGGTGTCTTCCTGCAGGATATATTCCCGCAGCAGCCCTTCCCGGCGGAAACCGAGTTTCTCCACAACTCTGGAAGAAGCCTGGTTATTTGGGACAATGACCGCTCCGATACGGTTCATTTCTCTTTCTATAAAAAGATACGTAATAAGCGGTTTTAACGCTTCCCCCATAATACCGTTCCCCCAATAATCAGGATGAAGGTCGTATCCGATTTCACAGCGTTTATAGGACTTTGCTATCCCGTGGAACCCGCAAGTCCCCATCATCTCATCCGTGCTTTTATCCACGATCGCCCAGCGCATCGGGCCTCCAACTTCGAACTGCTTTTCAAAGTTCTCTACCATTTTCTCTGCCACTTCTTTAGAAGAGATGGGGCTCATTCCGAAATACTGCAGGACTTCCCTGGAAGTATAATGTTCAAATAAAAAATTGACGTCCTCATTTGTAATCTGCCTTAAAATCAGGCGATCCGTTTCAAAGATTGGATAAGTTGTGGTTGTCATCTTCATCTCTCCTTCCGGCTCTTTTCGTATACGTTGTTGCTTTGCACACTGATGGTAAGTCTGTCTTTTGGTAAGCTTGAGTACGAAAAGAACAAGTCTACAAGCTGTATCCGGACTAGTGGATTATGTACGAAAAGCAACAATCTTTTAGAAAACAGCTCTCCTTTAAAAAGAGTATATCACGAGTGTATTAGAAAATAAGGAAAATTTCGAAAAGTAAAGAGTGAAATATTGCTTTTTATGAGGCCGAGTTTCAGTGTCCTCCTGTTAACAGATCTTCGTCTTCCCCTTCATCGAGGTATGTTTTGGTTCCAGCATAGTCGGGTACTACATGCGTAAACTATAAACTTGATGAAGGGGAGTTGTGCTGTGTACGTTCACTTTTGTGTAGAGGGCCATTCCGAAATTTTTCATAAGCAGGAGTTCGAAGACATTACTCCATTGTTGAAGATGAAAGAGGCAGGGACTTTATTAACTTTCAAGGATGAACGAAAAGAGTCCTGCTTTATTGAAGGAAGGATCATTAAAACCTCATTTGAAACCCTATTGGATTCGAACAAGGAAGTAAAAGAGCAAACCCTTGTTGTCCATTTATATGTGGAGAATGAAGACATGCGGGCTGTAAAGGGAGAAAGAAAATAGAATCATAAGTGAATGCCGGTGGTGTAAAATGCATGCCCCTCTTTTTTGATGAACATTTATTCCCTCCTTTTTGACTATTATTCTATTGAAAAATACAATAAATGGAATTATGCTTAGAGAGTATTGTAATTTGTAAATAATGGAATAGTAGGGAGATGGCAGGTTGAAAAATGCATGGAAAAATGGAATGAAAGCAATGTTTGCATTGGGACTGATTTTTTCTGCAATGATGCTCTTTGTAACCCCGGCTTCGGCTGCAGGGGATTACAATAGAAGCATTGAAGGGCCTCCGGGAGGATACGGAAGTCTATCGTGGAAATATGAGGGGCTTAACAGGACGACCTATTACGTTATATACAACTACAATGATACAAGTGAGCAATTCTGGAAAAAGGTTTATTATGATAAAAACAATAACTATGTTAAAACAACCTATGGGTCTAATTAAACGAAAGAATGATTATGTCCTGTGACATAATCATTTTCTCGTTCAGTTCTGAAAAGACTCTGCTATCTTCACCATATCTGCTTTATCAAGAACCATATCTGACATGCGGGGGTTGTAACCCATGGAGTAGAAAATTCCGTCTTCATACCATACTAGGTGGCTTGTTCTTAATTCCCGATTTTCGCGGTAGCTTCCTGTCACACCCCGGATTTTTACCGGTTCGTACATGGCGGGTGTTCCTGATTCAAGTCCGATATCCATACTGATCGTCAATCTCTGTTTCTCGGGTCCGAATAATTTTATAGAAAAGGTATCAAATCCATCATGTGGAGTGGTTTTGTAAGTTCGGTCCACCACTTCAAATGGAACTACGGAAGGCAATTTGATTTTTTCACTCCATTTTGTGTCATCTTCATCAACTTTCAGGTCCAGCTGCTGAAAGTCAGCCTGGCTCGCATTCTTCCCCTGGAATAACTCAAGCTGGCTCCCGCCTATATATACAAACAGAGTAAGGCAGGCAAGCATGAATACGGCTGTCATCACCGGGGCAAGCACAGACTTCTTTCCATAGGAAGATTTGCTTCCGCCAGAATGTATCTCATTTAATATATTTCTTCTCATTTCATCAGTAAATCCATGACCTTTAAATGTTTCTTCTTTCATCATTCCACGCAGTCGACTCAATTTATCCATTGTTATACACCTCACTGCTTTGGTATGCTGCCCCCAACAACTTTCTTCCCTTTGCTAAACGTGTTTTGACTGTGTTGATGTTCAGATCCATACACTGAGCAATCTCGGCCAGCTTCATTTCCTCAAAATAGAATAAAAAAATGATTTCACGATATTTCACTGGCAGCGATAATAATTTCTCTATTAGTTCACTGTTGGTTTCTTCTTGAATGAGACTTTGCTCAGGCGTGCCGAACTTTCCCTTCACCATATCATTGATGGTATTTGTGAAAGAAATCATCCTCGTATCCCATCGCCTTAAATAGTCCTTACAGTGATTGATCGCCATGCGGACGATCCATGTCTTTAACGATGATTCCTCGCGAAAGGTATCCATCTTCCTGTAGACCTTCACAAACACTTCCTGCGTCAGGTCTTCAGCGAGGCTGTGGTCCTTCACGTACGAATACACTATGTAATAAATGTCGTTGCCATATTCACTCATCGCTTTTTCCAGGATGAGGTCCCTTGATGAGTCAGGAAAGGCTTCTCTTTGATTTTTATGCAAAAAATCACCCGCTTTCGTCCTCTCCATTCTACCAATTTGACGTATACAGTTGGGAGAAAGTTTTGCAATTTGTGGAAAACATGGTGAATTAATTGAAACTTTTTCCAACCACACACCGTATAAAGAGTTGAACACATCATTCTTATTTGAAAGCGTCAGGGAGGGAGATCATGAATTATTATGTGAATGTCGGTTTTACAATCGTCCTTTTAATTGCATTGACGGCGGGGGCATTTGCTATTGACTTTATCGGAAAATCATTACAAAGATTGATTCATCCTAAATTCCTTAAAGGCACGATCATTTTTATCATCCTTCTTTTAATGACAGGCGGGTCTTATACCCTGAGCATGCTTGGAGAATGGAGTTTCATAGATACGATTTTCGTCACGAGCCTTTGTTTCTTCGGGTTGGGCTGGATTACAAACATCACCAATCGGGCGAGTAAGAATGCAGCTGGTACAACAGCAAAATTCATCACGAACAATGCCTATAAACATCAATATGAAGCAGCCGGTACATACGGGATAAGCCTCTATTTTCTTTCCAGCCTCATTTTTCTGGCAGGGAGCTGGACAGTGGCATTTGCCGTGGCCTTTATTTAATTGCTGATCAACAGTTTAAAGGGGGGATTTTATGCGCACAATCAGCCTCATCTTAACAGCCATTATGGCAGGGGTTTACTCGGGGATATTGGACGGATTTGAAGAAGGCAGGGGTCTTGCTCCGTTTGCCAGCGTTCTTATATTAATTATGATGACATTCAGTACAGCTCTCTTATTCAAAAAAATCTTTCCACAAGAGTGTGTGAAAAAATAAACAGGAACACCGCCATCTCACTGGCGGTATTCCTGTTTATTTTATTTGTTCAAACCGTTCAAGCGCCCTCTTCCTGGCAGCTTTATGATCGACGATCGGGTTCGGATAGTCCACACCAAGTTTCACTCCCGCTTCTTCCAAAACATCATCAGGTGCTGAGGAAGGGGAATGGATGTACTTGGACGGCATATCTTTAAGTTCAGGTACCCACATCCGGATGTACTTCCCGTCACCATCAAACTTCTTGCTCTGAAGGGTCGGGTTGAAGATGCGGAAGTAAGGGGACGAATCGAAGCCGCTGCCGGCTACCCATTGCCAGCCCATCGAGTTATTGGCGGTATCGGCATCAATCAACGTATCAAGGAACCACTCTGCTCCCTTTTGCCATGGAATCAATAGATGTTTGGTTAAAAAGGAGGCCGTGATCATCCGGATACGGTTGTGCATGAAACCGGTCGCCCATAATTCCCTCATGCCGGCATCGACAATCGGATAACCGGTTTTTCCTTTGATCCAGCTTTGCCAATGTGAATCATCGGCTTCCCACTCGAATGCTTTGAACTTCTCATGAAGCGGCTCTTTCGGCGACTGTGGGAAGTGAAGGAGGACGGAATAGGAGAAGTCCCTCCATATCAGCTGTTTGATGAACGGCTCGGTTTGTGTTTCAATTCGTTCAGTGAAATGGTGGAACACACTTCTTACTGAAACAGCGCCGACTGCCAAGTAAGGGGAGAGTGTGGAATGGATACCTGCCGCGGGATAATCCCTTCCCTCATCATAATCCTGGACTTCTTTACTGAACCGCTTCAATCGTTTGATCGCTGCCTTTTCACCTGGATTCCAGATGTTGTCCATGATTTTATACCAGGCGATTTTCGGAAACAGGTGTAAGTCATTAAGTGATAGTCCTTTATCATCAATATCAGGGGCAGACAATGATTTCACTTTCGGAACAGGCTTCGGGATCTCTTCTTTTCTGAGAGTCTTATAGTATGACGTGTACACTTTATAAGGCGACCCGTCACTTTTCGTAATTTTCCACGGGGGCATCAAAAGGGTACCTTCATAAGTCTTCACTGTTATTCCTTCCTCAGACAGCTCATCGGCAAGCTTCTTATCACTTTCAAATGTCCCGGGTTCGTATACCCGGTTCCAGTAAACGGCACTTGCCCCTGTTTTTTTAATCCACTTTGGGAGCACCTTTTTCAGTTCGCCTCTATCAAACAGCAGGCAACCGCCGATCGCTTCAAGTGATTCCTGGAAATGCTCCAGATTCCTGTGAAGCCACCATTTCTTTGCTTCACCAGACCCTGACAGGCTTTCATCATGTACGTAGAGCGGAATGACCTGCGCCTCCCTTGAAGCATGATAAAGCGCGGGATGGTCATGCAGACGAAGATCCTTCCTGATCAGGACGATGATAGGTTTACTCATGCTGGTTACCCCCTTTTCTAAAAGGTTTCTTAGTGAAGATTATATATAAGCAGTGTTATGGGTTCAAAGATGGATGGGTTAATACCCCTGCTAACTTTTATTCTCTTAACCTACAAAGCTCTATTCCAGCTCGACATAAATAATCAAAATATTCAAAACAGTCCATATGTCATACCTAATTCCGACATTCTGCTCATTAACAGGACTTATGTGGTATAGACATCTATACTTTTAATTCCATAAACTAGAATAGTAGAGTAAAATGGAAACCCTTACATTTATGGGCAGAAGGAGGTAAAAATGGATGAAAAAGAAACCAGTTTCAATTGCTTTAACCGCTTTAATGTGTACCTCGTTATTTAGTCCCGCAGTGCTTGCTCAAGGTGGGGAAAATGACAGGGCAGTACCCCAAGCAGAAAATGTCCGGGCACATCCTGCATTCACATGGGGGAATCCGGCACCTTCATCGCCTGTCCTCCACCCGGGTTCAGCTCGTGGAGCAGGCATGATTCAATCGACTTTAGACAGAATAGATCCTTTGATGGAAGAGAAGATTGCTGAAGGTGTCATGCCGGGGGCCGTGGCTCTTGTCGCCAGAAGCGGGCATATCGTAAAGCATGATGCTTACGGGGAGGCTTACCGCTACACGGATGGTGATTTCACTGAAACAGATTCTCCGATCTCGATGGAGAAGGATACGATTTTCGACCTCGCATCCATCAGTAAAATCTTCACCACGACGGCAGCGATGATCCTTTACGAGGATGGAGCTTTCGGGCTGGATGATCCGGTTGCGGACTATATACCGGAATTTGCGGCAAATGGGAAAGAAGACGTCACGATCAGGCAGTTGATGACACACACATCTGGGTTCACGGCATGGATTCCTCTTTATAGTAAGGGGAAAGATAGGGAAGACAGGATGCAGATTGTATTCAATCATCCGCTTGCGAACGAACCCGGCACCGCCTATACATACAGTGATTTAAACATGATTACATTAGGTGCCATCATCGAACGATTATCCGGGCAGCGTCTAGATGAATTTGTGGAAGAAAATATAACTCAGCCCCTGGGAATGAAGGATACGATGTATAACCCTCCAGCTTCGCTGAAAGAAAGAATCGCTGCAACTGAATATCAGCCGGCGATCGGAAGAGGGCTTGTATGGGGGGAAGTACATGATGAAAATGCCTGGTCGCTGGACGGTGTTGCAGGGCATGCAGGGGTATTCTCCACAGCGGAAGACCTGGCGAAATTTGCTCACATGTTTGTAAAAGAAGGGCGCTATGGAAGTAAGCAGATCCTGAAGCCTGAAACGATCAAACTGCTTTCTGAAAATCAAATCCCCGAATTTCCGGGTGATGACCACGGGCTAGGCTGGGAATTGAACCAGGGCTGGTTCATGGATGGGTTATCAGATGAGAACTCTCTTGGTCATACAGGCTATACAGGAACATCAATCGTTGTCAACCAGGATAATGACACGATTGCCATCCTGCTGACAAACCGTGTCCATCCATCACGAAGCACGGTATCGACCAATACGGCCAGACGTCCCTTTGCGCGATTAGTCGCAGACTCGATTCCTGTGGAAATGCCTAAAAAAGAGGATGCTTGGTTTTCTGGATATGGTGATCAATTGAACCGCAGTTTGACAGCAGAAGTGAATGTTGGGGAGGATGCTTCTTTATTCTTTGATACCTGGTATCGGATCGAGAAAGATTCCGACTTCGGTCATGTCGAAACATCGACTGATGGAGAAACGTGGACGGCTGCCGGAACTTCTTTTACTGGAAACAGTGAAGACTGGTCAGAAGAAGAAGTCTTGATACCTGCGGGCACAAAATTCATTCGTTTTACTTACGAAACAGATTCGTATGCCAATTATAGAGGCTGGTATGTGAAAGATATCGAGCTGAAGCTTTCAAATGGTGAAAAGCTTTCCCCTGTTTTCACAGGTTGGGAGAAACGAAGTTATTAAATAGAAATAGAGGAGGAGAAAGGATGAAACATACGTACAAGGTATTCTCTTTAACGGTGCTCGTACTGGCGATGATCATCTCTGGAATGCCGATGAATCAAGCGAAAGCAGAGAGTCCGTTGAAAGATCTCATCATCTATCAGAATGCTCCGCAAGTGGTTGTTTCGAATACAGGTGAGGAAATCGGATTGAAAGCAATGAATGTTTACGCGGACGGACACTTCACCTTTGTGTCGGAAGGCCTGGACTGGAGTTCATCCAACAAGAATGTAGCGTCTGTTGATGAAAACGGAAAAGTCACGTTAACCGGTCAGAACGGTAAATCCTTTATCACTTTGACGAACGGGGACTTCACAGATCGCATTGCTGTTCATGTAAAGCCTGCTCCTGAAAAAGGGAAGAAAGGCAAACCGGCATCCAAGACTATGATCGTGAAGGAAGAAGGAGAGCGCTATGACCTTGTAGACGAGGCCATCGCGAACATGACAATCGAAGAAAAAATCGGTCAGATGCTGATGCCTGACTTCAGAAATTGGAACGGTGAAAATGTAACAGAAATGCTTCCTGAAATCGAACAATTGGTAAAAGACTATCATCTCGGAGGGGTTATTTTATTCCGTGAAAATGTGGTCACAACGGAACAAACGACGAAATTGGTAGCTGATTATCAAGAGGCTGCAGAAAAATACGGTTTACTTATGACAATCGACCAGGAAGGCGGGATTGTTACACGACTTCAATCCGGAACCGATTTTCCGGGGAATATGGCATTGGGTGCCACAAGATCACCTGAGATTGCCCATAACGTGGGAAAAGCAATCGGTGAAGAGCTGCATTCTCTTGGAATTAACGTCAACTTTGCACCGGTGATGGATGTCAATAATAATCCTGACAACCCGGTAATCGGTGTTCGTTCTTTCGGGGAAGATCCTGATTTGGTCGCGGAAATGGGTGTGGCTTACACTGAAGGACTTCAATCAACCGGTGTAGCTGCCACAGCCAAGCATTTCCCGGGTCACGGGGATACGGCGGTGGATTCTCACTTAGGGCTTCCTGAAGTCCCGCATGATAAAGAACGTTTGATGGAAGTGGAACTGTATCCATTCCAGAAGGCCATGGATGCTGGAATCGATGCGATCATGACGGCACACGTCACGTTCCCTAAGATTGACGATTCCAAAGCAATATCGAAAAAAACAGGAGAAGAAATTGCAGTCCCAGCCACTCTTTCTCATAAAGTGCTGACAGAATTGATGCGGGAAGAAATGGGCTATGAAGGTCTCATCACGACAGATGCGATGAACATGAAGGCGATCGCAGATCATTTCGGCCCAGTGGATGCTGCTGTCAGAGCAGTGAAAGCAGGAACGGATATCGTCCTTATGCCAGTCGGACTAAGTGAAGTAAGACAAGGGCTGCTCGATGCGGTCGACAGCGGGGAACTGACAGTTGACAGAATTGAAGCGTCGGTTGAAAGAATCCTGACTCTGAAAATCAAGCGTGGTGTCATCAAGGAAGAAACACCTCTTCCATTGGAAGAAAAAATCGCACAGGCAAGTGAAATCGTTGGATCCCAAGAACATAAGCAAGTTGAAAAAGAAGCGGCAGAACGCTCCGTCACACTTGTGAAGAACGAGGATGCACTTCCCATGAACCCGTCTGAAGATGAAAAGATCGTCGTAGTAGGAAGATCTTTTGTCCAGGACCTTGGGAATGCCGTGAAAGAGCAGCATGAAAATACATCTGTCATCGAGGTTGCATCAACCTATCAGCTGACAGATGAGCAGAAAGCAGAAATTAGAGATGCATCAGCTGTCATTGTCGGAACCTACACTTATAATGTTTCAGGCAGATCTCCTGAGAGTGTGCAGATGCAGATGGTAAAAACGTTAGGGGAAGTAACAGAAGCACCGGTGATTGCACTGGGTATCCGTAACCCATATGACGTCATGGCGTATAACAGCGAAGTGGACGCGTATCTTGCTCAATACGGATTCCGTACAGCAAGCTTTAAAGCAACCGCGGCGACGATTTTCGGAACGAACACACCTGGCGGCAAGCTGCCGGTATCAATCCCAGGCGTGGATGAAGGCACTCTATACGAATTTGGTCGCGGCTTGACGTATTAATTTTACTGGCTAAATGAAAATTGTTGTTGATTTCAGCTGGTTTTAGCTGTTGATTGGAGTGCAGGACGAAGACTCCTGGGGGAAAAGTGTGTTAGGTGAGACCTGCTCACCAACCGCCCGCGGAAAGCGAAGTCCTGCACGGAAATCAACAGCGGTGATTACCAGCACTATTTTATAAAAACAGGAGGGAAAGTTCTTGAAAAAGTGGATGATTGCACTACTCACATTGGTCCTGGTCCTATCGACGATGTCAGCAGGGTCTGCCCATGATAATAACGGAAAAGGTAACGGTTACGGACATGGAAAGGGGAAAGGCAAGCATAAGGAATTCTCACTTGGTGTCGAGCAGCTTCTAAAAGAAGAAAAGCACCTCATCGAAGGGAAAAAAGTAGGCTTGATCACGAACCCTACAGGAGTCGATCAAGAGCTGAACAGTATCGTAGACACTTTGCATAATGACCCGGATGTTGAATTGACAGCCCTTTACGGACCGGAGCATGGTGTCCGCGGGGATGCACAGGCTGGTGAATATGTAGAATTCTATATCGATGAAAGAACGGGCCTTCCGGTATACAGCTTATATGGAGCAACGAAAAAGCCGACACCTGAAATGCTTGAAAATGTTGAAGTCCTGCTATTTGATATCCAGGATGTAGGAACTCGCTTCTACACCTATATCTACACGATGGCATATGCCATGGAAGCGGCAAAAGAAAATAATATCCCGATCGTCGTACTGGACCGTCCAAATCCATTAAGCGGGAAAGAAGTTGAAGGGCCGGTGCTTGACATGGAGTACTCTTCATTCGTCGGTAAATACAGCATCCCGCTTCGCCATGGTATGACAGTCGGGGAACTTGCAAAGCTATTCAATACTGAATTTGAAATTGGCGCAGACCTGACCGTGGTGGAAATGGAAGGATGGAAACGCAGCATGTATTATGATGAAACACCACTGGAGTTCGTGATGCCTTCACCTAATATGCCGACACTTGATACGGCATTGGTGTACCCGGGTGCAGCGTTGATCGAAGGGACAAATGTATCCGAAGGCCGTGGAACAACAAAGCCATTCGAACTGATCGGTGCTCCTTTCATCAATGCAGCCGACCTTGCAGCAGCACTGAATGGCCTGGAACTTGAAGGCGTTACCTTCAGAGCGGCATCCTTCACTCCGGCATCATCCAAGCACGCCGGAAAACTGTCACACGGGATCCAAATCCATGTCACTGACAGAAAAGATTTCAAACCTGTAGAAACAGGATTGCACATCGTCAAGACTATTCATGACATGTATCCGGAAGACTTCCAATTCCGCGCAGAAAACAGCGCAGGCATCTCATTCTTCGATAACCTCATCGGAAACGGATGGGTTCGAGAAGGAATAGAAGAAGGAAGAAGTGTCGATGAAATGGTTGAACAGTGGGAAGTAGAACTTGAAGAATTTAAAGAAGTACGTGAAGAGTATCTGATTTATTAATTTGATCATTGATAGAGCTTGAGGCCCTGCTGCCTCGAGCTCTTTTTCATTACATTGAATGGGAGATATAAATGATTTCCTTCAGCATATGCATAAGATGTTGGTCCTATTAAAATACTTACATTTTCACCCTTTTATTGATAGCATAGTAGTGAGAGATTTTTAGGTTTAGTCTCTATTAAAGCTTATCTATGTTTTAACTCGTTCCAGCTGTTGATTGGAGTGCAAGATGAAGACTCCTGCGGGAAAAACGTGTTAGGTGAGACCCCGCAGGCGAATGCCGAGGAGGCTCACCAACCGCCCGCGGAAAGCGAAGTCTTGCACGGAAATCAACAGCGGTATTAGCAGGGTGTTTATATATGTCTTACTATTTAGATGGATTGTAAAAACACCAAATCAATAAAAAAGAAAAGAGAGGTTATCAATCATGCTAAAGAAATTCGCAAGTGATGCATTGGGTATCAGTGACATCGGAAAAATCATCAAAAGAGAAGACTTTGATAAAACACAGTCAGATGATTACGTCCTAAATGAAGATGGAGAGAAAATCCACTTCCTGATCAAGTCCAAAACCGACGAATACTGCTTCACCAATCGTGCGCTCATTCATTTAGACGGTGAGAAAGCCTCCAGCAGCAAACGAAACCTTTACCGTTATGAGTATTATCAGCATCCAATCAGCAACGTATCCATAGAAACAGCCGGCACCATCGATTTGGATCTTGAAATTAAATTTACCATGGGCAATCAAGCCTTTTCCGTGGATATCGACAAAAAAGAAGGAGAGGCAATCGCCGACCTTTACAAATCACTACTTGCTATCTCCCACATACAGCAAGAAGCAAAGCGTAAAATCGATTCTGCAGAAAAGAGTTTATCAATGGCCAGGGACCTCATCGCAAATAATCGCTTCCATGATAATGACATTTCGAATGAATTCAAGGAAACGACGAGCTTTGCATTTGAATGGATGAATGATCATTACAATGCGAATACGAGAAAAGACTTTGGTGAAGTTTTTAATCGGTATATTCAAAACTAGAAGAATAATATAAGCGTCTGCCATTTATATGGCAGACGTTTTTTTAAGAATATAGACGCCAATCTCCGATGAATGGGTCAGGCTGAGGAAAATGGACGAATAATAATAGCTGAAGTGAAATATCTATATAAAAAGATTCATAGTACAAGTTCAATTTTTATTATTGGAAGACTAGTAAAGCTCTAGATAGGGGCTGATTCTTTGAAACGGAACGCCAATGTGAATGCCGTCATCTTTGTTCTTTTCTTCTTACTTATCATCCATGTCATCCGGATTATCCTCCACGCTAAAATCTACATCGTATACAGTATGGGGGTTGGCCCGCTTTTCTTAATAGGACTCATTATTTTCCTCATTGTATTGCTTTATTTTAAAGGGTGAGTATTAGAAATTGTAAGGATTGCCGGGGATCAGGCAGCTGACCACCGGTTTTTTATTTGGCACTGGCGCGACATTATTAGCAAGTAACTTTGTAAAAAAACGTGAGGAAAAAGACCGGATTTTGTTAACAATATCTTTATCAAGCTCTAATTGTATCAACATATCGGTTTAACATCCCTTTTCTAGAATGTAGGTGAATACATATTTTAGTTAGGAGATGAATAAAATGAGCAAAAAATTATTAGTAGGTACAGGGGTTGCCTTTTCGTTGTTATTCAGCCCGATCAGTCAGGTGTTTGCAGAAGAGCCTACAGCAGGCGAGAGGAAACAGGTAGATAATGTAGCGCACCGCGGGGCAGCGGGTTATGCTCCTGAAAATACGATTGCTGGTTTTGATCTGGCAGTTGATATGAAATCCGATTATATTGAAATCGATGTTCAAAGAAGTAAAGATGGTGAATTAGTGGTGATCCATGATACAACGGTGGATCGTACGACAGATGGAACTGGAAAAGTAGGGGAGTTAACACTTGGGCAGCTTAAAAGCCTTGATGCAGGAAGCTGGAAAGGGGAACAATTTGCTGGAGAAACGATCCCGACATTTGAAGAGGTTCTTGAGCGTTACCACGGTAAAGTTGGGATCTTAATAGAATTAAAGGCTCCGGAGCTTTATCCTGGCATTGAAAAAGAAGTGGCAGAAGCATTAGAAAAACAAAATCTGGATAAACCCCAGAATGAAAAAATCATCATTCAATCTTTTAACTTTGAATCCATGAAAAAGATGGATCAGCTTCTTCCTCAAGTTCCCATCGGTGTACTGACGTATCATCTTGCCGATACAACAGCGGAAGCTTTGCAGGAGTTTTCAACCTATGCGGAATGGTTCAACCCAAGCTATGGGATTGTGTCTGAAGAATTAGTCGATGAAGTCCACTCCCTTGATATGCAAATAGGCTCATGGACGGTACGCAGTCAAGAAGCGGCAGACTTTCTATTCGAAATGAAAGTTGACGCCATCATTACTGATTATCCGGATTATGTAGATCCTGGGGCTGAGAACTAATAAGCATATCCTTTTTCTCCACAAAAAAAGGAGCCTCCGCCCCTTTTTTCAACCTTAATAGGAAAAGCTCCCTGTCCAAGAAGGGAGCTTTTTCATCATGTCCAGTTATTACAACAACACTTTATCCAATTCATACATTTTATCATAAGCGGAGAGCAATTCTTCAGGCACCAGTGTCCGCCCATACACCCAGGCGTTCTTCTCGATCAGCGCATTTAACTCTTTTATTTCCTTTTTGTCACCATACATCAGAATCCTCGTGTCATGCTTATTCTTCTTAAAGTCCAGATAATAGCCGAGCACACGGTAAAGAACGATTTTCACAAGGTTCTCCTTTGTCTCTTTTATATTCAATTTCGCTATATACCCATTGATTTTCAGGTAATTGAATCTGATTGTGTTGTGGGATACGTTATAACTCATCGGCACAGTGAGCTGATTGTTCGATTCATACTTGATCTCTAAGTTGTGATCGGATAATGTCTGCTGGATGATTTTTTCGATATTCCATATGTAAAGCATTCTATATCACTACCCTTCGACGACTATTGTTTCAGTATAAGGAGGATTTCTTTCTTTGTAAAATATCAGCTATGTCCATTGATTTCCACGCATATGGCACTTGGTCTATTAGCCCCGTTCCCATAATAAATATAAGGTGAAGGGGGGACGGCCGATGAGCTTGTTTGAGAGTCATGTGAAAAAGAACTTAATGAGGCTGCACCGGAATGTATACGTATCGCGGGATGACCCGCAGTATTATGAGAAGGTCCTCCGCTATAAGGATCCCGACAATTCCGAGGCGCATTACTATGTCGGAAAGAAATGTGAAGAAGAGGGAGCGCTGGTGAAGGCTTATCTTCATTATAAACATGCTGCAGACGCGCAGTCCCCATATTATTTTCAAGCAAAAAGGGCCTATAAGTCTCTGGAGGAAAGAATCAATCCTCCCCCGAGGCCCCTGCCGGCGGTTCGGAAAAAAATTCCTGTTTATATGAAGTCCCTTATCGTGTTCCTTATTCTTTTTAACTTGTTTCTGGTTGCCATTTTATTCTGGAAGGCGGATTCCCTCAGGGCGATCGCCTCAAATGTAAAGGGTTGGGGGACGGATAAAGAAGTGGTATATGAGACTGAAGACATCCCCTACGTTGTTTATTTTCCTGAAGATACCACGCTTCAAGAGGTGGAGGATACTATTTATAACAAGGTGGTGCGAATAGGAAAGGGGCAATCGAACAAGAGTGTTCTGTTATACGGTGTCTGGACAGCCGATCCCGGCCTTTCCCTTAAGGTCCTCCCATTAAAGAGCGATAGGATAAAATCCCAGGCATTTGTGATGGCTGAGTACAATTCCGCCATTGATGACTCAGTCAAAATCCGGTTCTTGAACAGCCAGCAGGCTGCCATTGATCCTTACTCGAATACCTACATTGGAACCAATCTTTTGCGAACGGCCCTGGAGGCGTATATAAATGAAAAAGGATCTGCGCCGCCTGCTCTTGATGCCCTTGTGGACAATTACCCCAATAATTACCTCAGCTACATCCCAAAGGAGCAATACCTTGGTTCGAATGGCGTCTCACCCACTCATTCAGGCAAAGGCGGCTGGGTATATGATCCGCATGCTCCAAGCTTAGAAAAAATGGTCTATCCCAATATCACAGACGCCATTCAAATTCCTTTTCATCCTGTCGAGGTCATCGTGGATAAGAGATCATTTACTCTGATGGTGAAAAGTTCTCCCTATTTAATGGAGTTGAAACAAGTGGGCCTGGGGAGAAATGATTCCACTCCGGAAGGGACATTCACTGTTCTGGATCGAGTCGTGGAACCAGTTGGGATCAGCCCGGATATGTTTGGTGCCGCTGGTCTCGGTATGGGTGATTACGCCATTCATGGGACATATGAGGAGGATTCCATCGGGAAGGATCGATCGCTGGGGTGTATCCGGCTGTCCAATGAGGACGTTCAAGATATTTTTGATATTGTACCGAAGGGAGCGGTTGTGAGGATCGTTGATAATCCTCTATTGATGACGGGGTATAAAGAGGCGGGGGATATGGATGCTGGAATTCCTGAGGAAAAATCAGGGGGAAACCAATCTACTAAAAGAATATTTGGTTGGGCAGGGTGAATATAAACCTTGAACTTATAGACTAAAAAAGGAGTCACTTTGCTATAAAACCAGTAGATAAATAAAAAAGCAGGGAAAACCATAAAGGTTTTCCCTGCTTTTTGGTATGGAGCATAGCGGGATCGAACCGCTGACCTTTTGGCTGCCAGCCAAACGCTCTCCCAGCTGAGCTAATGCCCCGTGTTCAATATGTATGCCTCGTTAGTGGCTATGAAAATAGTTTACTGGATTGTCTATTTTATTGTCAATACCATTTTTATAGAAACGCACATAATTTTTGTACCGATTTGATAGCGGAAGAATTCAACTCGTTATCAATGTAAACTTTCTCCCAATCATGGTAACATTAAAATTAATGACAAGTACGGAGGATCCCTTATGCGTATTTTTAGGATTTTGAACAATAATGCGGTGGTGGTTGTGGACGGACCGCAGGAGAAGATTGTGATGGGGAGCGGGATTGCGTTTCAGAAGAAGCGGAATGATATCATCCCGAAGGACAAGATTGAGAAGATATTTGTCCTGCACGGAAACTCCTCTGAGAAGTTCCAACAGCTGCTGGCGACACTGCCGGAGGAACACATTGAAATAGCGGAAAATATCATCTCTTTTGCGGAAGGCCATCTCCATGCACCACTTAGTGATCATATTCACATCGCGCTGACGGACCATCTTTCTTTTGCACTTGAAAGGCTCGAGCAGGGCATTCCGATTCAGAATAAACTGCTGAACGAGATCAAGATGCTGTACAAGAAGGAATATGAAGTCGGCTTATGGGCGAAGGAAGAGATCAAGAATAAACTCGGAATCGACATTCCGGAAGATGAGGCAGCCCACATAGCCCTTCACATCCACACGGCAAAAATGGACGCCCCATCCATGAGCGAGTCTTTGAAGCAGGCGACGATTCTAAGAGACTTCGTCGATAAAATCGAAGAAATCCTGAATATCGAAGTCGAAGAGTCCAGTATCAATTATCAGCGGCTCATCACGCATCTCAGGTTTGCCCTGAACAGGATCCAGCAGGGCGATCAGTTCGATCCGATTGATGAGGATATGTTCGATCTCATTAAGATGAAATATGAATCTGCTTATCAAACGTCAAAACAATTAACTGAATACTTGCAGGAAGAATACGACATCCAATTTCCCCAATCCGAAATTGCTTATATTGCCCTGCATATTCAAAGATTACTGTAGGGACAGTCGGAACCGAATAACGAATGACAGACATGCTTCACGATTTTGATTACGGTTGGAGATTATCATTAATATTGGAGGCTGCATGACAGTCCCGCTAAAAACGAATGAACCAAGGAGGTTAGTGCCTCCTTGGTTCATTCATTTTCTTTTCCACTGACTTGCGTCTGAGTAGAGCCAGGGCTTTCCAATAAAAATTGATCACAAGGTGGTTTCCTGGATTGAAATTAGAGGTATGTTAACATAGGTAAGGTACATAATTATCGAGAGGTGAAGCATGAAACAGGCAACAAGAGTATTTTGGTATGCATTATTTATTACATTGATCGTTGTCGTTTGGGGTTCTGCAGCTCCAAAGAAACTGGAAAAATTCACGGCATCGGTCACGCAGGGAATTTTAAATAAATTCGGCTGGTTTTATTTATTGATTGTCATTGCCATTCTTCTATTCTGTGTTTATTTAATGTTCTCGCGGTACGGAAAAATAAAACTTGGTAAAGAAAACGATAAACCGGAGTTCAGCAACTCATCATGGTTTGCAATGCTCTTCAGTGCCGGGATGGGGATGGGCCTTGTCTTCTGGACAACGGCTGAACCGATTTCACATGCATTCATCAGCAGTCCGGCGGCAGAAGCCGGGACTGATGCAGCTGTGAAAGATGCATTGAAGTATTCGTTTTTCCACTGGGGAATCCATGCATGGGCCGTTTACGGAATCGTGGCACTGGTCCTGGCATACTTTAAATTCAACCGCGGGGCCCCGGGCTTGATCAGCGCTACGCTTATCCCGCTATTTGGAGAAAAGCGGATGAAAGGATTCCTGGGTCAGTGGATCGATGTCCTGGCCGTTTTCGCGACGGTAGTCGGTGTTGCGGCCACTCTCGGTTTTGGATCCGCTCAAATAACCGGCGGACTTTCATTCTTATTTGGTATACCAAACAATTTTACCGTCCAGCTCATCGTCTTGACGGTCTCTACCATTCTATTTATTTGGTCCGCATGGTCGGGTATCGGTAGGGGGATTAAATACCTGAGTAACATCAATATGGGGCTCGCCGCTCTTCTGCTGGTGCTATTATTCATCGTCGGACCGACGCTGCTCATATTGAATATGTTTACACATACCCTTGGCAGCTATGTTGCAGATTTCTTTAAAATGAGTCTCAGGATTGCACCGATGGACCCGGAAAGCCGGACATGGATCAATGGATGGACCATTTTCTACTGGGCGTGGTGGATCTCCTGGGCACCTTTCGTGGGGATCTTCATTGCGAGGATTTCAAAAGGACGTACGATCAAGGAATTTTTATTTGGCGTTCTATTGCTTCCTTCCCTCGTATGCTTCATCTTCTTCTCCGTATTCGGGGTTTCGGCATTACGGTTGGAAAACCTGGGGATGGCGGCCATTTCCGAATTCAGCCTGGAGACTTCCACATTTGGAACACTCGCAGAGTATCCGCTCGGTACGTTCATGTCGATTCTGACGATTTTTGTCATCGCCATTTTCTTCATTACGTCTGCAGATTCTGCCACATTTGTTCTGGGAATGCTCAGCACAAATGGAAGGTTGAATCCAGACAATCAGATTAAAATGGCATGGGGCCTCATCCAGTCCATGATGGCCGCTGCAGTCGTCTACTTCGGCGGGACCCAGGGTCTTCAGAACATGCTGATTATCGCAGCCCTGCCATTTGCGATCGTCATCATTCTGATGGGAGTGTCATTTTTTAAAGACATACGGGTGGAATTACGTTCAAAGAAGAACGATCCAAAACACAATCTACTGAAAAAAGGCAGCTAATCGGCTAACGGGTTCTGTTTTAAGGGACAACCTATTAAAAACATTGGAAAAAGGGAAGCAAATCGTCATGATTTTGCAACCCTTTTTTTATTGGATATACCAAGCTTTTTAAGGAATTCGGAATCTAATTTGTATATTAATTTGTTACCGAAACGGCACTAAAATTGAAGCGGTACAGAACTTTCTGTAACGCTTCAATTACAATGTTTTTTATAATCTAGCTAATGAGTTTGTTTGGTCTCCAAAGTTGAAAGTGGTGAAAATTAGGTAAATCCTTATTAAACTAAAAAACAGGTTGGGAATTTTCAGGTGCATAGGATGCCTTATCCTTTATAGAGTAACTAAAGATATAAATAAGGGAAAATTTTCCCGTTAATCTGTTGAAGCTCGCTTGGATAGGGGTAAATAAGGGAAAAATTTTCTTTTAATTTTGCACAGATCCACAATTTTAATGTTTTTCAAGTAAATAGAAGTAAATTTTCCCTTTATTTTAACTGTTTTCAGTTCGATTTCGTTATTAAGGGAAACTTCTCCCCTTATTTAATCATCCAATGATACTGATTCTTTCATCTTGCTCGAGAGGTTCTTCGTGTAAGATTATCTGTAAATGCATCTGCAATTACTACCACATTTTGCGGTGTAGATTGCCATTTTGTACTCCAAAACAGAACCCGTTACTGATCGGCGGCCCTTTTTTCATAAAAAACCGGTTGACGGTACCGTTTTCATATTGTAGAATGTTGTCGAAAACAACTTTATATCGAGGATTGTTACTGATTATGCAGGCAAGACCTAGAATGTATAAGACAGCGGTAGAAGTCTATCAAATGACCTACCTCTATTTTCTTATATATTTTAGGTCTTTTTTTGTTGCTGAATAGAAAATAGAGGAGGAATTTTTGATGAATCATCGTGAAGTAGCTGAGAAGCTAGTGCCGCTTTTGGGCGGAAGGAATAACGTCGTCAGTGCGACTCACTGCGCGACACGCTTGCGCCTTGTCATTGAAGATGAAAGTCAGATCGACAAGGGGGCCATCGAAGAACTTGATGGCGTAAAAGGAGCATTTTCAAGCTCTGGACAGTTCCAGATCATTTTTGGGACAGGGAACGTCAACAAAGTGTTTGAACATTTCGGTCCGCTTGTCGGGGCTTCAGTTGAAGACAAGTCCCCAACGGGAGAGTCTCACAGTGATGCAGCGAAGCGTAAAATGAACCCGTTCGCCCGCTTTGCACGGACATTATCCAATATTTTTGTACCGATCATCCCGGCGATCGTGGCAGCCGGTATGCTGATGGGGCTTCTTGGATTGATGAAAACATACAAGTGGGTGGATCCTGAAAGCGGCCTGTTTGTTATGCTTGATATGTTCTCTTCAGCCGCATTCATCATCCTGCCGATTTTGATCGGGATGAGTGCAGCCAAGGAATTTGGAGCAAATGGCTATCTGGGGGCAGTCATCGGGGGAATCATGACCCACCCTGCATTATTGAATCCTTGGGGGCTGGCGGATGCAAAACCTGAAACGCTTGATTTCTTCGGCATGGGTGTCGAAATGCTTGGTTATCAAGGGACTGTCATCCCTGTTCTATTGACTGTTTATGTGATGGCGAAGCTTGAAAAAGGCTTGCGCAAAGTAGTGCCGAACACAGTGGATTTATTGGTTACGCCTTTCTTAACCGTTATTTTCACAGGATTCATCGCGCTGTTGGTTGTCGGTCCATTGGGAAGGGTGCTTGGTAACGGCATCACAACCGTATTGGATGTTGTCTACAATACAGCGGGACCGATTGCGGGAATGATTTTCGGAGGACTCTACTCAACCATCGTCTTGACCGGCGTTCATCACAGCTTCCATGCGATTGAAGCGGAATTGCTCGCGAATGTCGGCGGTAACTATCTGCTTCCGATTTGGGCGATGGCAAACGTCGCGCAAGGCGGGGCGACACTTGCTGTCTTCTTCAGAACGAAAAATAAAAAGACGAAAGAAATCGCGGTCCCTGCAGCTGTTTCGGCATTCCTCGGAATCACGGAGCCTGCGATCTTCGGGGTGAACCTGAAGCACCGCCGTCCATTCATCGGCGCCGCCATCGGGGGAGCTCTTGGCGGAGCCTACGTCGTATTCACGCAAGTAATGGCAAACGGAATCGGACTGACGGGTATTCCGATGTTTGCTATCGCTCAGGATCCGATCAACTATGGAATCGGATTTGTGATTGCCGTAGCAGGTGCTTTCATTGCGACACTTCTGTTAGGATGGAAGGAAGAAACGAAATAGACTTTAGTCCTTACCAGTTTTTTGCTGGTAAGGATTCTCTTTATATAATAGAAAAAATGAGGAGGAACGGATATGAAACAAGGAATCATCTCCCTTGGAGAAGCACTGATTGATTTTATTCCACTCGATAAAGACAACGCCACTTTTCAAAAAAGTCCCGGAGGTGCACCGGCAAATGTGGCCGTAGGTCTTTCCAGATTAGGGACGAAATCTACTTTTCTAGGAAAAGTGGGCGAGGACGTACTGGGGAAGTTCCTAAAGCAGACGTTAATTGACTTCGGTGTAAGGACGAACCAGATGCACTTGATGAAGGACGTACGTACGGGAGTCGTTTTCGTTACAAACGCGGAAGACGGCGAGCGCAGCTTCGACTTCTACATCGATCCGAGCGCCGATCGTTTTCTTGAGAATAAGGATATCGATGAAGAAGATTTCACGTCTCACAAGATCCTTCACTTCGGTTCGATTTCCATGATCAGCAGTCCTGCAAAGGAAGCGACTCACTATGCGGTCATGCTTGCAAAGCAAAATGGAATGATCGTTTCGTACGATCCCAATCTGCGTCTCGGGCTTTGGGATTCAGAGGAGACCGCACGCGAAACGATCAAGAGCATGCTTTCGCAGGCGGATGTGCTGAAGATTTCAGAAGAAGAGCTTGAATTCATTACAGGTGAAAAAGACATCGAAGCTGGTGTGAGAAGTCTTCATGATTACGAAATTCCTCTCATCATTGTCACGCTGGGGGCAGAAGGCAGCTATGTGTTCAAAGGAACGTCGAACGAACATGTTCCCGCGATGAAAGTGAAGGCGGTCGATACGACAGGGGCCGGGGATGCATTCGTTTCAGGAATCCTCTATTCACTTCATCAATTTGAAGGAGACATCGACTCCCTTACGCTTGAGGAAGCCGTGGAGATGGCCCGGTTTGCATCGGTTTCAGGCGCACTTGCAGCTTCCACAAAAGGAGCGATGACCGCACTTCCGACATTGGAAGAAGTGAACAGTCACCTCAGGAAGGGGGAGTAATGGATGACAACGAGAGATGAAGAGTTGAGGCAGGCAGCGTATGATGAAATGAACAAGCATAAGGTGATAGTTGAACGGGACCCATATCGTCTCCACTATCATTTGATGCCGCCGGTAGGGCTTTTAAACGATCCGAATGGTTTCATCCAATCGGGAGGTGTCTATCACCTTTATTATCAATGGATGCCGTTCAAGACAGGCCATGGAGCCAAGTTCTGGGGGCATTATTCCTCACGCGACCTGGTGAACTGGACCCATGAAGAAATCGCTCTGACACCCTCCGAATGGTATGAGAAGAACGGATGCTACTCGGGCAGTGCCATCGAGCATGATGGGAAAATCCTTGCATTCTACACGGGTAACGTAAAAGGTGACGAAGGAAACAGGGAGACCTATCAGTGCCTTGCCGTTTCAGAAGACGGTGTTCATTTTGATAAAAAAGGTCCTGTCGTCCATCTGCCAGACGCCTTCACCGCCCATTTCCGGGATCCGAAGGTGTGGAAGCAGGACGGGAAGTATTTCATGGTCGTAGGCGCACAAACAACTGATTTAAAAGGTGCTGTAGCCATTTTAAAATCTGAAAATCTTACCGGCTGGACCTATTCCGGCATCCTGACGGGAGGAGGAAAAGGGAAGCTTGCCGATTTCGGATATATGTTTGAATGCCCGGATCTATTCCAGCTTGACGGAGAGGACGTTCTCATTTTCTCCCCTCAGGGCCTGGAGGCAGAAGGCATGAAGTATCGGAATGTGTATCAGGCAGGGTATGTAAAAGGAAGCTTTGATCCTGAAAACCCAGCATTCGAGCATGGTGATTTCGAGGAGCTTGATCGCGGTTTTGATTTCTATGCACCGCAGACAACACTTGATGAACATGGTAGGCGAATCCTTTTCGGCTGGATGAGTGTGCCGGATCAGAACGAACAGGATCACCCGACGATTGACTATAAATGGCTTCATACAATGACGCTGCCGCGTGAACTGAAGCTGGTGGGAGATAAGGTCTGGCAGATTCCTGTCGACGAGCTTTCGGATCTGCGTGCGGAAGAGGCTGTCGAACATGCCGTGACGTTAGTAAAAGAAAGCAAAGCGCTGGAAAGTGTCCGGGGCAAAGCGCTGGAGTTGCAGCTTGATGACATTTGTATTGAAGGCGGATGGATGGACCTCACGATCAGTGACGGTGCGAGACTTTTATATCATCCAGGCGACAAGGTCTTCACACTTGAACGTAAAAGCTATGTTGACGGAACGATCGAAAAGCGTCAGTGCACATTGAACGAGTTAAATTCCATGCAGATTTTCATCGATACATCTTCAATCGAGATCTTCCTAAATGGCGGGGAAGAAACCTTTACCGCCCGTTTCTATCCATCTCCGAATCTGGATAGGATTACGTTCAGTGCTTCTAAAAAGGCAGAGTTTCGTTTGAAAAAATGGTCCCTTGGTAAATAGGCCGCCCTTGTGGCGGTCGTTTTTTTTGGATTTACCGATTTTTTGATGTTGATTGGTCCTTTTTTCGGGAGAAGCGAATGAAAAAGTCTGAATGTCCCATAAAAATCCCTTATAAATAGTGAGATTTTTCTTTTTTAGATAAAAACGTTAAAAATGGAATGGATGCTTTGCGTCGACAAGGACTTTGTTATCGAATTTGAACATTTTTTTATCGGAACTCAAAGATGTATTATCGATAATCAGCTTTTTATTATCGAAGTGTTTAATTCTTTTATTGATACGAACCTTGCTTTAACATAATTAAACTATTATTTTCAAATCCCCAACTTTATTATCGAACGTGTAAGTCACAAGTATTCAACCGTTATACTTACCTCACAAACCCCCCCTGTTACCTCATGACCGTCACCATCCCATCTCCCATTAACAAAGCTTTCCTTTTATTAAAAATCCATTTGATGTTATAGTAGGAAAATAAATTTTCATTAATGAAAGGATTTTTATACATGAGTTATAAAATGATTGTTCTTGATTTAGATGATACATTGCTTCGTGATGACCAGACGATTTCAGAACGTACGAAGAAGGCATTGATGGAGGCGCAGGAATCAGGAGTAAAGGTGGTCCTTGCATCGGGGCGTCCGACTTACGGCATGCGCTGGGTGGAGAAGGAGCTGAAACTCGATGATTATGGAAGCTATATCTTATCCTTTAACGGCTCTAAGATCATCAACTGCCGTACAAATGATGAAACTTACAGCCGCACATTGTCAGCTGAAGCGGCTCACAGATTATACGATTTAAGTAAACGAGAAGGAGTCGGAATTCTGACATATTCCGAGGAAGCCATACTTGTGGAAGAGCCAAGTGAATATGCTGATATTGAAAGCAGACTCACGGGACTGCCTGTGAAAGTAGTGTGGAGTTTCAAAGAAGCGGTCCAGGGGCCAGTCGTAAAGGTGCTCATGCTGAAAGAAGCAGAGCGGCTTGTTGAAGTGGAAAAGAAGCTTCAGACAGAACTGGACGGGGAGTTGTCCGTCATGCGCTCAAAGCCATATTTCCTTGAGTTCACTCAGCTTGGCGTCACAAAAGGGGCGAGCCTCGATTACTTGATCAAACCTCTAGGGATCCACAGGGAGGAAGTCATCGCCATCGGGGACAGCTACAATGACCAGACCATGATTGAATTCGCGGGCCTTGGCGTCGCGATGGGAAATGCGCCGGAAGATATTAAAGAGAAGGCTGATTATGTAGCGGCTTCTAATATGGAAGATGGCGTAGCGGAAGTGGTAGAGAAATTCGTGTTAAATAGACTGACCCGTGTATAGAATTTGACACCAGCGGTTGAAAGGGAGAAAACATAAAAACATAGCTTTTTGAGGCGCTAATTACCGTACTGATTAGCACCTCTTTTTTTATTCTAAATGCGGTGTTAAAAAAATTAGGACACCTAGTTTGAGTGATCCTTTAGTTATTCCGTTAACCCTCGGTTCAGGAAAACGATAATATCTAAGAATCATCTTTGCTGCCTACGAGAGTTTGCACTGTTTTCAGATGATTGGTGTCACTGATGATTTTGTAGTCATCAAGAGATTTTTGATCTAATCTTACGTGAATAACTTTTGTTAGATAACGATCTTCGCCTACTTGATTTGTCACAATAATTTCTACATGATATTTATATAAATCCCGGGGCATACCCTCTGCTTTTTTAAGCTCTATTTTTGAAAAATCGTCCATAAGACGCTCTATGGTATCCTGCTCTTCTATGGTTTTACTTTCATTAGTTTCTAATACCTCATTTGAGGGGTCATACACTCGGATCTTGATTGCATCAATGACGCTATCTTCCTTAAGTGTTTTATCATAAAGATCTGGAAAGGTTGTATAGGTTGATTGATGAACAATAATAAAAGCTCCCAAAACGAATAACGTCATCCCCATAACCAACGTTCGTTTTCTTTTGAAAAATTTACTCATCACAAGTGTCACGAGCATAATCAAAACAACAATAAGAAAAAGATGAAAATATTGTAATGTGAAATCAAAAAACCACCCCAATATACAACACTCCCCCTCTGTAATCCAGTTTTTTTATATGAAAATCCAATACTTCAAATAGAAATAAAATGGAAAATTCTGATAACAATTTTATCATAAGTTGTATTTGATGGCGAACGGGTTAGTAAGACTTGTGAGGCGGACTGAAGTCCGAATCGGCTTCAATCCGCCCCACAAAAAAAGAGCTAAACCTATTATACAGATTCAGCTCCGCTCCTTACTTGGGATCGTACTCCCAATCGTATCCCGCACCATATCCCGGACCAATGCCCCGATTCCCGCTTGGACCACTTCCCTGTCCGTCCCCGTGATTGACTTCCGGAAGCTTCCGGTTGACTAATTTCGGAGGAAGGGGCTGAATTCCGAGGATGCAGTTGCAGTCAATGATGATACATTTGTCGGTTTTGTAAAGGGCAAATATATCTTCGACATCGTCGGTCATGTATCCGTCTATATCCACTCCCTCCAGTAACCTGAGTGTCGCACAGTCCTCTTCGATATCGATGATCTTAAAGAAGATGGTGCTGCCTGAGTGTAAGTGGGCTTCAAACGGTTCACTATTTTCTTTCATATATAAAAGAAAAGGAATGGTATCCACCTTGTCGTACTCACAAATGAACTTGAATTTTTGAGTTGCCAATTTACATTGTTCAAGGAGCAATTCATTCAGGGTTTCGCATATACAGCTGTTGTGATGACAAATCATCGCCACAAATCCTCCTTTCAACTGTCTCTTATTATTAGTGTATTTTGCTCTTGAAAAGTGGTGTAGTACATATATAACGGTTTAAGTTGATTCCAGATAAAATCGTATCTCTTTAGCGGCATTTTTTGCGCGCTCCTCTGATTCCTGCACAGATTCTCCGTACGCCATGACATACCCGTATCTGTGCCCCATGGAAGTGGGGGGACGGAGTATTTTCCCTTTTTTGGATTTTATATAAACTTCAATGATGCCTTCATGTTCTTCCGCTTTGTTCTGTCCTGACACTTTTAAGAGCTTTCCGACCTTGTTTACAGTCATGTAGCAGGTGTAGATATGTTTTTTCCATTTGGGTTTAATTGTGTTGGGTTTACTGAGATAGACCCTTAACGTTTCTTCCACTATGCTCAGTCCGTATGCTTCTTCGATCATCTTATTCATTGCCCCTCCGGAAATGCGGGGGTTGATTTCAATGAGTTTCCATTGATCCTTTACCAGCCTCATTTCCAGATGACAGCTTCCATTAATAAAACCCAAGTCATTGATGATCTCTTCCACCTTTTTGACTAATTCAGGTTGATGGTTTTCCGGTGAAACACTATAGCCGGTGACAATGAATCGTTTCTGATAGTTGATTTCCTGTTTGACGACCACGGCAATCACGGGTTTACCTTCTTTGACCACTGCCTCGATTAAGTATTGCGGTCCATCTAAATATTCTTCTACAAGGATGGTGGAAGGTTTTTTTCGATTTAATTTCTTTATGCCCCAAGCCAGCTCTTCCTCGTCATGAATGAGCAGGACATCCTTGGATCCATTGGAAACGGGAGACTTTAATATGAAAGGATAGGGGATCGTTCTTGCCTTATCTGTTGAAAAAGGAGGCTCCATTTTTATAAAATCAGGTGAATATTCTTTTCCTGTCAGTTTCATTCTGAGCTCTGTCTTATCCATACAATCAGCTATAGGCTGCAAGGTGATATCCGTTCCGCAGAATTCATTGGAAAGCCGGGCTGACAAAGAAACGTGGGCATCGAAAAAACTGATGATGCATGCTATCTTCTTCCCTGCCTGCTGAAGGGAAGTGATTTCTTTCCTTAGTGCTTCTTCCTGCTTTAAATCTACTTCGACCATTTCATCCACTTCCGGAAAAAGATCTTTTTCTCTTATAATCCTTCTATTGTTAGTAAAAAGGATGGTGGAATAGCCCAATTTTTTCCCGGCTTCAATTCCGTCCCTTGAGGAGCCTGACCGGTGAGTACCTATAAAAATGATGTATTCGTTCATAAGAAAAAAAGCTCCTTTATGAAAGTTCTTTGGTTTTCGTCTCTACTCATTATATGAGCTGTCTTTGGATAAGTATGGGCAGTTGAAGGTGAAAACAGATAAATGGAGGAACTTCCATCGAAGAATATTCAGGATATTTAACAAAATCGTCAATGAATCAGCCTGCACCCTATGTGTATGCTCAGAATAAACTATAAAGTAAAACATTGCTCGTACCCATTTTGAGCGTTGAAAGAGAATTTTTATTATGAAGGAGCGTACCTTGAATGAAGTCTATCATTTTTATTGAAACGACTAAGTCAGGTTCAAGCAGGGAAGCGATTAAGACGGCAGACAGACTTGGCTATTATACTATCCTTTTTACTGAGAGACCTAACTTTGTTGCGAAACGGGAGGAATTCCCCGATGTTCATTTCATGAAATTATGCGATCTCAGTGATATGAATAAACTGCAAAAAGAAGTGAAGGCCCTTATCTTAAAAGGGATCGAAGTGTCCGCTATCGTAAGCTATGTGGATCCGCACAGCTATACAGCATGTGTCCTTGCTGATACATTCAATGTAAATCACTTTTCCACCGAAGGAATGAAAAATATTCAAAATAAGATTCAATCACGGGAGCTGATGAAGGACTCGTCAAAAACTCCCGCTTACTGGACGGTTGCAACAAAGAGGGAAAGCAAGGCACTGGAACCGGAAATCAAGGATAAGTTCCCTCTGATCATGAAATCCCCCCAATCTACGGGTTCAAAAGATGTCTACAAGGTAGAGAATCTGGAAGAATATCGTAAGAGGTATGAGACGCTGATCAATCGTTATGAAAATCAGCCTATTTTAATAGAAGAATTTCTCCCGGAGCCTCAGTACCTGGTGGAAGTAGTGGTTCATAAAGGAAAGGTTCATATCATGGCGGTGATCAAACAGGATATTCACTATCATCGGCGCTTTATCGTCATGGGCTATAAATTGATGCTGAATGCAGGGAAAAACTTTTCTGACGGACTGAAGAAGGCGATAGAAGACATCGTTAGTCAGCATGGGCTCGAGTCCGGCGCTTGCCACCTGGAGCTTCGCCGCAAAGGAACTCAGTGGAAGCTGATTGAAATAAATGCACGTATCTCCGGGGCTGGGATGAACAACATGATCAAAGCTGCCTTTGGGATCAATCTGGTCGAAGAAACATTAAAAATGGCACTGGGAAAAGATCCTGATTTAAAGCCTAAATTTCAAAAGAATGTATATATGCAATATGTGACGGTGGAAAAAAAGGGGACCCTTAAGAGAGTAACAGGAAAAAATAAAGCCCTCGCTTCCAAGGGAGTAGTAGAGGTTTACGTCAAGCCGCGTAAAGGTTCGTTGATTACACCTCCATTGTCGATGGGACATCGGTACGCATATGTCACCGCTGTCGGAAAGACTGCTAAAGAAGCTGAGATGAATGCAAAGAAGGCGGCTGCGGAAATTCAGTTTTGGATTGAAGAGTCTCCAAAGGAAAAAATCACAACAGAAATTAAATAAGAAAGGAGGGAGGGCCGCCGTTTCCCTTCCTCATTTTATGTACAAGTATAATAGCATGATCAAAATTATTAAAAACGCCTTGTTCAAGCTTAGTCAGCTTAAAACAAGGCGTTTAAATTTACATGATTCCAGTATGCAATTTTGTTTTTCCAAATCGGGGACGGAGGATCTTCCATTCGAGGTGTCATCCAAGATGCTTCTTAAAATACTCCACCGTCTCCACCATCTCCAGCCCGCTGGCTCCTTTGATGAGAATGGTCCAGTTTGGCTTGATGGTTTTGAGTAGATTCTCGTTTAATTGATCCATAGAGGTTCGGTTAAAGTGAAAGATCCGCTGCTTATTCATTCCCGCTTCCCGGGCACCGATTCCAATGTTTTTAGAAAGATTGCCATAGGTAAAGAGGTAATCGATCTTCTTCTCAGCAACATATCTTCCTATTTCTTTGTGAACTTCTTCATGCTTATCTGCAAAGCCTGCCATGCTTCCCAGGACTGCGACTTTCTTTTCCCCTTCCAGGTTCGAAAGTACGTCGAGCGCCCCTTTCATTGCATCCGTAAAGGCATGTACCGTATCGTCAATCAGCGTGATGTTGTTTTTCAGCTGCATGACATCGAGCCTGTGCCTTGGCTTCCTCACTTCACTCAAACCTTGTTTGATTTCTTCAGGTGTAAAGCCGAGCAGGTCGGCGATGGCAATGGCCAGGAGGGCATTGTATACGTGGAATTCTCCATGATAGGGAATGGAGAAGGTATGAGATGTACCCGACAGCTCAAGGTCAAAGCTGATCCCTTCCACATTGTAGCGCACGTTCTTTGCCTGGTAATCCGAAGGGGTATGGATGCTGACCTTCTTCAGCACTCCTGTGAATTTCTTTGTATGCAGGAGCTTCGACTGTTTATCGTCTCCATTCAAGAATAAGTGGCCATCCCCATCCATACCTTTAATAAGCTCTGATTTGGCTGCCGCTATTCCTCTAATATCGCCATTGAAGTTGCCGATGTGGGCAGTGCCGATGTTGGTGATCGCCCCTATGTTAGGCTGAATGATTTTACAATGCTTACTGATGACGCCAGGGTACGCCATCCCATATTCGAGTACAATGGCCCGATGGATGAAATTGATTTCATCCTGGTGCTTTTCTGTATGGTCGGTCCGGTTCCAATAATCACTGGATTCGAAAATGATCCAGCGGGTTCTGAGAATGGATGCGATGAATGATTTTGTAGTTGTTTTCCCGGAACTTCCGGTTACAGCAATGATCGGTCTTTCAACGGAGAAATCAATACTCATAATTATCCTCCTTTCATGGTAAACTTGGTGATTGCTTGGCTAAGTAGATGCAGTATCGGATTGTATTAATAACTACATCCAATTCAAGATAAAAGGTTGGGGGGCATCCGGGTCTCCAGTTGACCTCATAGATCCATATTTTCCCCAGGTCGTCCAAAGCGACATCGATTCCAAGCTCATCGATTGTCTCTGAATAGTGTTGATCCTGTAATTCATCCATATGCCGGGCCAGGGCCAGGGAGAAATTTTCTAAATAACGTTTGATGTTAAAATAATCATCCCCAAATTCCTGCTTCAAAAAAGGGACCAGATAATTCATCGAACCGCCGCTGTTGATATTGGAAACAATCGTTCCCGGGGCACCGATTCTTGGGTAGATGGAAGTAATGACCCATTCTCCTTCACCGTCTTTTTGAACGTGAAGCCGGAAGTCAAATACGCTGCCATCCTTAGTCCGGCAATTGATATAGGGCTGTACGAGAAAGTCCTCTTCCCCGATATGTGTGGAAACAAATTCCTTTAATTCATCATAAGAATAAAGATGCTCATCCGTGTCAATTAATAGCCTAAAATCATTTCCGACACGTTCAATAAGAATGATCGATTGACCTTTCCGTCCGTTTACCGGCTTAAAGACAATTTTCCGATAAGCCTCCAGAAATGAAAAAAAGTGATTCGTCCCTCTGATAACCTCCGAGGGGATCAAGTATTGGGTGAACTCCCCAGCTTCCATTAATCGTTTATACACGGCCATTTTATTGCCGATCGAATGAGTGGTAAAGGGAATGTCTTTCTTCAGATTTTCAATGACATCATTGGATTTAGCCAGCTTTTCAGGGCTTCCTGTGTTATAGATGACATGTGGGAACGGGAAGATTCCTTCCACCCACTCCCCGTCTTTATATTCAAATCCTGAAATTGTTTTCGTATCAAAGTCAACTCCACCCGGAGAGAAATAAATCATCTCCGTTCCTTCCGCCTTGGCCACAGCTGCATAAGCGTACGATTTGATGACACTTTCAGGATGCTTTCTGTGGTGCAGCATTCCAATTCGAATCAATTGACTGACCTCCTTCATTTATATAAAAATGACCTTCTTCCTAACTAGTAAATGACGATAGCCGCTTTTAGGGAACGACACTTGTAATGGGTAAACCGCCCTTTTTTGCTCATTCACTTTCGGGGCTCCGAATGGATGGCATTCCACAAAAGCCTATAGAAGTAACTGGTATGCCCCCTGAAACAAATCTCTAATCCAAAGAGAATGAGGTTTCCTTCTGGATTGGTAATGATCGCAGCCTTCCCATGAGCTTGGTGGTAGTCAGGCCAGTATCCAGCCAGTAACGTATCCTGGCCCTTTCCGTATGAAGCGACCACATTCATCTTGCCGATATTCGTGAACCAGGCGGGCCGGTATACAAAACCGGTATCTTCAGTCAGATATCCCTTCGTAATCGCGTGATCCTTATAATGGATCTGCAGTAATGCATTCTTATTCCAGCCGCCGGAATGAACCTCCGCCTCACTCAATTCAAGGATCATGGTCAAGGCCTTAGAAGCACCAGCCCCGATCCCGATTACTTTTCCGCCCTTTTGTAAATAGTGCTGAAGATTTTTACGGCAGGCGTCCTGCTGGTCAGGGGAGTCCAGTACGAAATCACGGTACATGCTTCTGATGTTTGATGGAGGATAAAATAAATGCTCATATCCGTTATAAATAAGGACATCGATGGAGGATAACGCTTTTTTAACAGCCAAATCCTTTGCTCTTAATTCCTTAAAAGGAATCTTCATTTGCTGAAGGGCAAGCTTCAGCCCTGAATGAGATTTTTTATGAAAAAGGCCATCGTCTATTAAAATCCCGACTGAAACAGGGGCTTCTGGATTTGGTTTTTCAGGGTAAGGTACGGGTTGAACGTCATTCTCGAATGATTTGAAAGGCTTCATACCAGCCATTATCTTCTCAACTGCAGGATGGCAATTCACTCCCCAGCTCAATGGAAGGCTCCAGGCGCATAGCTCTGACAACCTTTCAGAACCTGAAGAGAGATCTTCCCCCCGGGACAGGAAACAATAAGCCAAATTAGCGCGTGCTTGATTCATTGGTACGATGGTGGTTCCCGAGGGGAATGTATGTCCTTCGTATTTGAATTCTTCTGTAGAGGAGTATAGTTTGATTCCATTTTGCTGCAGATGCAGGATTAACTTCCTGTAAGCTGATTCAAATCCGCTTTTTTCTGTCAGCAAGAAGTATTTTGGGAAAAGTCCCGGTGAGTGAGTGGGATGGTGATTCTTGATTCCCCTGCGGAAAAAGGCAGTTTGGTTTTTTTCCAACTCTACTCTGTGCTTTGAAATGTGGGAAAGAGCAGCTGTAACAGCTAAAACAAGCCAGGTGGTGCCGTCCTCTGAGCGGCTTGGTGATTCGATGGTAAGACCGGTGGCCCCTTGCAGCATCGAATACATCGAACAGCAAAATGGACTATAGTCATCCCAGCCATTCTTTCCATCGCGATAAGGGATGTACGTGCCTTTGATCGACTTAAATCTTTCACCGGAAAACTTGTCCCTTTCCGCAACTAAAAAGGCTTCCATGTGCTCAGCAAGAGGTAGCGCCCATTTAAGATACAGATCATATTCATATGCTGGATTGTGAGGGGGGGTACAGGGTTCGATCAATCCAAGGTGAGTGTGAATGGATCTTTTCCACACATACCCATGCAAGTCCAATACGACTGCCGGCTTTACCTTCACGATCAGATTGACTATGCTTTGTGTTTCCGGCTGCGATTGTGTAAGGAAATCCCGATTTAAATCAAAGCCTTCTGCGTTATAGCGGGTCTTATGCACATATCCGTCCGGATTACAGCAAATGACACAATGAACAACCAAATCATCCAGCCATTGTATGCTTTTAGCTTCTTTCTGAATCTTATCCAAAAAGCGCAGTAAAGCTATTGAACCGGTGGCTTCATGTCCATGAATGGAAGCGGTAATGACGACGGGGGTTTTCTTCTGTGACTGCCGGGACCGTTTCCTGTTTTGAACGATTTCTGTCCCTGAATCAATGGGTTTTTGAATCGTCACACACCAAACATCCCGCCCTTCAATAGACTTGCCGAGTGAGGAAAGGGAAAGGAATGGACTTTGCCGGCTCTTCTTCTTTATTAATGCTTCTAGCTTCCTGTAAGAAAGAATAGTACTTCGCATGTAGTCATAGCCTCCTTTCTATAGTTAATTCAAGGAGAGTCAGTTCTGCCATGGACAAGTGTCCCGTTTAGACAAATATGGTCATTTTTCGCCCCTATTGTAGAGAGAATGCCTGTAATATATGGTCTTCTGCCGTCTCCACCGGAGAGACTTGTACATAGATTAATACATGAGAACGGATCAACCGGTCAGGTGGAAGGGGGATTCCTATGAAAATGACGATTGAAAGATCCACGTTTAAAGAAGTGGAGCCGCTCATTAAGCTTGCTCGCAAAGAAGGGATGAGGGTTCATGACGTCCCGGGATCTGTATGGTTTTATGCAAAAGTGGATGGAGAAATGGCTGGCTTTGTCTCTTGCTATATAAGGGAGAAGCATGGGAAGGCGGTCTTTAAAAGTGATTATGTGCGGGAGGGATACAGACGCAGAGGCATCTACCGGAAACTGTTTGAGACGAGATTGGCCTACGTCAGGAATTTCAACGTGAAATTAATCAAAGCATCCTGTACAAAGATGTCTTTGGGGTGCTTCTTGTCTTACGGGTTCACGAAAACAGAAACGAGGTCAAGGAAATATACAGATGTAGTGATGAATGTAGTTCATTAGATAATTAGGGGGGATCGAAATGATGAAACTTCATTTAAAGGAAATCAGAGGGGCAGTGGAAGGAGCTTTAGTAAGCGGTTCTGAAAATATGGACATCCATGATGCGATCATCTTCCATCAGCATAAGCTGAAGATGACGAATACACTGGTTTTCATCGATAAAAGGAAGCCAATCAGCGAAAAGAAATGGAATAGGATGGTGAGGAATGCTCCATGCGCCGTAATTACAGATCATGATCAAGCTGCTGTAAGCGGTGAAGAAGGGATGACCATCATTCAGGTTCGAAATGTGAGGGAAGCGTTTACGAAGTTTGTGAAATACTTCAGGGGTATCTATACACTCCCGATTGTGGCCATTACAGGAACTTGTGGAAAAACAACCACCCGTGAGATGCTGACGCATATCTTGGAGGAAAATCATTCTGTCGTTTCCACCGAACAGAATGACAATACCCCGCATCGATCATTTGAATACCTGATGAAAATAAACGAGAGTACTGATGCAGGTGTATTTGAAACGGGCTTGGGCGGTCCTGGTGATCTGCGCTATCACTGCAAGGTCTATCAACCGGATATAGGGATCATTACCAATATCGGAGTGTATCATCTCGATCGCTGCAAGACCTTTGAAGGATATCTTGCAGCCAAAGCGGAAATGCTTGAAGGGCTGCAGAACAAAGGTACATTGATACTGAATGCAGATGACCCCAATAGTTCTAAAATTAATTTAGAAGAGTACAAAGGAAATGTCCTTTATTTTAGTATCCATCAGCCGTCCGGCTTCAGGGGAACCCATATCTCAATCAGTGAAAAGGGTACGCATTTCACCTTACATGCAAACGGCCGCAAATACCCTGCTTTTATTCCTGAAATCGGAGAACATCACGTATACAATGGATTGGCTGCGTTACGGGCTGCGGTAGAACTTGGGGTAGACATTAAAATAGGGATCAGAAGGTTACGCACCTTTAAAAATCTGGAAAGGCATTTTCAATTGCGTAAAGGCCGGAACGGTTCAACGATCATCGATGACACTTGGAATGTGAACCCTACCTCATTAAAGGAAGCCATTAAGACGCTTTCCTTGATAGCCAAAGATAAGAAGCGTATAGCTCTAATAGGGAATGTTGAAAGACTCAACAGAAAAACAAAGGACATACACAAGGAACTCGGAAAGTATGTGGTTGAATACGGAATCGATGTGCTGTTTACGTATGGAAAGAAAGCGAAGATACTGGCGGAGCAGGCATCGATGGAAAGTGAAAATATCATTGTATATCCATTTACCTCGATTAAAGGGATGGAAAAACTGATATTGAAACATCTCGATGAGCAGTCATACATGCTGGTCAAATGCCGGGCCGGCAGTAAACCTTTGATGAGATTAAAAGAGCGTTTGATGAGTGAGGAATGATAAGGAGAGGTGAAGGATGAAAGTTTTACAACTGAAGAGCGTAATTCAGACAGTCGGAGGACAATTAGTGCTTGGTTCGGATGATCTATTGGTGAAAGACGCAGTCATTTATCACCTCCATGGAGTCAGCAGGAGTCACACAATCATCTTTTTAGACAGAAGGAAGCCATTCGATCATGAAGAAATCGAGCATCTGCAGCCATATGTCATCATCAGTGATGCAAGGGATTGTAAAGAGAGATATACAGAAGCGTTTGCTGTGATTGAAGTGGACAATATTAGAAGGGCCATATTTGCCTTTGCTGATTTTTATAGAAGATTATGGAACATTCCCATCATTGCCATCACCGGAACGAATGGGAAGACTACGACAAAGGACATGATTGTTCATATCCTTAAAAAACAATATTCCGTTCAATTCACCAAAAGGAGCAGAAATGCGCCGAGAAAGTCCTTTGAATATCTGATGGGAATTAATGAAGACACAGACGTTGGAGTCTTTGAAACAGGTTTGGGATCCCCCGGGAACCTGCGGTATCATTGTGATATTTTCCAGCCTACGATCGGAATCATCACCAACATAGGAGTCTTTCATTTGGACAAATGCAAAACAATGGAAAATTATATTGAAGCAAAGGGAGAAATCATAGAAGGGTTAAAGAATAAAGGAACGTTACTGGTGAATGCAGATGATGAAAATATAGCCACCCTTCCTTTAAAGGATTATAAGGGGAAGCTGGTTTCCTTCGGGAAATCGGCAGCTGCCGACTTGAGAGCTGCTGATATACACATCGGTTCAAATCAAACGAGATTCACTATGACGTATAAAAGCAAAGCATATTCGGTGGTCCTGCCTTGTCTGGGAGAACATCAGGCTTATAATGCCATGGCTGCGATCGGAGCTGTACTGGAAGCTGGTATGGATCTCGAGTCAGCCATCGAAGCATTGAGGTCGTTCAGTGTGCTCGAAAAACATATTCAATTGAAGCAGGGGATAAAGGGTTCCACCATCATTGATGATTCTTGGAGTTTAACACCCGGAGCATTAAAGGAAGCATTGAAGGTACTGCAATCCGTTGCAGACGGCAGGAAAAAAATCTTACTGATTGGAAATATCGGCAGATTGGGCGATTATACTAAAAAAACTCATGAGGAAGTGGGGGACATGATCGCAGAACAAGACATCGATGTTCTGGTGACATATGGACATAACGCCATGTATGCAGCCCGAAGAGTGGCGGATAGAAACAAGGACATCCAAGTACATGCATGTCTGGATGTAGAAGACGTCTACCATAAAGTCTCTTCATTATTATCCCATGAGAGCTTAATGCTTTATAAGTGTTCAAATACAGACGATGATTTAATGACACTTAAGGAACATTTCTTAATGAACCATTAACTATAATGATGAACTTTTACCTTAAGACAGGAGTGAAAAAATGAAACCTCTGCCACTGCGAGAAATAATGGGTGTGATAAATGGAGAGCTCGTATATGGAGATGACAATTTCATCGTGAAGGATGCGATGGTCTCCCATCTGCACAGAATAAAAATGAGAAACACGTTAATATTCTTAAGAAAAAACGAAGCCTTTCACGTTAACAAGGTGATTAGATACTCGCCTTATATTATCGTAACGGATAAAAGTGATGAAGAAATGAAGGCTAGTGAAGCCGCAGGTATCGTAAGAGTTGAAAATGTAGATGATGCATTCTGGGCGTTCACCCGCTATTACCGAAATCTATTTGATCTGCCGATCGTGGCCATTACGGGCACTTGTGGAAAAACCACCACCAAAGAGATTCTTTCCCACCTTTTATCTTCTACACATTCCATCCAATCCACCATCAGAAGCAGGAATGCCACCAGAAAATCCTTTCAATATCTTATGGGCATCGATGAAACCACGGATGCTGCAGTATTTGAAACCGGTCTGCGCGGTCCCGGGAACCTTCATTATCATTGCCAAGTATTTCAACCTACAATCGGAATCCTCACAACAATCGGTGTCGACCACCTGGATAAGTGCAAGACGTTAGACGGGTACATCAAAGCAAAATCCGAGATTGTCAAAGGTGTCAGTAAGGGCGGCACCCTCATCTTAAACAGCGAGGATGAAAACACAAAGAAAGTATCTTTATCAGGATTCTCCGGGCAGATCATATATTGCGGTACAAGCAAACGCGCGGATTACCGAGCCGCTGACATTGTTTATGGAAGGAAAGGAATGTCATTTACACTTCATCATAAAAACAAAACGTACAGGATGTATATACCGGGCTTTGGAAAACATCAGATATATAATGCGCTGTTCGCTCTTGCAGCTGCCCATAAAATCGGACTGAGCCTTAGGAAGGCTTCAATGCGACTGAGGACATTTAAAAATCTTGAACGGCATTTGCAGGTTGAAAAAGGTATTATGGCATCTACGATCATTGATGATACGTGGAGTACAAACCCCACATCCATCAGTGCAGCCATTGAAGTACTTGAAAGGCTGGGAAATGATAGAAAAAGTGTATTGGTATTAGGTAATATTGCCTATTTAGGGAAGCAGGAGAAGAAAATTTATCATGATTTAGGAAAATTAATTGCATCTAAGAAAATCGACACCTTGATTGCTGTAGGAAAGAATACAAAGCAGGTAGCGGATCAGGCTCAAAAGGATGGGTTCGAAGGGAAAGTATATACAGCAGATTCTCCTGCACACATTAAAAAGTATGTAGCAAATCTGTTGGATGAAAAAACCGTATTAATGATCAAAGGATCGATGATGGATACGGAGTTAATAAGGCTTGCAAGCTCCTTTAAAGCGGATGGATAAGTGAGTAAGAAAAAAGACCCACTCCTATTACCCCTGTTGGTATCTCGCTCCTTCTTGGCAATTATTACATCGTTTAATCGCTAAAATCTTTGTTATACTTGCTGTGGATAAGAAATTAGAATATTTCACTTTATTCACAGGAGGTAGAAACATGAAGAAATTAATGACAACCGCGGTATGCACAGTTGCTTTAACGTTCAGCTCTGTGTCAATTCCGCCTGTGCAGCAAGCAAATGCAGAAACAGCTTCCCAGCAGCCTGAAGTAGAGCAGAAAGCTGATAATATTATTTCAACTGCAAAAAGCTTAATTGGTAAAGCGACATACGAACGATATGTTTACAACCCGCCGCATCAATTTGGCTGCAGTGGATTCATATACTATGCCTTCAAACAAAACGGTATCGACCTTGCAACAAGGGATACAAACGTACAGGCACAATTGGGTGAGTATGTACCAAAGGATCAGCTTCAAAAGGGAGATCTTGTGTTCTTCGATTCAAACCCGAATGATAACGACCCGGTTACTCACAATGGGATTTATATCGGAGATAACAAAATCATTCATATGGCAGACGAAGAGAATGATATTCTGATCTCTGATTTAGACGGTAAGGATTATTATAAGAATAATTATAAAACTGCACGACGTGTGCTTCCTTCCTTTATGTATGATGAAGCAACTTCATCCACTGCAGAAAAGGTAGTTGAAATAGCAGAAGGGTTAATCGGGAAAGCTTCTTACGGCACTCCTTACAATGAAGAAACATTGACTTTCAATGGTGCAGGACTGACTTATTATACGTATAAGCAGGTAGGGATTGACCTTAAATCAAAAACAGCAAGTGAACAGTCAAAACTTGGAGAACCTGTTAAACGTCAAGATCTTCAAAAAGGTGACCTTGTATTCCTTTCAAATAATTCAAGTAACGGAAAGATTGTTCATGTAGGTGTATATGCGGGGAATGATCAAATTGTTCACGCTGCCGGTTCTGATTCCGGAATCAAGAAGAGCGTTATTCTTAACGGCTACTACGATGAACATTATGTTACTGCGCGCCGCGTGATTGACGTGGATGCGGCGGCTACAGAAGATACAGCCGAAAATACTGAAACTCAAACACCATCTGCTTCTCAGGAAAAGCCTGAAACAGAGACGGATGTTCAACCAGAAACACCTGCAGCAAAGCCTGAAACAGAAACGGATGTTCAAGCAGAGAAGCCGGCAGAAACACCATCAGAATCGGATGTTCAGCCACAAGCTCCAGCAGATAAACCGGAAAACACTGAAGACAAGCCTGCTGCTCCTCAAAATAAAGGTACTGAGGTTTCAGGGCTTGCAGAAGATTTAATGGGCAAAGCTCAGTATGGACGTTCTTATGATGAAAGCACAATGAGTTTTAACAGTGCAGGACTCGCTTACTATGTGTTTAAACAGAACGGCATCGACCTTCAGGATAAAACAGCAGCCGGGCAGTCGACAAAAGGCCAGTACGTTTCGAAATCTCAATTGAAGGAAGGGGACCTCGTGTTCTTCTCAAATTCTTCAAGTGACGGTGAAATCGTTAATACTGCCATCTACGCAGGCAACAATGAAGTGATCATGTCCGCCGGTAAGACTTTAGGTGTTGTAAAACGAAACTTGGATAGAAGCTGGTATCAAGAAAATTATGTGACAGCTCGCAGAATCATTGAATAGTCTTTTAAATGAACAAGGGGTGACCGCCCCTTGTTTTTTCTTTTCTAAATAAATACCCTCGATCACAAAACATAAACCACTAATTATCAATTCCTTCATTAATGGTTGGATAACCCTCAAACTTTTTTATTGGAAATCCATCAGTCTTCACTGTATACAACACTTACATTTAACAGAGCCTAACATATACATAATCAAGATTTATGTTTGGTTTGGAATCTGCCTGGGTAGACATTTACATAGAATTAATATTTCTTTGGTTATTATTTACACCTCAAGTACATTCAGGCATCGATCGATGGAAGTAATATAAGAGTGAAAGCGTTACATCCCTTCATATGATTAGATTCCTCAAGAAATTGTCGAATTCCGATGAAATGTTTTTGTTACGAATTACACTAAAATGTTATACAGCTGAAATTAATTTCTGCTATAATACTTTTTGTTGACTCAATTTTGATTTACAAAAAACAAACGATCTTTACTAAATCTTAATATAAAAGGTGATGAAGTATGAACTTCTTTAAGAACCGTTTCAATGACATGCGCAGTGAGATGCGTGCTGGGAAGTTGACTTTCTTCTTTACAGTTGTCATTTTATTCTGGCTTAAAACGTATGCCGTCTACTTGGCGGAATTCAACCTTGGAATTCAAAATTTCATGCAGCAATTCTTACTATTCTTTAACCCGCTGAGTTCAGCACTATTTTTCTTTGCATTTGCTCTTTTCTGGAAAGGCAGAGGACGATATATTGCATTTATCGTCATTAACTTATTGATGTCTTTCGTATTATATGCAAACGTCGTGTACTACCGTTTCTTTAATGATTTCATTACAGTTCCGGTTATTCTTCAGGCAAAAACGAATAACGGACTCGGCGGAAGTGCCGTTGAGTTAATCAATCCTATAGACCTTCTTTACTTCCTGGATCTGTTCATCATTATTGGATTAATGATCCTGAAGAAAGTAAAGCCGCAGGAAAAGCTGCGTTTCCGTTCAGTATTCGCGGTCATGACTTCTGCAGTTCTTGTTTTCTTATTGAACCTTGGACTTGCAAATATTGATCGTCCGGAGTTATTGACTCGAAGCTTTGACCGTAACTACCTGGTAAAATATTTAGGAACACACAACTTTACAATCTATGATGTCGTTCAAAACTCTAAGACACAAGCGAAACGTGCTATGGCCGACAGCAATGAGGTATCAGAGGTAGAGAACTTTGTGCAAGCAAACAAAGCGGCTCCAAACCCTGATGCCTTCGGTAAAGCTGAAGGTAAAAACGTCATTTATATTTCTATGGAATCCCTGCAGTCATTCATGATTGGCAGAGAGTTGAATGGTCAGGAAGTTACACCGTTCCTGAATTCTTTAGTTGAAAATAAAGATGCCATGTACTTTGATAACTTCTTCCATCAGACTGGTCAGGGTAAAACATCCGACTCAGAGTTCATCATCGAAAACTCATTATACCCGCTTCCACAGGGTGCAGTTTTCATGACACATGCAAATAACACGTATCAATCTGCTCCTGCTATCTTAAAGGATAAAGGATACACTTCAGCCGTGTTCCACGGTAACTATAAAACGTTCTGGAACCGTTCTGAAATGTACCGTTCAATGGGGTATGACAAGTTCTTTGATGCAACGTATTATGATATGAGCAACCCGGAAGAACAGCTTCCATACGGATTGAAAGATAAGCCGTTCTTTGAAGATTCAATTCCGATGCTCGAGAGTTTAAAGCAGCCGTTCTATACGAAATTCCTGACGTTATCCAACCACTTCCCGTTTGACCGTCATGAGGAAGACACTGACTTCCCGACAGCGGAAACAGGTAATGGTGTAGTGGACCGTTATTTCCAAACGTCACACTACATGGATCAACAGCTTGAAGCATTTGTGAACGACTTGAAAGAAAAAGGTTTATATGACAATACGATGATTGTTCTTTACGGAGACCACTATGGTATTTCAGATAATCATAAAAAAGCGATGTCTGAAATCCTTGGCAAAGAAGTGAATGACTACGAAAGTGCTCAGCTGCAGCGTGTACCACTGTTCATCCTGAACTCTGGCGCTGAAGGTGGAGTCAACCATACGTACGGCGGACAGATTGACCTTCGCCCAACAGTTATGCACCTTCTTGGACAAGAGACGAAAGATTATCTAAGCTTTGGTCAAGACTTGTTATCTGAAGAACGCAAGCAAATTGTTCCTTTCCGTAACGGTGATGTGATTTCTGATAAGTATTCCAACATCAAAGGCGTCTGCTACGATAACGAAACAGGTAAGCCTGTTGAAGAAGATAATGAGGAAGCTAACAAAGCTTGTGAAGATATCAGTAAGGATGCCCAGAAACGCCTTGAGCTATCAGATAAGGTAGTCTATGAGGATTTACTGCGTTTCCACAAACCGGAAGGATATACGCCGATCGATCGTAAAGATTATCAGTATGTAAATCCAAATCCGAAAAGCACAGAAAATCCAGAAGCAAAACATGAAGAAAACCATGAATAAGATAGTATGATAAAAGCCAGCTCCGGTTTAAGGAGCTGGCTTTTTTTATGTCTTGGAAAGAAAGGGGCGGGCCTGCACTTCAACACTTTAAATTGACGAGGGACGGGCCTTTGTTTCATTAGCCAAAATGTTCGATGTGGTCAATCTGATTCAAGTGCAGATTGATCACTTCCTTCGTATCATCCGCGTAAAAAAGTAAATGTTCGTCATTTATTTGAAGTAGTCTGCCAGAAAAAGAGTGTGGGCCTTTCTTGGTTTTCATATAATGCACACTCAGTAACTGATTTTCATTCATCCATTCTGTCATCTTGCTAAGCCATTCATTCACGTCAGGTCTCTCCTTCTGGATGTCATCATACTCATTTCTCTGTGGAGAATGAATTGAACTGCCTTTCTCCAGTAAAACACAAACTAATTATTACTCTTGTTGTATTTTTATCGGTATGTTGGAAGTGGTTGTTTAGTTGGGATTTAAAGGGAATAAAGGATGGATGCAGGGAGAGAGAGGGGGTGAAGCGGTGGAAAGGGGGAAGCGGGGATTGAGCGCTCAGTCGGTAATTCTGACATGAATATTCGCAATAAAACAATCAAAATTTATAACTTTCAAGTAAAAATGACCATCTTTCAAACCATTTCACCTGTGCACTTTATAAAATGGGATATTTAAATACTCATAAGCGGCTCCTTTGGGGAGGAGCAGTTGATAATTGTGCCGGATTTCAATTTATTGTGCCAGTTCAAAGGATAATTGAGCTACTTAGAATGATTTAAACTGCCTTCAAGCCACGGCTATAAAGTTAAACTTCCTCACCCCCACCCATATTCAAGATCTAAACCCATCCCAAAAGTCATCTTGAACGTTTTTGATTGCCGAATGAACGTTTATGAATGATATTGATAGAAAATGATTGATTTTTGTAAACGTTCTCATTATAATGGAATTAATTAAGAAAGTAGCGGGAGGAACTTATGTTAACCGAAGAACGACACCGTATTATTTTAGACTTGCTGAAAGAGAAGGAAGCCATCAAAATCCAAGAGATTGCAGAGCAGACGAATGCCTCTGAATCAACGATCCGCCGTGATCTGACTCAGCTTGAACAAGAGAAGTTTTTAAAGAGGGTTCACGGAGGGGCGGCAAGGCTTCAAGGGAAGCTGAAGGAATTGACTGTTTCTGAAAAAACATCCAAAAGCCTTCATGAAAAAAACGCGATCGCCCGGTATGCGGCAAGCCTTGTTGAAGAAGGGGATTGCATTTTTCTGGATGCAGGAACAACGACGCTTGGCATGATCGAGTTCCTTCCTGAAATCGATATCGTGATCGTGACAAATGGTTTGACTCATGTAGATTCCCTGCTGCAGAAAGGATTCAAAACGTATATCGTGGGAGGCAGCGTGAAACCGACCACGAAGGCGATGATCGGAAGCGGAGCCATTGAATCTCTTCAAAAATACCGCTTTGATAAAGCATTTCTCGGAACGAACGGTGTCCATCCTCAATATGGATACACGACACCGGATCCAGAAGAAGCGCAAATAAAGAAAACGGCCATTGAACTTTCGAGAGAAGCGATGGTGTTAGCGGACGATACTAAATTTGGGGAAATCGCGTTCAGTAAGATTGCTGATCTTGAGAAAGCGATCGTCATCACCAATGGGACTACGAATGATCTCGACCCGGCATATAAGAAACAAACTACAGTAAAGGTTGTGACAACATGATATACACCTTGACCCTGAATCCTTCAGTTGATTATATTATGGAGCTTGATCAGTTTAAGAAAGGCGGATTGAACCGGTCAGCGAAGGAAAGTACACTGCCTGGCGGAAAGGGAATCAATGTCTCCCGTGTCCTTCACGTCCTGGGTGTAAAAAGCACTGCACTCGGTTTTGCGGGAGGTTTCACAGGTGAATACATCAAGCAGTTCTTAATAGAGGAAAACATAGATACCGACTTTGTGGAAGTGGAAGAAATGTCGCGGATCAATGTAAAAGTGAAGTGCGAAGACGAAACGGAAATTAACGGGAACGGCCCTTCGATCCATAAGGGGCAGTTAGATCAACTTCTGAGTCAAATCTCGGACCTGTCAAAGGAAGACACACTGGTGCTCGCAGGCAGCATACCCGCTTCTGTTCCTAGGTCTTTTTATCAAGAAGCGTCAGCTCTTTGTGAGGAGCGGGGAGCGCGCATCGTCATTGATGCTGAGAAGAATTTGCTAGAGCCGGTTCTGTCGCTGAAGCCATTTCTGATAAAGCCGAATCATCACGAACTTGGAGAAATGTTTGATGTGGTGATCGAGTCTATAGATGAAGCGATTCATTACGGAAGGAAACTGAAAGAAGAAGGCGCACAAAATGTGATTGTATCGATGGCGGAAAAGGGAGCGCTTATGTTAACCGGAGAGGAAGTGTATTATGCATCTGTTCCTAAAGGAGAACTGAAAAGCTCAGTGGGAGCTGGTGACTCGACGGTTGCGGGATTTCTGGCAGGACTTTCAAACGGGCTCAGCCTGGAAGACTCATTCCGATTAGGTACAGCTGCAGGTTCAGCGACGGCTTTTTCCATTGGGTTGTGTGAAGCAGAAAAAGTAAATGAATTATATAAACAGATTGATATCAAAAAAAGATAAAAGGGAGGAAGTACCATGCGTATAACAGAGCTATTAAGAAAAGAGACGATCGCATTGAATCTAGAAGCGTCATCTAAAGCTGCCGTCATCGACGAACTTGTTTCTGTCCTGGATAAGAGCGGTAACCTGCAGGATGCCGAAGAGTTCAAACAAGCGATACTGAACCGTGAATCACAGAGTACGACCGGTATCGGCGAAGGCATCGCCATACCGCACGCAAAAACATCAGCAGTAAAGGCACCGGCAATTGCTTTCGGAAAATCGGCTGCCGGCGTAGATTATGAGTCCCTGGACGGGGCTCCTGCACACCTATTCTTCATGATCGCGGCAACAGAGGGGGCGAATCAAACACATTTGGAGGCGCTCAGCCGGCTTTCTTCCATGCTGATGGATGAGAGTGTCCGTAAATCGTTAGTAAATGCTTCTACCAAAGAAGAAGTTTTAGAGATTATTAATCTTCATGATAAAGAGGAAGAAGAGGAAAACGTTTCTGAAGTGACTTCCACCAGTGATGGAATGGTGTTGGCTGTAACGGCGTGTCCTACCGGGATTGCTCACACATACATGGCAGCGGATGCCCTTAAAGCAAAAGCGAAAGAGCTGGGGATCGACCTTAAGGTAGAAACGAATGGCTCCGGGGGAGCAAAGAATGTATTGACTTCGGGAGAAATTGAAAGCGCTGCAGCAGTGATTGTCGCTGCAGATACGAAAGTGGATATGAATCGTTTCAAAGGAAAACCTGTCATTGAAGTTCCAGTGGCAGAAGCAATCAGAAAGCCAAAGGAATTGCTTGAAAAAGCGGTGAAAAAGGATGCTCCGATCTATAGCGGTGGTAAAGCAGCGAGTGAAACAGAGGAGCAGGGTACGGAGAAAAAGCAGCGAACGGGATTTTATAAGCATTTGATGAACGGTGTTTCCAACATGCTTCCGTTTGTTGTGGGAGGCGGGATCCTGATCGCGATTTCGTTCCTCTTCGGCATTCAGTCAGCCAACCCGGATCATGCTGAATACAACGAGTTTGCAGCCATGCTAATGAAAATTGGCGGCGACAATGCATTTTATCTAATGGTACCTGTCCTAGCAGGATTTATCGCAATGAGCATTGCCGACCGTCCCGGTTTTGCGCCAGGTATGGTCGGCGGACTGATTGCCGCTACAGGTCAAAGCGGTTTTCTCGGGGGAATCATTGCCGGTTTCCTTGCCGGATATGTTGTAGTTGGTATTAAACGATTGACGAATAACTTCCCGGCAGCACTGGAAGGCATCAAGCCGGTTCTTATTTACCCGCTGCTCGGTATCTTTATCACAGGTTTCATCATGCTTCAATTCCTGGTCGAGCCACTCAGTGCCGTGAACAGCGGAATTCAGAATTGGCTGGATGGATTGGGCACTGGAAATCTGATTGTCCTTGGGTTGATTCTTGGGGGGATGATGGCTGTTGATATGGGTGGTCCGATCAACAAGGCTGCATTTACATTCGGTATAGCGATGATTGAAGGCGGGAATCTTGCACCCCACGCCGCCATCATGGCAGGAGGGATGGTGCCGCCGCTTGGATTGGCGCTTGCGACCACTTTCTTTAAAAGGAAATTCAATGACAATGAAAGAAAAGCGGGGATTGCCGCTTACTTCATGGGTGCATCATTCGTTACGGAAGGTGCGATCCCATTTGCAGCAGCGGATCCTTTCAGGGTCATTCCTTCCATCGTGACAGGTTCAGCGGCTGCTGGTGCACTTGCAATGGCCTTTGGTATCGGCCTGCCTGCACCGCACGGGGGATTATTCGTCTTCCCTGTGGTAGAAGGTAATCCATTCTTATATCTCTTAGCTGTACTGATCGGTTCAATCATTACAGCATTAATGGTCGGGTTCTTGAAGAAGCCGGTTCAATAAAGGAAATCAAGGTGCCAGGTGACGTTTTCGTTGCCTGGTTTTTTATATTCTTGAAGTCAATTGAATACTCGTCTTCTGAAAAGACGCCTCCTCTCCACTGACAGTGGTTTTAAAATGTTCGATATAGGTTAAAAGTATAAGTAGTAGAAGATTGTGAAGAGGGGAAACGCCAATGGAATTTTTAGAAATGATCGATTTGGAGTTACCGGATGAATTTGAGCTCTCCCTGTACCGGATCATGTTAATCGTCATTTTAAGCGGCTTGATCGGGATCGAAAGAGAGTCTAAAAACCATCCGGCGGGACTGCGCACGCATATCCTGGTGGGTGTCGGATCCTGTTTACTGATGCTCGTATCACTATATGGATTTGAACCGTTCCTTGAAGAACACCCTGAATTAGTCGGTTTTGACCCAAGCCGTATCCCTTCGTACGTCATCTCGGGAATCGGATTCCTCGGCGCGGGGACAATTATGGTTCATGGTGGGGTCACTGTGAGGGGGCTTACCACTGCCGCGAGTATATGGGTAGTAGCGGGGCTTGGTCTAGTAGTTGGAATCGGCATGTATTGGGAAGCCATTTTCACTACGTTCATCATTGTGATCACATTGTTTTTCTTAAATAAGTTTGAGACCTTTTATAAAATGAAAGTGAGACATAAAAAACTCCTTCTCTTAAGTTTAGTCGTCAAAAAAGGGGAAGGAAATATAAGTGCCATTAATGATGCGATTACCCAACACGGCATAGAAATCACCCAGTATCAAATAGAAGATGACGATGACCTGAAAGGTCTGGAACGATTTAAATATTCTCTCCTGCTCCTTACGCCGGATACAGTTAATTTTAATGGTGTATTGGAAGTGGTGAAGGATCTTCCCTGCATTGATAAAATCCAGCTTCATAAAAAATAACCCCTGCATTGTTTCAGGGGTTATTTCATTTGTTTACAAGCTCTCGATTTCTACATCCTTGATCCCGCTAATTTCAGAAATCGTGTAATAAATATCTGTCGTCTTTTTTCTGAAATCAACGATGATCTTTAATTCCAGAAGATGCATGTTGTTCTTCAAATCCTTAATGCGCATGCTTTCTATTGCAATCTCTTCTTCCTTAATGTGTTCGATGATTGTCTTGATTTCATGCTTCTCTTTAATGGTCGCCCTCAGGAACAATTCCTTTTCACGCAGTCGTTTGGGACCGATGAAGGTAATGATTGTAGGTACTACCTCGACAGAAACGATAAGAAGCACGACACCTGCGGTTGCCTCTAAATAAAATCCAGCCCCGACTGCTATCCCGATTCCGGCAGCTCCCCAGATCATCGCGGCTGTTGTTAACCCTGAAATGCTGTCATTCCCCCGTCTCAATATAACGCCTGCCCCCAGAAAACCAATACCAGAGACAATTTGAGCTGCCAGCCGCAAAGGATCCATTGTAATATTCACTTTTTCAGATCCCTCGGAAATATAGGCCGATTCAATCGAAACGACAGTCAACAGGCAGCTTACAATACAAATGACCAGTGAGGTTTTAAGACCCACAGGCTTCCGCTTTAGTTCTCTTTCCAAACCAATGACTAATCCAAGAACCGCAGAAATTCCAAGCTTCATGTAAAGTGCTGTATCAATGAAGTCCATCTTACCCCCTCCATATCTGTAAACCCGATTGTAAAAATTGATAAATGGATATAGTATTCTCTCTCTCTATTTATTAAAATGAGAACAATTAAACCTTTTAAGAAGAAGCATTACATCATTCAGAAAAACACGGGGGTATTTCCATGTCCGAAACCAAAGTAAACCCATACCTGCTTCTAGCTGTCGGAGTGATCTCCGTTTCCACTTCAGCAATTTTGGTGAAAGTATCGAGTGCTCCGGCTGGTATTTTAGCGTTTTACAGACTCTTTTTCACAGTGCTTTTAATGTCCCCTGTATTTTTCTTAAAGTATGTGAAGGAACTCAAAGTTATTACACGGAGAGATTGGGTGTTTTCAATCATCGCGGGAATCTTTCTCGCTTTTCACTTCATCCTGTGGTTTGAGTCACTCAACTACACGTCCGTCGCCAGCTCGACGGTGCTTGTCACTCTTCAGCCGCTGTTTGCCTTTATCGGAGCTTATTTATTTTTTCAGGAAAAACTCACCGGGAAAGCAGTCATCTCTGCTCTCTTGGCAGTGACGGGAAGCATCATCATCAGCTGGGGAGATTTCAGGATCAGCGGAGAGGCCCTGTGGGGCGACATTCTAGCTTTGCTTGCCTGTGCATTAGTGACTGGATATCTTTTATTTGGACAAACGATCCGTAAACGGCTGTCTTTGGTCACATATACGTATTTGGTCTATGCGATCAGTGCGGTTGTACTTTTATTCTATGTACTTATCCGGGGGGAAAGTCTGGGACCTTATCCGAAAGAGGACTGGATTTACTTTCTTCTGCTGGCGATTGTTCCGACCCTTCTAGGGCATTCATTATTTAACTGGTCGTTAAAGTGGTTAAGTACTTCGACCATTTCAATGGCGATCCTGTTCGAGCCCATCGGGGCCTCTTTACTAGCCTATTGGCTGCTCTCGGAAAAAATACTTCTCACCCAAGTCATCGGCGGTATGATCATTATTCTGGGTGTAACCCTCTTTCTAATGGAAGAAAGAAAGATCAAGAAAATGGTTCGACAGGTGAACGAGGTGAAAAAGAATGAAGAATTACCATATTAGAAAAGCAGGGCTGCCTGACGCAGCTGGAATCGCAAATGTTCATATCAACAGCTGGAAAACGACCTATATAGATATTGTATCCGATGAGTACCTGGATTCCTTAACAGTAGAAGATAGGACAGTGAGATGGGATGGCATTCTCAAAGGTTCACATCAAACCTATGTGTGCGAACTGGATAATGGGGATATTGCCGGTTTCGTTTCTATAGGTAAAGAGCGTGAAAAGAAATATGAAGGTGAATTGTACGCCATATATTTATTGAAGGAATATCAGAGAAATGGAATCGGCAGCGACCTATTTTCATTTGCTATGAGTGCATTGAAATCTCAAGGCTGCTCCAACATGCTCGTTTGGGTGTTAAAAGATAACCCGTACAAGCACTTTTATTATTCATTTGAACCTGAAATCGTCAAAGAACAAAAGATTTCAATCGGCAGGGAGGAATATGACGAAGAGGGCTTATTGTTTTCATTGTAATGAAGGTCATGCAAAAAGACGCAGCTCAATGATGAGCTGCGTCTTCAATATTCTCCTTACCATTGCATTGGTTAGGAGAACGCATATGTAAAACTTGAAAAGACAAATGCCATAACTACTGAAAGAATAAATGTAAAGCCTCTGACGGGTTTCGTGCTTTCACTGATTTTCAACCCTGTTACATACGAATAAGCGAAAAGATAAATGGCCATAAAGTAAGAGAGGTATTGTGCTCCGTCTATAAGCGTCATGTCCTGGATCTCCTTTCAGGGAATGTCTATTCTTATGTTTATGAAACTGCACTTCAGGTAAGAACAAGAAAAAATGGACAAGGATTAAATTTTTTGTAAAAAATATATTGCAATAACATTAAACGCATGGTATATTAATAAACGTCGCTGATGCAGCAAACATCATTTCAAAAAAAGAAATTAAAAAAGTTGTTGACGCGAATGCATGAAACATGTTATATTAATAAAGTCGCTTCAAACGGAGCGCGAAACAAATTGAACCTTGAAAACTGAACAAAACAAGACAATACGTCAACGTTAATTCTAGATTTACCGCAACGATTGAATCGTTGCAACAAGAGCTATTCAAACTTTTATCGGAGAGTTTGATCCTGGCTCAGGACGAACGCTGGCGGCGTGCCTAATACATGCAAGTCGAGCGGATCAAAGGGAGCTTGCTCCCTGAGATCAGCGGCGGACGGGTGAGTAACACGTGGGTAACCTGCCTGTAAGACTGGGATAACTCCGGGAAACCGGGGCTAATACCGGATAACTCAGTTCCTCGCATGAGGAACTGTTGAAAGGTGGCTTTTCGCTACCACTTACAGATGGACCCGCGGCGCATTAGCTAGTTGGTGAGGTAACGGCTCACCAAGGCGACGATGCGTAGCCGACCTGAGAGGGTGATCGGCCACACTGGGACTGAGACACGGCCCAGACTCCTACGGGAGGCAGCAGTAGGGAATCTTCCGCAATGGACGAAAGTCTGACGGAGCAACGCCGCGTGAGTGAAGAAGGTTTTCGGATCGTAAAACTCTGTTGTTAGGGAAGAACAAGTGCCGTTCGAATAGGGCGGCGCCTTGACGGTACCTAACCAGAAAGCCACGGCTAACTACGTGCCAGCAGCCGCGGTAATACGTAGGTGGCAAGCGTTGTCCGGAATTATTGGGCGTAAAGCGCGCGCAGGTGGTTTCTTAAGTCTGATGTGAAAGCCCACGGCTCAACCGTGGAGGGTCATTGGAAACTGGGGAACTTGAGTGCAGAAGAGGAAAGTGGAATTCCAAGTGTAGCGGTGAAATGCGTAGATATTTGGAGGAACACCAGTGGCGAAGGCGACTTTCTGGTCTGTAACTGACACTGAGGCGCGAAAGCGTGGGGAGCAAACAGGATTAGATACCCTGGTAGTCCACGCCGTAAACGATGAGTGCTAAGTGTTAGAGGGTTTCCGCCCTTTAGTGCTGCAGCTAACGCATTAAGCACTCCGCCTGGGGAGTACGGTCGCAAGACTGAAACTCAAAGGAATTGACGGGGGCCCGCACAAGCGGTGGAGCATGTGGTTTAATTCGAAGCAACGCGAAGAACCTTACCAGGTCTTGACATCCTCTGACAACCCTAGAGATAGGGCTTTCCCCTTCGGGGGACAGAGTGACAGGTGGTGCATGGTTGTCGTCAGCTCGTGTCGTGAGATGTTGGGTTAAGTCCCGCAACGAGCGCAACCCTTGATCTTAGTTGCCAGCATTCAGTTGGGCACTCTAAGATGACTGCCGGTGACAAACCGGAGGAAGGTGGGGATGACGTCAAATCATCATGCCCCTTATGACCTGGGCTACACACGTGCTACAATGGACGGTACAAAGGGCAGCGAGACCGCGAGGTTTAGCCAATCCCATAAAACCGTTCTCAGTTCGGATTGCAGGCTGCAACTCGCCTGCATGAAGCTGGAATCGCTAGTAATCGCGGATCAGCATGCCGCGGTGAATACGTTCCCGGGCCTTGTACACACCGCCCGTCACACCACGAGAGTTTGTAACACCCGAAGTCGGTGAGGTAACCTTTTGGAGCCAGCCGCCTAAGGTGGGACAGATGATTGGGGTGAAGTCGTAACAAGGTAGCCGTATCGGAAGGTGCGGCTGGATCACCTCCTTTCTAAGGAATATTTTATGAAACGTTTGACAGTCGAAGTTTTGTTCAGTTTTGATGGTTTAATTTCCATCAAAATGATATTACTTGTTTTACAACAAGTAATTCTTATTTTCTTTGCGCTTGCGGCAAAGCTGATTCGAAGATTTTGTCTTCACCTCAGCGCAAGGCAGCACGAAGAGAACTCACTGATGCGATTCACGATGTGAAGCAAATCAGTAGCCTTGTTCTTTGAAAACTAGATAAAGATAAATTGATAGTCAAGAAATTACCGAGTATCGCCATTTTAGGTTTTAAACCTTATGTAACAACCAATTCGGTTAAGTTATGAAGGGCGCACGGTGGATGCCTTGGCACTAGGAGCCGACGAAGGACGGGACTAACACCGATATGCTTCGGGGAGCTGTAAGTGAGCTTTGATCCGGAGATTTCCGAATGGGGGAACCCATTGTTCGTAATGGAACAATATCCATATTTGAATACATAGAGTATGGAAGGCAGACCCAGGGAACTGAAACATCTAAGTACCTGGAGGAAGAGAAAGCAAATGCGATTCCCTGAGTAGCGGCGAGCGAAACGGGATGTAGCCCAAACCAAGAGGCTTGCCTCTTGGGGTTGTAGGACACTCTATACGGAGTTACAAAGGAACGGAGTAGACGAAGAAGTCTGGAAAGGCTCGTCAAAGAAGGTAACAACCCTGTAGTTGAAACTTCGTTCCCTCTTGAGTGGATCCTGAGTACGGCGGGACACGTGAAATCCCGTCGGAAGCTGGGAGGACCATCTCCCAAGGCTAAATACTCCCTAGTGACCGATAGTGAACCAGTACCGTGAGGGAAAGGTGAAAAGCACCCCGGAAGGGGAGTGAAAGAGAACCTGAAACCGTGTGCCTACAAGTAGTCAGAGCCCGTTAACGGGTGATGGCGTGCCTTTTGTAGAATGAACCGGCGAGTTACGATCCCATGCAAGGTTAAGTCGATGAGACGGAGCCGCAGCGAAAGCGAGTCTGAACAGGGCGAATGAGTATGTGGTCGTAGACCCGAAACCAGGTGATCTACCCATGTCCAGGATGAAGTCCAGGTAACACTGGATGGAGGTCCGAACCCACGCACGTTGAAAAGTGCGGGGATGAGGTGTGGGTAGCGGAGAAATTCCAATCGAACTTGGAGATAGCTGGTTCTCTCCGAAATAGCTTTAGGGCTAGCCTCATGTGTAAGAGTCTTGGAGGTAGAGCACTGTTTGGACTAGGGGCCCTCATCGGGTTACCGAATTCAGACAAACTCCGAATGCCAAAGACTTATCCATGGGAGTCAGACTGCGAGTGATAAGATCCGTAGTCGAAAGGGAAACAGCCCAGACCACCAGCTAAGGTCCCAAAGTATACGTTAAGTGGAAAAGGATGTGGAGTTGCTTAGACAACCAGGATGTTGGCTTAGAAGCAGCCACCATTTAAAGAGTGCGTAATAGCTCACTGGTCGAGTGACTCTGCGCCGAAAATGTACCGGGGCTAAACGTATCACCGAAGCTGTGGATTGACACCTCTAGGTGTCAGTGGTAGGAGAGCGTTCTAAGGACAGTGAAGTCAGACCGTAAGGACTGGTGGAGTGCTTAGAAGTGAGAATGCCGGTATGAGTAGCGAAAGATGGGTGAGAATCCCATCCACCGAATGCCTAAGGTTTCCTGAGGAAGGCTCGTCCGCTCAGGGTTAGTCGGGACCTAAGTCGAGGCCGATAGGCGTAGACGATGGACAACAGGTTGATATTCCTGTACCACCTCTTTTCCGTTTGAGCAATGGGGGGACGCAGGAGGATAGGGTAAGCGCACTGCTGGATATGTGCGTCTAAGCAGTTAGGCTGATGATGAGGCAAATCCCATCATCGTGAAGGCTGAGCTGTGACAGCGAGCGAATTATAGTAGCGAAGTTCCTGATTCCACACTGCCAAGAAAAGCCTCTAGCGAGGAAAAAGGTGCCCGTACCGCAAACCGACACAGGTAGGCGAGGAGAGAATCCTAAGGTGAGCGAGAGAACTCTCGTTAAGGAACTCGGCAAAATGACCCCGTAACTTCGGGAGAAGGGGTGCTCTTTGAGGTGCATAGCCTCGAAGAGCCGCAGTGAATAGGCCCAGGCGACTGTTTAGCAAAAACACAGGTCTCTGCGAAGCCGTAAGGCGAAGTATAGGGGCTGACGCCTGCCCGGTGCTGGAAGGTTAAGAGGAGTGCTTAGCGCAAGCGAAGGTGCGAATCGAAGCCCCAGTAAACGGCGGCCGTAACTATAACGGTCCTAAGGTAGCGAAATTCCTTGTCGGGTAAGTTCCGACCCGCACGAAAGGCGTAACGATCTGGGCACTGTCTCAACGAGAGACTCGGTGAAATTATAGTACCTGTGAAGATGCAGGTTACCCGCGACAGGACGGAAAGACCCCGTGGAGCTTTACTGTAGCCTGATATTGAATTTTGGTACAGCTTGTACAGGATAGGTAGGAGCCTTGGAAGCCGGAGCGCCAGCTTCGGTGGAGGCGTTGGTGGGATACTACCCTGGCTGTATTGAAATTCTAACCCGCGCCCCTTATCGGGGTGGGAGACAGTGTCAGGTGGGCAGTTTGACTGGGGCGGTCGCCTCCTAAAGAGTAACGGAGGCGCCCAAAGGTTCCCTCAGAATGGTTGGAAATCATTCGCAGAGTGTAAAGGCACAAGGGAGCTTGACTGCGAGACCTACAAGTCGAGCAGGGACGAAAGTCGGGCTTAGTGATCCGGTGGTTCCGCATGGAAGGGCCATCGCTCAACGGATAAAAGCTACCCCGGGGATAACAGGCTTATCTCCCCCAAGAGTCCACATCGACGGGGAGGTTTGGCACCTCGATGTCGGCTCATCGCATCCTGGGGCTGTAGTCGGTCCCAAGGGTTGGGCTGTTCGCCCATTAAAGCGGTACGCGAGCTGGGTTCAGAACGTCGTGAGACAGTTCGGTCCCTATCCGTCGTGGGCGCAGGAAATTTGAGAGGAGCTGTCCTTAGTACGAGAGGACCGGGATGGACGCACCGCTGGTGTACCAGTTGTCTTGCCAAAGGCATCGCTGGGTAGCTATGTGCGGAAGGGATAAGTGCTGAAAGCATCTAAGCATGAAGCCCCCCTCGAGATGAGATTTCCCATCACTTTATGTGAGTAAGATCCCTGGAAGATGACCAGGTAGATAGGTCAGAGGTGGAAGCATGGTGACATGTGGAGCTGACTGATACTAATCGATCGAGGACTTAACCACAAAGAGTCATTTTTAAATGAACAACGGCAATACCGGTATTCTTGACATCAATCCTTTATCTAGTTTTCAGGGGATAAATTTTAAATTAATACTTGAAATTATCTCTGAAAAAGATATAATAATACTTGTCCTTTAAAAAGGATAACAGTCTGGTGACTATGGCGAAGAGGTCACACCCGTTCCCATGCCGAACACGGAAGTTAAGCTCTTCAGCGCCGATGGTAGTTGGGGGCTCTCCCCCTGTGAGAGTAGGACGTCGCCAGGCGATTTATATTTTGGAGGATTAGCTCAGCTGGGAGAGCATCTGCCTTACAAGCAGAGGGTCGGCGGTTCGATCCCGTCATCCTCCACCATAGATTTTTACGAAGCGTGAGCGGAGTAAAAGATCTTTCCTTCCTTTACTAAGAGCGAAGGAAAAAACGTCCTTAATTTCTACAATGTATTCAATGCTGAGTATATTGGACGAGTATTGCAAAACAACTTTACACGCCGGTGTAGCTCAACTGGTAGAGCAACTGACTTGTAATCAGTAGGTTGGGGGTTCAAGTCCTCTTGCCGGCACCACTTCGGTTTTACTCATTTTTATATGAGCCATTAGCTCAGTTGGTAGAGCATCTGACTTTTAATCAGAGGGTCGAAGGTTCGAGTCCTTCATGGCTCACCATTTGATGTTTGCAAAAGGCAAATGTCTCATTACATGCGGGTGTGGCGGAATTGGCAGACGCACCAGACTTAGGATCTGGCGCCGCAAGGCGTGGGGGTTCAAGTCCCTTCACCCGCACCATATTTGCGGAAGTAGTTCAGTGGTAGAACACCACCTTGCCAAGGTGGGGGTCGCGGGTTCGAATCCCGTCTTCCGCTCCAAAGATTTTTGCCGGGGTGGCGGAACTGGCAGACGCACAGGACTTAAAATCCTGCGGTAGGTGACTACCGTACCGGTTCGATTCCGGTCCTCGGCACCAAAGATTTTTGCTCTGGCAAAAGATATTTCCTTAATTTGCGGAAGCAAACATTCTTAATTATATTAAGCGCCCGTAGCTCAATTGGATAGAGCGTTTGACTACGGATCAAAAGGTTAGGGGTTCGACTCCTCTCGGGCGCGCCATCTATATCGGGAAGTAGCTCAGCTTGGTAGAGCACTTGGTTTGGGACCAAGGGGTCGCAGGTTCGAATCCTGTCTTCCCGACCACTTTAGATGGGGCCTTAGCTCAGCTGGGAGAGCGCCTGCTTTGCACGCAGGAGGTCAGCGGTTCGATCCCGCTAGGCTCCACCAAAGATTTTTGCTTCAGCAAAATATCTTACCTTTTACGCAGCGTAAGCGGAGTAAAATAATCTTCAATGTATTTGCTTCAGCAAAACATCTGAAAATTTCATTAAAATGTTTCTTGGCGGTGTAGCTCAGCTGGCTAGAGCGTACGGTTCATACCCGTGAGGTCGGGGGTTCGATCCCCTCCGCCGCTACCAATACGGACCTTTAGCTCAGTTGGTTAGAGCAGACGGCTCATAACCGTCCGGTCGTAGGTTCGAGTCCTACAAGGTCCACCATTCACATTTTAAAACACGGAGGAATACCCAAGTCCGGCTGAAGGGATCGGTCTTGAAAACCGACAGGGGTGTTAAAGCCCGCGGGGGTTCGAATCCCTCTTCCTCCGCCATATTTATTTTTTTACCCTTATTATCGTCGCGGGGTGGAGCACGTCCGAATAATCTTCGGAGCTTGCACATCAGCGCACCGACTGAGCAGCAGCTTGAATAAGCTTACTGAAGTCGGGGTGGTTCTAACGGATCTGTATTCGTAGGATCACAACTTATTTAAACGTTTATTATCGTCGCGGGGTGGAGCAGTTCGGTAGCTCGTCGGGCTCATAACCCGAAGGTCGCAGGTTCAAATCCTGTCCCCGCAATACCATTTTTGTTAAAGCAAATAGTAATCTAAGGGGTAACCGATGGATGAATATTTTGCTGGCGCAAAAATTCTTGGTCTGGTAGTTCAGTTGGTTAGAATGCCTGCCTGTCACGCAGGAGGTCGCGGGTTCGAGTCCCGTCCAGACCGCCACTAATTACATAGTGTGGCTTAGTAGCTCAGTTGGTAGAGCACGGTGAATAAGCTTCATCGAATAAACATCAGCGTACAGCTTGAGCAGCATCTTGAATAATCTTTCTGAAAGCTGGACGATGGACTATCACACTCTATGATTAGGAATTTTACATATGATGGCTCAGTAGCTCAGTTGGTAGAGCAATGGACTGAAAATCCATGTGTCGGCGGTTCGATTCCGTCCTGAGCCACCATTTTTCATTTATATCATACTTTTCATGGCGATTGTGGCGAAGTGGTTAACGCACCGGATTGTGGTTCCGGCATTCGTGGGTTCGATTCCCATCAGTCGCCCCATATATTTTGCGGGTGTAGTTTAATGGTAAAACCTCAGCCTTCCAAGCTGATGTCGTGGGTTCGATTCCCATCACCCGCTCCAAGGGCCTATAGCTCAGCTGGTTAGAGCGCACGCCTGATAAGCGTGAGGTCGGTGGTTCGAGTCCACTTAGGCCCACCATCTTAATATTCCGCAGTAGCTCAGTGGTAGAGCTATCGGCTGTTAACCGATCGGTCGCAAGTTCGAATCTTGCCTGCGGAGCCATATGGAGAAGTACTCAAGTGGCTGAAGAGGCGCCCCTGCTAAGGGTGTAGGTCGGGCAACCGGCGCGAGGGTTCAAATCCCTCCTTCTCCGCCATTAAGGCCCGTTGGTCAAGCGGTTAAGACACCGCCCTTTCACGGCGGTAACACGGGTTCGAATCCCGTACGGGTCATTCTGAAAGACTATCTAATCGATAGTCTTTTTTATTTTATATGTAAGTAATCATCGCTCAAAAGCAGCTGCCATGCTTGAATCCTTGGAGGGATTTCAAGTTCATTCCCGAGCGTGCCTTATAAATAAGAAGAGTAGAAACGCCCTGTGAATTTCCATAGGGCGTTTCTTTTTGTGAATCTTTTTTTTGAAGATATGTTAACTCTGCAAAGTATTAGAAAAGAGCCGGGGAGAAACAATAGGTTTGTCGTCACCGCTGTGACAAAGTTAGTTTTCATCTTCCTTGTTGTTCAGTATTCCGTGACCTATGATTAATATATGAGTACTTGATTTATATAGAAAGGAAGAGAAAAATGGCTCAATCAACTGTAAAAGTTAAAATACAAAAGTTTGGTAACTTCCTCAGTTCTATGGTCTTGCCGAATATCGGTGCCTTCATTGCATGGGGATTGATTACTGCATTATTTATTCCTACCGGTTTTTTTCCAAATGAAAGCCTTGCCAAATTAGTGGGGCCGATGGTCACGTATCTTCTGCCTCTCTTGATCGGGTATACAGGCGGTAAGCTTGTGCACGATCAGCGCGGCGGAGTCGTGGGTGCGATCGCTACAATGGGGGTCATCGTAGGTGCACCTGATACCCCGATGTTCCTCGGTGCTATGATCATGGGACCGCTTGGCGGTTACGGCATCAAGAAATTTGACAGTGCAATCGAAGGGAAGATCCGTGCAGGGTTTGAGATGCTTGTTAACAACTTCTCGGCGGGAATACTTGGCGGGATCCTTGCAATCCTTGCGTTTCTCGGGATCGGACCTGCTGTTGACGGACTGACAAAGCTTCTGGTTGCCGGTGTTGACTGGCTTATCGGTGCAGGGCTGCTGCCGCTGACAAGTCTGTTGATCGAACCTGCAAAAATCTTATTCTTGAATAATGCCATCAACCACGGTGTCCTTTCACCGATTGGGTTGGAACAGGTACAGCAAACGGGTCAATCGGTTCTTTTCTTACTGGAAGCGAACCCTGGACCGGGTCTTGGTGTATTGCTCGCATTTATGCTGTTCGGCAGGGGGACTGCCAAGCAATCCGCTCCTGGCGCAGCAATCATTCATTTCCTGGGAGGGATCCATGAGATTTACTTCCCTTATGTCCTTATGAAACCTATGCTGTTTCTTTCAGTCATACTGGGAGGAATGAGCGGAGTCTTCACGCTTGTTCTATTGGGCGGCGGCCTTTCCGCTCCTGCTTCGCCGGGAAGCATCCTGGCGATTGCTGCTGTCACACCTCCTGAAGGTATGAAGTATCTGGCAAACTTTGCGGCTGTCATTGTAGCAGCGGTTGTGTCATTCATCGTTTCGGCGATCGTCTTGAAATCAAGCAAGAAACAGGAAGACAATATTGAAGAAGCAACGAAGAAAATGGAAGAAATGAAAGGAAAGAAGAGTTCTGTTTCCGGACAAATCAATCAGCAGCAGGGCCCACTTCCTGGTGAAGTGAATAAAATTGTCTTTGCTTGTGATGCGGGAATGGGATCCAGTGCGATGGGTGCGTCATTACTGCGTAAAAAAGTGAAGGAGGCAGGACTTGATATTTTCGTAACGAATACAGCAATCAGTAATCTGCCGGCTGATGCACAGGTAGTCATCACTCAGGAAGAATTGACGCCGCGCGCGAAGAATAAACTGCCGGATGCATACCACATCTCGGTCGATAATTTCCTTTCAAGTCCGGAATACGATAAGCTTATTGGAAGCCTCCAAAATGACATCACGGAAGAACAGGATGAGCTTGTCGAGGATGCAGAAAAGGAAGCAGTCGGAGTCGAACCTCAGGGAGACGGGGATGACGATCTTCTACGAGAAGAAAACATCTTCATCGGCCAGGAGTTTCAGACGAAGGAAGACGCTATCCGATTTGCCGGGGAAGCACTCGTGAAAGCTGCTTATGTAGAAGACAGTTACGTCGATGCAATGATCGAAAGAGAAGGCATCACGACGACATACATGGGGAATAACGTGGCCATCCCCCACGGTACGGAAGACGCGAAGAAAGCGGTCATCAAATCAGGATTCACGGTCATTCAAGTGCCGAAAGGCGTGGACTTTAACGGTGAACAGGCAAAGCTGATCTTTGGTATCGCCGGTAAAGATGGCACGCATCTTGAGATCCTGTCAAGCATCGCCGTCATCTGCTCCGAGCAGGAGAACGTAGACAAGATGGTACAGGCAAAAACAGCTAAAGAACTGAAAGAAATCATCAATAACAACTAATATTCAATCCGGAAAGGTGTTTCTTGCCTTTCCGTTTTGGCGGTTAAAATCTAAACTACAAATAACTTACTCAATACACATTTAAGGCGCTGACTATACCATAAAGAAACGGAGGGAGAACATGTTCATTACCTCAAGGGAAAAATCGATTATAGAATTGATTGTAAAAACATCGGGTAAGCATACCGTTCACTCTCTCTCTGCTTTTATGAATGTCAGCGGCCGGACGATCCAACGGAATCTAAAATCCATCGAAGCCATTTTGAAACAGTATCATCTGGAGCTGAAGCGGACGCCGAGTGATGGATTATTCATTGACGGAAAGAACGAGCATATCTACAGGCTGATTCAAGGGTTGGCAGAAGCAAGCCCTACAGATGAAACACCTGAAGAACGAAAGCTGCAATTATTGATCACCCTGCTGCATGATGGACCTTCTTTCAAAAAGCAGGTCCTTGCCAATCAGCTGGGAATCAGTGTCACCACATTAAGCGCCTATCTTGACGAACTGGCAGATTGGCTGAATAAATTCAGCATCACGCTCACCAGGAAGAGAGGGGTGGGTGTAGAGATGATTGCGAATGAAGCCAGTAAGCGGCATGCTCTTGCAAGCTTCTTTCTCGTTTATTTTTATGAAGATATCATTGAAAGCTTGTATTTAATGCAAAAAGGTCATGCATTCAATGAACCGGTTCTTGGATATTTCCAGCCGGATCATCTGAAGGCTGTCTATCAGACGATTGACAGGCACTTATCCAATGAACAGCTGAGCCTTGTAGACAACGATTATATCGGCCTGGTCGTACATGTCTGCCTGAGCATTCAGCGGACGCAGAATGACTGCGTCATAACCGAAATGAACCAAGTGGAAAGCCATTACTCCAGTGAATACAATTTGATGATGGAGATTGCCGGAGAGCTGGAGGAGGTCCTTTCAATACGGATCACCGAATCGGATATCAACTTTTTGACGCTCATATTAAAAGGCTCCAAGGTACAAGAAACGGATGCTGCTTATTATGACAGTATTTTTCTAGGGCATCTGATTAAAAAAGTTGTCAAGGATGTTTCCACCAACCTGAATGTTGATTTAACTGACGACTTTTCACTGTTTCAGGGTCTCCTGGCCCATATGGGACCATCGATTTTCAGGCTGAAGCAGCAGATGGAATTATTCAATCCGCTGACGGAGGAAATCAAGGAAAAATATCCGGTCCTGTTTTTGGCGGTCAAAAACAGCCTTGAAAACCAATTTACGGATATACATTTCCCAGATGCCGAGGTTGCGTATATCGTCCTGCATTTCGGCTCTGCGCTTCTGATGAATGAGGAAAAGGTCAAAATCGACGCCGTCGTGGTCTGTCCAACCGGCATCGGGGCATCAAAGATGCTCGCAAGCCGCATTCAAAAAGAATTGAAGATGATTCATTCTGTGGATATCTTATCGATTGCAGATTTCCGGACTGCGAACCTGGGTGATTATGACCTCGTGGTTTCTACGGTAAGGCTTCCATTTACCGAGGTTGATTATCTTTTGGTCAATCCGTTGTTAAGCGAAAAGGACATCGGATTCATTCAGGATTATCTCCAAAAAAACATCGAAAAAATCACGCGAAAAAAATATATGAAGCCATCTCCACGGGAAGAGGATAACACACGACCTACAGAAATCAGAGGTTTACTGAAGGAAATAAAAGATGTTCATTCGAGCATCCAATCCATCCTCGATCATTTCCGTGTCTACCGGATGTCCTCTGTAGAGAGTCATCACGCTGTATTACATGAGATGGTGGGAAATGCTGAAAAGGATGATCTGGTGACGAATCCCCGATCCGTGTTGAATCAACTTGTTGAAAGGGAGAAAAAAGGCGGCCTCGGGATCCCGAACACCAATATGGGCCTTTTCCATTGCCGAGATAAAAACGTCATGATGCTGCTTTTCCAGATTGCCCATTTAGATCAACCGTGCATCATCAAGGGAATGGATGGGGCGGATCTTGAGATGAAAAGCCTCCTGCTGATGGTCGCTCCAGAGAATTTAAGCAAAAGAGAGCAGGAAATCCTTAGTATCATCAGTACGAGTCTTATTGAAGATCATAGATCGATGATGATTTACTCGTCCGCTAATGAAAACATGATTTATAAAAAGCTGGAAAATCTTTTTCTCGATTACCTACAAAATAACTTGATAAAGGAATGATGAAAGTGAAACGAACCGTTCATTTTGGTGCAGGAAATATTGGCAGAGGTTTTATCGGAGCATTATTTTCAAAATCTGGCTATCATGTCACTTTTGTCGACATTGCTGAAGGAATCATCGATAAACTGAATGAGGAAGGAACCTACCAGGTTAAATTAGCAACAGAAAAGAATGAAACCGAAACGATTTCCAATGTTTCCGGCCTTAATAATCTCCATCAGGAAAAGGAAGTGATTGAGGAGATCGAACAAGCAACTTATCTCACGACAGCCATCGGTCCGAATATCCTTCCCAGGATTGCACCGCTGATTTCGAAAGGTATTGAAAAGCGTGTCCTATCATCGGATGAACCTCTTTATATTATTGCATGTGAGAATCAAATCGGGGCGACGGATATTTTAAAGGGACACATCCTGGAGCAGTTACCTGAAGATGTGAAGTCCAAATTGGAAGGGAAGGTCCATTTCTTCAATTCAGCTGTTGACCGCATCGTACCGATTCAGGGGCAGGATTCCTTGGATGTCCTCGTTGAACCATACTATGAGTGGGTAGTGGAGGCGAAGGAAACAATCCCTCCAGTTACCGGCATGACAATTGTCAGCGATCTTGCACCATTCATTGAACGAAAGCTGTTTACGGTAAACACTGGTCATGCTGTAATAGCTTATCTCGGTTACTTGAAAGGAAAAACAACAATCGATGAAACATTGGCAGACGAAAGCATTGCTGATCAGGTGAAGGAGACGCTGAAAGAAACCGGGGCTTACCTGGTGAAGCAATACGGCCTGGATGAAAGTGAGCATCTCTCATATATCGAGAAAAACATCGAGCGATTCAAGAATGCTTACTTGAAGGACGGGGTCACTAGAGTCGGGCGCGCACCAATGCGTAAACTAGGTCCGGATGACAGACTGGTACGCCCGACTACAGAAGCTCAAAAAGCCGGCTTATCATATACTAATCTTGCTAAAGCCATTGCAGCGGCCTTATTATTTGACCATCCAGAGGATCCGGAAGCAGTCAAAATTCAGAAAATGATTAAGGAAAACGACGTTCCATACGTGCTCAAAGAAGTAAGCGGGCTGGACGAAACGAACCCGATCACATTAGAAGTGATTCGTCAGTATGAAGAATTAAAGGCGTAACCTGCAAAAAGGAGAGTGGAGACACTCTTCTTTTCTTATTTCTAATAGGAGAATGTTAAAATTAATAAAGCAGTTAACATGAAGATGGATCATTAAGAACTGGAGCGAGTTGAAAATAACAGGGGTGATGTTGATGAAAGCTGGATGGGAGCGTTCAAATGAGTGGATCATGCCCGACTTAGACGAAGTCAGGAATATGCTGAAGCCTTATTTTAAAGATAGGTTTGTGAAGGAAATTGAGCGTTTAGACGGAGGGCTCAACAATTCAAATATCAAAATCAAAACCAATTTAAATGAGTATTTTGTTTTGCGGATTTATAATAAGCGCAGCAACAACATGAAGATTGAAACTGAAATAGCCAGGCTTTTACAAGGAAGAGTGCCTGTACCTCAAACTGTGTACGCTGACTCCAGCTGCTCTGTTTTTAAATACCCTTTTTTACTTATGAATTGGATGGAGGGAGAGCAGTTTTCTGAAATGATATACAGGAAAAATCATAAGGATATAAGGAAAGCAGCACATGCAGCGGGAGCGGCTTTAGCCGACATACATAAAATTAGGTTTCCCGATTCGGGTTTCTTCGATGATGAGTTGAACATAAAAGAGCATGTTGAAATCAATGCAAGCACGTTCATTGGGTTTATTTTAGAAATGGTTGAAAAAGGATTTGTCAGCAAATATTTGGGAAAAACATTATGCAGCAGTGTGGTGAAGTTTGTGCAGGAACATGTTTACCTTATGGACGATCCAGGAGTGCAGAATTCATTGGTACACAGTGATTTTAACCCTTTGAATGTCCTGGTTGAAGAAAAAGGCGGTGGTGTGAAGATTACGATTTTAGATTGGGAATACGCTTTTAGCGGTTCGCCTTTAATGGATATTGGAAATATGCTTCGATATGAGGGAACAACCGCCCCAGGCATGTTAAAGCCCTTCATTCAGAGTTATCTAGAGAATGGCGGCGGCTTGCCGGAAAACTGGCTGCAAAAAGCAAAGCTATTGGATCTGATTGCACTGCTCGATTTGTTAAATAAGGAAAAATGCGGTGAAGTAAGAGTTAAAGATATAAAGGGATTGATAATGAAAATGATGGATGAATGGGAGGGGTATGAGGCTGTCCAGAGAGCGTTTGAGTAAGTTTACCGTTGTGAAATACAAAATATAAATTAACATTGCTTTTCGTATAATAATACGCACCAAAATTAATAAGCAATTTGGCAAGGGGATTAGAAAAGAAAAATGTTTGGAGACATATGCTCTAAGCATTTTTTTATCACAAGATAAGCACTAGTTAGTGATTTTTGGATATAAAATAAATTTCATAAAATAAGCTGCCAAAATAAGGGGAGAAATTCCTCTTATTGAGGAAATGGCACGAAATATAAATTAAATAAAGGGAAACATTCCCCCTATTTACTCAAAAGCATGTAAATAGACTTATTTTACTTTGCCTTAACGGGAAAAACTCCCCTTATATCCCCCGAACCTAGCCCTATTCTGCAGTATAACGGGAAAAACTCCCCTTATTAAAACAATCAGAGGTTCCACACAATTAAGGATGAAAAAAATGTCTGCTTCATTTAACTGCTTCTCAAAAATCAACACCCACCGCCTGCTAGTTAAATATCATTTGTAGCAAACCAATTGCTATAACAATTAGAATGCAAATTATCATGCTGACAAAACGTATGACAAGAGGGTTAAAAAGAGTTCGAAATTCAGGGCGGATTTACCGTTTGTTTTTATTTCCCCCTAAATATATATCAACAAAAAAGAAGCAGTCTGTTTCAGTGGCGAATAGGACTGCTAATTGGTGTGCTAATTTAGTTTTTGTATTCGAAATCCGAACCCGTTAGATACCAATCTGGGCTTTTTTTCGGCCTTATCGTTTAGCAAAACCCTTCTATGACTTCCTTGTCCATGCCGCGGGTTTATCCTGCAGGCTCATCAGAATATGTAATGTAAGGAATGGACTTCAGCCATTTTTTCAGAGCTGATCCCTCTCCCAACTATTGTATTCAATGCCCGTTCCTTCATCGCTAAAGTGATGAGTGGCGAATGTTTATTTTACCATATTTATCCTTAAGTTGATGTGTGAGCCATCCAAGTTTCAACTTCTCCCTTATTAAAACAGGTAGTACTATACACCTGAATTCCCTACAAAATACCGGAATCCTTTTATATTCTTCATTTTTTTCCTCTTTTTTGATCGAAAAAACTTTCGACAAGATTCTGCATTTTCTTTACATGTAACCCTTATCATTTTCCTTAATATTACAATGCAACCGCTTTCCTAATTGTTGGTGTAGGATTATGTCGTAATAGAGCGATGTTTTTAAAAAGGAATTTTTCATAAGTAGCAGAAAGTAGTTAATAGATTGAAAAATGTAGGTGAAGTGATGAACGCAATGATGTTATCTGATTATGATGTTTTTTTATTTCATGAGGGAAGTTTACAGCAAGCGTATCAGTTTATGGGTTCTCATGTGAGGAGTGATTCCCGTGGGACCTATACAGAATTTTGCGTTTGGGCACCGAATGCGAGAAGTGTATCCCTGGTCGGTTCATTCAATGAGTGGAATGGTTCCGGGTATGAACTCGAAAAATGGAACCGGGAAGGCCTGTGGGTCATCCGGGTGGACCGTGACTTAACGGGTGAAACGTATAAATATGAAGTCACGGCACTATCGGGAGAGTGGAAGCTTAAGGCGGATCCGTATGGTTTTGCATCAGAGAAGCGGCCGCAGACAGCAAGCATCGTGTATGAATTGGAAGGGTTCAAGTGGAGTGATGAAGAATGGCTCGAGGATAGGTCTGGTTCGACAGTATACGATAAACCTTTATTCATTTATGAAGTCCATCTGGGGACGTGGAGAAAGAAGAAAGGAAAGTTTCTTTCTTATACGGAGCTTGCCGGGGAGCTGATTCCATATGTGAAGGAGCATGGCTTTACTCATATTGAGCTGCTGCCGATTACAGAGCATCCTTTTGACCGTTCCTGGGGCTATCAGAGTACAGGGTATTATGCACCGACAAGCAGGTATGGCGAACCTCATGACTTGATGAACTTTATCAATGAATGCCACAGACACGAAATAGGGGTCATCCTGGACTGGGTTCCGGGACATTTCTGTAAAGATGCCCACGGATTGTATCAGTTCGATGGATCTTTTGCCTATGAGTACGGGGAAGAACGTGACCGCGAGAACTATACATGGGGGACGGCGAATTTCGACTTGGGGAAAGGCGAAGTAAGGAGCTTTTTGATTTCCAATGCCCGTTTCTGGATGGAATATTATCATATTGATGGGTTTCGGATTGATGCAGTGGCCAATATCATTTACTGGGCCAATCAGGGGCAGCAGTCGCCCAACCAGGGTGCGATCGATTTTTTGAAAAAGCTGAATCAGGCGGTATTCGACTATGACCCTTCGATTCTGATGATTGCGGAGGATTCGACAGACTGGCCGCAGGTGACTTCCCCGGTTCATTATGGAGGGCTTGGCTTTAATTATAAATGGAATATGGGATGGATGAATGATGTGCTCGATTATATGGAGACGCCTCATACTGAACGGAAAGGTGTTCACTCTTTGATGACGTTCTCTCTTCTTTATGCCTTTTCAGAGAATTATGTCCTCCCTTTTTCACATGATGAGGTTGTGCATGGGAAGAAATCGTTATTGAATAAAATGCCGGGGGATTACTGGCAGAAATTTGCACAATACAGGCTTCTTCTTAGTTATATGGTGGCCCATCCTGGTAAAAAACTTCTCTTTATGGGAAGCGAACTGGCTCCGTTTTCGGAGTGGAAGGATCTTGAAGAGTTGGATTGGCATTTATCGAGTTACGAATTTCATCACAAATTCAATTCATATTTCAAAGATCTGCTGCATTTATATAAGGGTGCTGAAGCTTTATATGAGCTGGATCACCAATCCCGGGGCTTTGAATGGATCGATGTGAATAATTCAGCTCAGCAGATTTTTTCTTTTGTAAGAAAAGGAAAGAAAGAGAACGATCATCTGGTGGTGATCTGCAATTTCAGTCCGATTGTCTATCACGGGTATAAGGTCGGTGTCCCTCATGCCGATTCCTATAGAGAGATATGGAATAGTGATGACGGGAAATATGGAGGCTCTAATCAGATTAATCCTGCACCGCTTCCGGTACAACATGAAACCTATCATGGGAAAGAAGGATCAGTGGTCATGACGATTCCTCCATATGGAGCAGTATATTTAAAACCAGAATACGGAAGGGGAGAATAGAATGGGAAAGGGAAGATGTGTGGCCATGTTATTAGCAGGAGGTAAGGGGAGCCGTCTGAGTTCTTTGACGAAAAACTTAGCGAAGCCTGCCGTTCCCTTCGGAGGGAAATACCGCATCATTGATTTTACCTTGAGCAATTGCACGAACTCCGGAATCGATACGGTCGGGGTTCTGACGCAGTATCAGCCGCTTGTTCTGAACTCTTATATCGGAATTGGAAGTGCATGGGACCTGGACCGCAAAAATGGCGGAGTGACGGTTCTCCCTCCATATGCGGAATCATCAGAGATGCGCTGGTACACTGGTACAGCCAGTGCAATCTATCAAAATATGAACTATCTGGAACAATATGACCCGGAGTACGTCTTGATCCTTTCAGGAGATCATATCTACAAGATGGATTATAGTAAAATGCTTGACTATCATATCGAGAAGAAAGCGGACGTGTCCATATCGGTCATTGAAGTGGATTGGGCAGAGGCGAGCCGTTTCGGTTTGATGAATACGAACGAAGAGATGAGGGTCACTGAATTTGAAGAGAAACCGGCGTATCCGAAAAGCAACCTCGCATCCATGGGGATCTATATCTTTAATTGGTCCATTTTAAAGGATTTCCTGGAGATGGATGAACGAAATCCTCATTCAAGTCATGATTTCGGAAAAGATGTGATTCCGCTGCTTCTGGATGAAAAGAAGAAACTGATGGCGTATCCGTTCAAAGGCTATTGGAAGGATGTTGGTACGGTCAAAAGCTTATGGGAAGCGAATATGGATCTTATTGATGAGAACAATGAACTGAATCTGTTTGATCATGAATGGAGGGTGTATTCGGTCAATCCGAACGAACCGCCGCAATATATATCAGAAGATGCATTCGTTGAAGGGTCGCTTGTCAATGAAGGGTGTACGATTGAAGGGACGATCTCAAAGTCGGTGTTATTCCAGGGAACCACGGTGAAAAAAGGGGCCCACGTATCACGCTCGGTCATCATGCCGGATGCGGTGATCGGGGAAAATACCTATATTGAACAGGCGATTGTACCTACGAATGTGAGAGTGCCGAGTGGCGTCTGTATCATGCCGGAAGAAGGGTCTGATGAAGTGATCCTTGTGACGGAAGCATTCATCGAAACATTGCTTGAGCAAGAAGAAGTGTAAGGATCTCTAAAGTACAACTTAAGAGGAGGAAATTGTCGTGAAAAATTCATTGCTTGGAGTTATTGATGCCACTAGTTACTATAAATCTTTAGAGGATTTGCTCTTACATCGGTCATTGGCTGCCCTTCCGATTGGGGGAAGATACCGGTTGATTGATTTCGTGCTTTCCAATATGGTGAATTCCGATATAGGCTCTGTTGCGATTTTCCCTAAGTTTCAGTATCGCTCGTTAATGGACCATCTCGGTTCCGGGAAAAACTGGGATCTGAACCGCAAGCGTGACGGACTGTTCTTCTTCCCTGCCCCGGGACTTGATGCAGTGGATGAGGGAGTGGGATCCTTCAATCATTTCGCACACCACTTGGATTATTTCTACCGCAGCCGTCAGGAATATGCGCTGATCAGCAATTGCTTCACGGTATGCAATATCAATTATCGCCCGGTTCTTGAGCGCCACACGATGATTGGATGCGATATCACGGAGATCCGACATAATGGAAAGTCCCTCGAAATGTATATGGTGAAAACCTCTCTGTTGAGAGATCTGATCGAGACTCGCGAAGACACCGGCTATACATGCATGAAGGATGTAGTGGAAGATCTGGACAGCGGTTATAAAGTATGCGGATATGAACATATTGGGTTCGTGGAAACCGTCGATTGCATTGAAAAGTATTATGAAACCAGTATGAAGCTTTTAAATGTTTCTTCATGGAAGGAATTGTTCAAAAAAGAAATGCCCGTCTACACGAAAGTAAAGGATGAGCCTCCTGCACGTTATACTTCAGGTGCCAGCGTTAAAAACAGCATCATCGCCAATGGGTGTTATATTGAAGGGAAAGTACACAATTCAACCATGTTCAGAGCGGTGAAGGTAGGGAAAAATACAACTATTTCAAACAGTATCATTATGCAAAAGAGTCAAATTGGAGATAACTGTGTACTAGAGAATGTCATCCTGGATAAAGATGTGAGAATCGAGGACGGAGTGAAGCTTACAGGAGATCCCGATAATCCCATTGTCATTCGTAAAGGGATGGTTCAAGGAGCGCTGATGAATTCGTGAAAGTCTTGTTTACTGTTTCTGAATGTGTACCTTTTATTAAATCAGGAGGCTTGGCGGACGTTGCCGGAGCCCTCCCGAAAGAGCTGCGAAGCCTGGGGACGGATATCAGGGTCATTCTCCCGAAGTACGGGGGGATTTCCCATGAATTCAAGGGGGAAATGAAAAAGAGAAAAGAGTTTTTCGTTTCCGTCGGATGGAGAAATCAATATTGCGGGATCGAAGAGCTCCATCACGACGGGGTTACATATTACTTCGTTGATAATGAGTATTACTTCAATCGTGATCGCATGTACGGTTATTTCGATGACGGCGAGCGTTTTTCGTTTTTTACGAGAGCTGTGCTGGATTCCATCGAGGTCCTTGATTTTTATCCTGATGTCATTCATTGCCACGATTGGCATACCGGAATGGTGCCGTTCTTATTACGGACAGAGTATCAGGATAAACCGGGGTACGCGTTTATCCGGAGTGTCTTTACCATCCATAATCTCCAGTTTCAAGGAATTTTCCCTAAGTCTGTCATGACGGATTTACTTGGTGTGCCGGAGCGTTATTTTCACCCAGAGTATCTAGAGTTTTATGACAATATCAATTTCTTGAAGGGTGCGTTGATTTCATCGGACTATATCACAACTGTCAGTCCGACGTATAAAGAGGAAATTTTGACTCCTTATTACGGGGAAAAACTCCATGGGATTTTAAGGCAGCGATATAACCAGCTGCAAGGCATCCTGAATGGTATCGATGATGAGGTGTACAATCCGGAAGAAGCACAATTCCCTTACAGGAGCGGGAGCCTCGAAGGGAAAGTCAGAACGAAACTGGAACTGCAGGAGAAATTGAATCTGGAAGTGAATGAAGATATCCCGGTTGTCTCGATCATTTCCCGCTTGACGGTCCAAAAAGGGCTCGAATTGGTCAGGGGCGTATTTCATGAAATGCTTCAGGAGGACGTTCAATTTGTTTTACTGGGGACGGGTGATTGGGAATTCGAACAGTTTTTCCGGGAGATGGAATCGCAATATCCGGATAAGGTAAGGGTTACGATCGGATTTAATGAAGAATTGGCGAAAGAGATTTACACAGCTTCTGACCTCTTCTTGATGCCTTCGAAATTTGAACCATGCGGACTCGGTCAATTGATTGCTTTACGGTACGGAGCCCTTCCGCTTGTAAGGGAAACGGGGGGGTTGAACGATACGGTTCAATCGTATAACGAGGATACGAAGTCAGGGAACGGATTCTCCTTTAAAAACTTTAATGCGCATGACATGCTTCATACGTATAAACGAGCGCTTGATTTCTACCATAATGATAAGGAAACATGGGAGCATATCGTACAAACTGCCATGAATAAGGATTACAGTTGGGCTCAATCGGCCTTTAAATACAACCAATTATATGCTGACCTTGTATCGAGGAGTGAAAGCCATGTTTTCTGATCACAACGAATTTAAAGAGATGTTCCTTAAGAAACTTGAAATGATGTACGGAAAAACATTTCCGGAGTCCACCTCTCAGGATCAATTCTTCGCATTGGGGCATTTGATCCGGGAATACATCAGCATGAACTGGATTCATACGAACGAGCAGTATCGTTTTAATAAAAAGAAGCAGGTGTATTATTTATCCATTGAATTCCTGCTTGGGCGGCTATTGAGGCAGAACCTGATGAACCTTGGGATCTATGAGGTTGTCGATCAGGGATTGAAGGACCTCGGGATCGATCTTTCAGACATTGAAGAAATCGAACATGATGCGGGGTTAGGGAATGGGGGACTGGGGCGCCTGGCAGCCTGTTTCCTGGATTCTTTAGCCTCTCTTAATTTACCGGGGCATGGGTATGGGATCCGTTATAAACATGGCCTGTTCGAGCAGAAGATCGTAAATGGTTTCCAGATGGAGCTCCCGGAACAGTGGCTTCGGCATGGACACGTATGGGAAGTCAGAAAATCTGATTTGACGGTTGAGGTTCCATTCTGGGGGAAGGTCGAATCATCTACGGAGAATGGTGTGCTGAAGTTCCGCCATGTGGATGCAGAACTCGTTTCTGCTGTCCCTTATGATATGCCGGTCGTCGGACATGAAACCTCGACGGTCAATACCCTGCGTCTTTGGAGCGCGGAGCCTGCAGCTTACAAAGCCGGAAAAGACCTGATGAAATATAAGCGGGAAACGGAAGCGATCACTGAATTCCTGTACCCGGATGACACGCATGATGAAGGGAAGATCCTTCGACTGAAACAGCAGTATTTCCTGGTCTCAGCAAGCATTCGTTCCATCATAGATTCGTATATTTACAGATACGGAGATTTGAGGGATCTTCACGAATATGTGTCGATTCATATCAATGATACCCACCCGGTACTTGCCATTCCTGAACTCATGAGGGTACTGCTGGATGAATACGAATTTGACTGGGAAGAGGCATGGGACATCACCACGAAGACGTTCGCGTATACCAATCATACGACACTTTCTGAAGCGCTCGAGAAATGGCCTGTCCGTATTTTCCAGCCGCTGCTTCCGAGGATCTTTATGATTGTTAATGAAATCAACGAGCGCTTCTGCCGCGAGTTATGGAAAGAATACCCGGGTGAGTGGAAGCGGATCGAGGACATGGCAATCATTTCACACGGAGAGGTGAAGATGGCTCACTTGGCCATTGTGGGCAGCTTCAGCGTCAACGGTGTGGCGAAGATTCATACAGAAATCCTGAAGCAAAGGGAAATGAACTTATTTTATCAATATTATCCTGATAAATTTAACAGTAAAACAAATGGAATCACGCACAGAAGATGGCTGATGAACAGTAACCCTCCTTTATCGAAGCTGATCACCTCGGCGATAGGGGACGATTGGATCCATCAACCTGTAAAGCTTAAGGATCTTGAGAAGTATAAGAGCGATGCTTCCTTCCTCCAGGACCTTTATAAAGTGAAGCAGATGAATAAGGAGAGGCTTGCGCGCCGAATTCTTGAAAATAACGGAATGAAGGTCGATCCCCATTCCATCTTTGATATTCAGGTCAAAAGGCTGCATGCATATAAGCGGCAGCTGTTGAATGTGCTTCATATCCTGCATCTCTATAACCGCTGTCTGGAGGATCCGCATTTTGATTTCCACCCGCGGACATTCATTTTTGGGGCCAAGGCTTCCCCGGGCTATTTTTATGCAAAGAAAATCATTAAGCTTATTCATTCGGTAGCGGACCTTGTTAACGATCACCCTGTCGTGAAAGGCCGGATAAAGGTCGTCTTCTTGGAAAATTACCGGGTTTCGCTGGCTGAGGAAATCATCCCTGCCGCTGATTTGTCTCAGCAGATTTCAACCGCAAGCAAGGAAGCATCGGGTACGGGTAATATGAAATTCATGATGAATGGTGCGCTTACGTTAGGGACGCTCGATGGTGCAAATATTGAAATCCTCGAGCAGGTCGGGGAAGACAATATCTTCATCTTCGGCTTGACCGCAGAGGAAGTCATGAATTATCAGAAGCAGGGCGGATATTACGCGATGGAATATTTCCATCACGACCCCCGCATCAAGAAAGTGCTGAATCAGCTTGTTGACGACACGCTGCCGGGTGCGGATGACCACTTTGAAACGATTTATGATTCCCTTTTAGGCGAGAACGATCAATTTTTTGTCCTGCGCGATTTCGATTCCTATGTTCGCATTCAGGAAGAAGCAGGAAAAGCTTATGGCAAGAGGGAAGAATGGTCGAGAATGTGCTTGCACAATATCGCGAATTCCGGCTATTTTTCGAGTGATAGGACGATCGAGGAATATTCGAGGGAGATTTGGAAGATCGTTGAGGGTAGTTTGATGAGGTAAAATGAAATGAAGTTTAAGAGCAATGTTTTTTGTTGAGCAGACAGTAAACTTATAGGTTTATTCTAACGATGTAATGGTCCCGCTTTGAAAACGCAATCAGGAAAACTATTCTGTCATATAAATAGTTTATACCAGTCCCGGCAGGCATATTTTTGAATAAATAGACTGTGTTAGTTCATTCTTTTCATATGGTATGATTTTATTAAATGAATAGTAGCTGTGTCCTCCTTTTATGGAGGACTTTTTTCTTTTTAAGAGAGGTTTCTGTGATAGCTACTTATTATCCTGATTTTTTTCCCATGCCATCGGGCATTCAAGCCCTGAATAATTCAATCGGAAAAAATTGATTTTTAATTCACAAAGAAATCTTGCATTCTAGTTCTATCAATCCTTCGTTCGTTGAAAAAAGGAGTGTACGTATTGGATATATTAATTACCGTGTTTTTTATTCTTAGTGTTACGTTTCCAGTGCTTCATTTATATCATTGCCTGCCCATTTTCCGTGAGGCTGACGAAAGGTCTACACGGAATCCTGCAATTAAGCGGTGGATGATCGAGCATGGGCATGAAGAGGAGCAAGGCTTGAGCATATTAATCCCATGCTACAACGAAACAGGGATTGTGGAAACGTCGGTTAAAAGTATGGCTTCCCTGCCTTATTCGGAAATGGAGGTCATTTATATCAATGACGGATCAACAGATGACACAATGGGCTACCTGGACCGATTGCTTGAATTGGAGGCTTGTTCAATGACTCCGGGCGGTAACCTGACTCACGAAGAAGTGAAGGGGACTTATAGGTCCAGGCTCTACCCTCGCTTCTATGTCGTCGATAAGATGAATGGGGGTAAAGCGGATGCTCTAAATGCTGGTATTGAGTACTCGAATCATGACATAACCATCACCTTGGATGCAGACACGATCTTGGACGAGAGCGCGTTACATGCTGTAAATGATACATTTAAAGACGATCATGTTGTTGCTGCCGGCGGAATGGTCCATGTTCTTCAAACAAAGCCGAATGATTCTTCCAAACGCTTGTCGCTGAGGGATGCAAATATGTTGCTGCGGGTCCAAGTGCTGGATTTCTTGAAAGCATTCTATATTTCAAAGTTGTCGTTGGTCCGTTTTAAAGCATTGGCGGTCATTTCAGGTGCTTTTGGCATTTTTAGAAAACAAGCCCTTCTAGATGTCGGAGGTTACCGTAATACGATAGGGGAAGACATCGATATCACCCTGCGCATTCACAAACTGATAGCAAAAAATAAAAAGTTGCGTATTCGTTTCATCTCGGAGGCAGTGGGTTACACCGAGCTGCCGGAAACATGGGGAGATCTGACAAAGCAGCGTTTACGCTGGCAAAAGGCGTACGTAGATTGCGTCATTCACTTCAGTTCCTTTTTTGGGAAAACCTTATTTTCCAAGGCTGTCTCATTTTTTTATATCTTTGAAGCGTTTCTCGTCGGGACGGTTGCTTCGTACATAATGACAGGGATTGTCATCGTCAATATGATTTACGATCCTCAGAATACGTATTTAAACTATCTGTTTTTTTATATGTTTTGGATTTTCGTGTTTGGAGTAATATACGATCTAGTAGCAATTCGTCAAGGAAAGCGTTATGGATTTTCCTTTTCCCTAAAGGATGGTTTTCGGTTAGCAGGAGCTATTCTTTTTGATATATTCATCTATCGATTTGTCACGATGTATTTTGTCATGTATGGGAGTATTTCGTACTTCTTCAATAAAAAGTGGAACAAGGTTTCAAGGACAGGAAGAAAATATAATGAAGAAGGTACGAAACCTGCAGCATAGGTTGAACTCATGGTGAAAAGCTGAACATGAAGGAGGGAAGGAAATGGGTAAAAAATTACTTCTGATCACGTTAACCTCTACAACGGTTTTTATTCTGGGGGTAGTGAGTCTGACCTTCCAGTTTGTGACTTCAACAGGAGCAAGCATGAACGAAGATTTTGAACAGAACGGAAAATACAAAGAACGCTCGGATGATATCAGCCTGGCCGATGGTGATCCCCTTTCAATCCTTTTGATGGGGGTCGACTCCCGTCCGGGTGAAGAGAGCGGGAGAGCCGATACGATGGTCCTGATGACAATCAATCCTCACTCCAACTCGATCCATATGGTCAGCATACCCAGGGATACGCACATAAGGATTAATGGTGGATTAGATAAAATAAACAGTTCCTATCAAGTCGGAGGGCCCGGGATGACGATTCAGTCTGTCGAAACCCTCCTTGATGTCCCTGTTGATTATTTCATCGAAGTAAATATGAAAGGGTTTGAAGGCATTGTCAATGCATATGGGGGAGTGGAAGTGAACAATGACCTGGAGTTTACGGATAAACATGTACACTTTCCAAAAGGCGAGATTAAACTGGATGGTAAAGAAGCATTGATTTATGCCCGCATGAGAAAGAAGGATCCAAGGGGTGACTTTGGGCGTCAGAAGCGTCAGCGTCAAGTTATTGAAGCTTTGATGCAGAAAGGGGAGAGTATTGCTTCCGTCACGAAATTCCGTGATATTATCAATGTTCTTCAACATAACGTTAAAACGAATATGAACCCACTCGAAATGTGGAATATTCAAGCCAATTATAAGAGTGCAAGAGAAACCATTGAAGCTCACAAGATAGAAGGTAAAGATAAAACATTTAAAGGGACTTATTATTATATGCCGGATAAAAAGAACCTCAACTCTATTTCACTCACGCTGAAAGAACATTTAGAACTGATACCCAATAGTACAGAGGCAGATCAAAGTCGTTCAAGCAAAAAGGAAGATGCTGATAATAAGAAACCTGATAATCAAAAGTCATCTGTTCATAAAAAGGAACGATTCAGAACTGAGCAAGAGACTGAGATAAAAGACCCTGAAACGGAAAGGTCTTCTCAAACAGCCGATCATGGTCCTGATGAAGAAGAGACAGACAAAAACTCAAAGGAAACCGGCGAGCAGCCGAATGTAAAAAGAGTCATCAATAATGACTGGATGCCTATACCTACGAATCAAACAACTCATACAAAGGTGACGTTCGAAGAGGGGTCCCTGGATTGGGAAGAAATGAAAGCCGCAATAGCCAAGGGCGCTGACTTATCAACAAACGATATGATTCTTTGGTGGGTGGAAGGTAAAGGGGTAAATCGAGTCACGGCTACCGTGACGAATAAAGCCCAGACAGATAATTACAGGGTTTATGTAGAGTGGATTGAGGGAAGAGGCTACGCACCTGTAAAGGTGGAAGAACTGTATGAAAATGATCAAAGGCATCACTGATTCAAGCGAAATCTTGTTTGCTCGGTGGTTGATGAATTCATTGACAAAAGACCCAAACAACTAGGAGAATTTTCGAATGAATATCACTACATGGCTGGCAGCGGCCATCATCTTACTATTGTTGATCATCTTTGGATTATTAATTTTATTGAGGAAAAGAAAGAAAATGTATGAAAAACGATTAGGAGAAATTGAAAGAGAAGCCGTGATGAGTTTGGACCGCGTTGAATATAACCTGAAAGGTAATAAAGAGTGAATTTTAGAAGGGAGAAGACAATAGGAGTGGAAAGAATTGATCACGATTTAAGAACATTTCGAAGATAACCTAATAAAATCCCAAGGCTCTAGAGCCTTGGGATTTTATTTAGTCCTTTTTCTTTTTAGAAACATAACCGTCCCCATCTTTATATGGAATATCTCCGATCGGGGATTCCAAATCATTTTCATCGAGCATTTCTTCGTACTCTTCATGCTTCTTGGACGGATAGGTCTTGCGGGTTGAGCCGTCGATATCCGTTGCTGCGAAGCTTTCGTAATCCTCAGTGAATCCTTCAGAGGAGTCATCTCCCTGGTACAGTTCAGAGTAATCTTCGTACTCGCCTTCGAAATCTGATGGCGTTTCAGACGTACCGTAGCGGGCAACCTCTTGGAAGCTGTCTTCGTCATCCCGTACATTGCCGTCCGTGCGGTGCCTGAATTCATTATCGATCGGCGGCTGCAGTACGTCCTCTTCCACCGGCCGGTCTCCTGCTTTGGACTGCTCAGGCGAGTGATCTTTACAATAGAGCGTTGTCGGAATCACTTCAAGGCGTTCATAAGGAATCTCCGTGCCGCACTCTTTACACTTGCCGTACGTCCCATCTTCAATAGCCTTGAGTGCCTGATCTATCTTGTTTAATTCGATTTTTGAATGATCATCAATCGCGAAATCTTTTTCGCGTTCATAAAGCTCTGTACCCATGTCGGCAGGGTGGTTATCGTAAAGAGACAACTCTCCTGAATTATCGCGTTCGTTTGTATGATGAAGACTGTCAAGATCCCGATGCAGATGCTCATTTAATTGAGACTGTTGTTGAAGCAGTTCTTTCTTCAGTGTTTCTTGCTGACTATTCGTAAGCAATCTTCTCACATCCTTCATTTTAACGTCCGGCTTAGTGAAAGCCGGATCAATTTTTAATGGTCTAATCATACTTTATCCGAAAGTAGTCCGATTAAAACATAAAAAAGAGCACTCTGTGATGAAGGTGCTCAAAGTGAAGGGAAGACCTGTATTATTTTGTGAGCGAAAGTTATTAGGTGGATTGTTACCGGATTTTTCTTTTTTTTAGGTGATTTGGTACTCATTTATATGTATTCTTTTCATTTGCCTTCAATTTTGAGATTATGGGCTTGGAACTTTTGGGTAAATCGATTTTAAATGCAGGCTGAATTGATAATTGTGCCACTTTTGGATTTAATGTGCCGGAATCCTGATAATTGTGCTGCTTTCGGAATTATTGTGCCAAAATCCTCATAATTGTTCCGGAATCCCAATAATTGTTCCACTTGTCGAATGTTCTTTAACTCTAATCCGAACACCAAGAACAAAATAAAAAACCGGGCATCAATCCACCCGGTTTTCTAAACTGAACCATTATTAAATGAAATAAGCAAGCAGCAATCCAATCGACAGCAAAAATCCAAAAATGGTATTAGTTTGAGCCGTTGCTTTCATTGCCGGCATCATTTCAAGCGGCTGTGATTTTCCAATAAAGCTTTTCGTAGCTTTCACCGCTTTTGGGATACTAAGATAAGAAACGAAAATCCAAGGAGACATGTCTCCGAATAATACTAATCCTGCAACCCATGCGTACGTTAAGAAAAACATGCTGCCGAGAAGGATGATAGCTCCTTTTTTGCCTAGTAAGATTGCGATGGTTTTACGACCGTTTTCTTTGTCTCCATCCAGGTCGCGAATATTATTTGCAAGTAATATCAGTCCGACCAGAATCGATACCGGAACGGAAATCAGAATGCTCTCAGCAGTGATTGTCTCGGTTTGGATATAGAAGGAGATCAGGATGATGATCAAGCCCATAAACAATCCTGCTACAATTTCACCTAACGGGGTGTAGGCTATCGGCATCGGTCCCCCTGTGTAGAAGTATCCGGCTGCCATGCATAAAAGTCCTATCACTGCCAGCCACCATGTGCTGTTCGCGACGATATAGAATCCTAAAAGCAAGGCAATCCCGTAAAACGAAAAGGCAATATTCATGACCGTTGAAGGCTTTACCCCATTGCGGACAATCGCGCCGCCGATTCCGACGGAGTGTTCCGTATCGAGGCCGCGTTTATAGTCGTAGTATTCATTGAACATATTCGTAGCGGCCTGAATAAGCAAAGATGCCGCAAGCATCGCTAAAAATAATGAAAATTGAATGTCTGTATATTGAAGAGCAAGTACAGTCCCGAGCAGTACCGGAACGAATGCGGCTGTCAAGGTATGGGGTCTAGTGAGCTGCCACCAGATCTTCCACCCTTTATCTGCTTCTATTGTATTTGTCATTCCATGTGCCATTCATCTCTCTCCCTTACATTCAAGGAACTTTTCTGAAAACATTACAATTCCTTTACAGATTAAAGTGTAGGTAATGGAGCGGGGAGTGTCAATCTTTTTTTCAGTACGATGCTTTCCTATTTATACCTTTAACAAGTGAGCTTCTATCCTGAAGCAAAATTAGTGTTTTCCATTATTTGAGCACTTTTACAACCCTTTAGGTTTCTCAAATACGGAAAAAGGGTTTATTATATATAATAAGGATAAAATTGTTTGATTGTCATTCACATCGTTGACACACCTTACAGTGAGGTGTATCTTATAATAAGTTTTGAATCATGTACGTGATTGTTTGGGGGAATTCAGGTTGGTTACCATCCATAAAACCAATATTGAAAAAGCATATGATACAGCCATGGAAAAGGCTAAACAATATCAACACCCCGTCCTTTTCAGCATCGTGGAGAAAATCGACTCTGTCGACCCGCTTTCCTTTTATAATGAGGGGAACTCATTATTTAAGGGAACGCGTTTTTTATGGAAGGACAGGGATCATACGATTACACTCGCAGGGCTGGGTTCTGCATACACAATCTCTACACAAGATGAGAGAGATCAATTCTTTGCGGTTGAGAAAGAGTGGAAGCGCTTTATCGACGAGGGTGTCATTCTTTCTCCTGAGAATTGGATCGGTACGGGACCACTGTTATTCGGGGGCTTCCGATTCGATCCGCTTAATCAAAGAGGCTCGGAATGGGAAGACTTTGAGAACGGTACTCTTCAGGTTCCATCCTTCATGCTGACAAAATCAAAGGAAGCGGATTATCTGACGTTGAATATGTTATGCAGTCCGGGGGATGACGAAGAGCCGTTAAATGAGATGATCCGTTTTAAAGACGAAATCATCAGGAAGTCCAAGTACCCTTCCGTTCCTGAAGAATCAGCCGTGAACGTTGTTGAGGATTACAATCCTGAAGAGTGGAAGAAGTCCGTTCAGAATGTCGTGGAAGAACTTAAGGAAGGCGGGATGGAGAAGGTGGTTCTTGCACGTAAATGCCAAGTTACCTTTGATGCCCCGATCACTTCTGACTTTGTGCTGGACAACCTTTGGAAGCAGCAGCCTGACAGCTTCATATTCAGTTTCGAACAGAACAAGAGCTGCTTTATAGGGGCTACTCCTGAGCGACTGGTCAAAAAGACCGGCGAAGAAGTGCTGTCCACTTGTTTAGCCGGCTCCATTGCAAGGGGACGCACGCTCGAGGAGGATGAGAAGCTTGGTGAAGAGCTTCTGAATGATGAGAAGAATCGGTATGAGCATCACTTGGTTGTCGAGACCATTCAACAGGCACTTGAGCCGTTCTGTAATGAACTTTCCCTGCCGGAAAAGCCGGGTTTAATGAAGATGAAAGATATTCAGCATCTATATACCCCTGTTGTCGGACGGTCTGCCGAGCAGACTTCCCTGCTCAATATGATTGAAAAACTTCATCCCACACCTGCATTGGGCGGTGTCCCGAGAGACAAGGCACTTTCTGTCATCCGTCAGGAAGAGAAGATGGACAGAGGGTTATATGCGGGGCCTGTAGGATGGATGGATGCATACGGTAACGGGGAGTTTGCTGTAGCGATCCGCTCGGGTCTCCTTCATGAAGAGGGATCATATTTATATGCTGGCTGTGGAATTGTAGCGGACTCAGATCCTGAAAGTGAATTCAAAGAAACACAAATGAAATTTCGACCGATGCTCAGGGCATTAGGGGGAACCATCCATGGATGAACATCAACAGCGCTTGACAAGTTATTTAGCAGCATTTATCGATGAATTAGTCGGAAATGGAGTAGACGAGGTGGTCATCAGTCCGGGATCCCGTTCTACTCCTTTGGCGTTATTATTCGCGCATCACCCAGGCGTGAAGACGTATATCAACGTAGATGAACGTTCTGCTGCTTTCTTTGGACTCGGGATCGCAAAGGCTAAGAAGAAGCCTGTTGCGATTCTTTGTACGTCTGGAACGGCAGCAGCCAATTATTATCCGGCCGTGATTGAAGCGCGTTACGCTAAGGTCCCGCTGATTGTGCTGACAGCCGACCGGCCGCATGAGCTGCGTGAAGTCGGAGCTCCTCAGGCGATCAACCAGCTGGACCTTTACGGGAAACACGTGAAGTGGAGTGTAGATATGGCCCTGCCGGAATCTTCGCCTGGCATCTTGAAATATGCAAAATCATCCGCTGCAAGAGGAGTGAGCCTGTCACTCTCAGCTCCGTCAGGTCCGATCCATTTCAACTTCCCTATCAGGGAACCATTGATCCCTGACTTAGATGAAGCAGAGTTTACTAAAGGCAGTCGCAGAGAGAAGCGTGTAATCGGCGGTGTCCGGGGATTATCTCCTGAAACGCGCAATGACTTGCTTCCTCTTCTTAAGGAAAAACAAAAGGGACTGATTATTTGCGGTCCTGGACTGCCTGCGTCTGCAATCGAGTCGATTATGGAGTTTGCCGAACATTACGGGTTTCCAGTCGTCGCAGATCCTCTCTCGGGAGTTAGGAGCGGAGTACATTCCAAGGAAAATGTAATCGAAACGTATGATGCTTTTCTGAAAACGAAAGAGGTAAGCGATGATCTGCTCCCGGATTTGATTATTCGCTTCGGAGCCATGCCAGTCTCAAAACCTCTGACCCTTTTCTTAAAGGGGCTGCCTGATGTTCCATATTGGGTTGTCAGCAGCGGAGAGGAATGGCAGGACCCGATCGCCAAAGCTACTGAATTCATTTATTGTGATGAAAGATTGTTCTGTATGGACCTGAAGACCGGTGCTGGAACCAAGGATGCCGGTTGGCTGCATGAGTGGAAATCGGTAAATGATCTTTCGAGACATATCCTTCAGACAGGCCGTCAGCCTTGGAATGAGGGGAAAGCTGTCAAACAATTGATTGAACAGCTGCCGGACGGGGCAGCGGTTTTTGCCAGCAACTCGATGCCGATACGTGATATAGATACGTTCTTCTTCAATAGTGACCGCGAGATTTCCGTACATGCCAATCGCGGAGCCAATGGTATCGATGGTGTCGTTTCGACTGCCCTCGGGATGAGCACGGGAAATACCCCTTTGTATCTCCTGATCGGGGACCTTGCTTTTTTCCATGATCTGAACGGTCTTCTTGTCGCAAAGAAATATGGGTTGGATATCACTATTGTGGTGATGAATAACAACGGGGGAGGAATCTTTTCCTTCCTGCCGCAGGCAAGTGACGGCACCTACTTCGAGGAATTATTCGGCACCCCGATGGACCTTGACTTTTCTTCAGCGGCAGCCTTTTACGGCGCGCATTTTTCACTGGTGAAAGAAGAGGGGGAGTTTGGTGAAGCTCTTAAAAATGCTGAGCAGCATAAAGGAATCAAGATCATTGAAGTCCTGACAAACCGTGAAGAAAATGTAGCAATTCATCGTAAATTGTGGAATTTTGTTTCCCAGGAAATAGTGGCAAAGTTGAAGGGGAATGCCCCATGATTCTCCGGGTGAATGAGATCGATTATTTTGTAGATGTTAAGGGAGAAGGATTCCCGCTTGTATTCCTTCATGGATTCACCGGTGATAGCCGTACGTGGGATGACATAACCAGCCGGATTGGGAAAACACATCAATGTATTACCATCGATATCATTGGCCACGGGAAAAGTGAATGCCCTTTAGATGCAGAGAGGTATTCAATGGACGCAGTCTCAAGGGATATCAGTAACATATTGAATCAGCTGGATATAAAGAGAGCAGCCTTTATCGGTTACTCAATGGGAGGAAGGCTTGCTCTTCACTTTTCTAATCTCTACCCGGAATACGTCAGTGTGCTTATACTTGAAAGTGCTTCCCCCGGCTTGAAAACGGAAGAGGCTCAGAAAGAGAGACGGGAGAGAGATCTTGCTCTTGCGGATAAGATCATGCAAGAAGGAATGGAGTATTTCGTGAATTTCTGGGAAGAGATCCCCTTGTTCTCCACTCAGAAAAGGTTGCCTGGTGAGGTTCAAGAGACGATCCGCGTACAGCGGCTTCAGCAATCCCCTGTCGGACTTTCGAACAGCTTGAAGGGAATGGGGACCGGGGCGCAGCCATCCTGGTGGGATAGGCTGCATGAGCTTTCCTTTCCGGTGGTTTTGATGATAGGAGAGCTTGACCATAAGTTTGCTGCGATTGCCAAAGAGATGGAGAAGCATATTCCTGAAGTTGAAGTTATTACTTTTTTCGACACAGGTCATGCAATTCATGTGGAAGAACCTCGAAAGTTTGGTACAATAATAGAGGAAGTTTTATTCAATTACATAAAGGAGGATGTCTAACATGGCTTTTGAATGGGTTTCAGAAAGAAACTACGAAGAAATTTTATATGAAACATATAACGGTATCGCCAAAATCACGATTAACCGTCCGGAAGTTCGCAACGCTTTCACACCTAAAACGGTAATGGAACTGATCGATGCGTTTGCTTATGCACGTGATGATTCCAAAGTGGGCGTAATCGTCCTTGCTGGTGCAGGAGAAAAAGCATTCTGTTCCGGCGGTGACCAAAGTGTCCGCGGACACGGCGGTTACGTAGGTGAAGATGAAATTCCTCGTCTGAATGTACTGGACTTGCAGCGTTTGATCCGTGTCATCCCTAAACCGGTCATCGCGATGGTTTCCGGTTACGCAATTGGCGGCGGCCACGTCCTTCATGTCGTTTGTGATATTACTATCGCTGCTGATAACGCCATCTTCGGGCAGACAGGACCGAAAGTGGGAAGCTTCGATGCTGGATACGGTGCAGGATATCTTGCACGTATCGTAGGTCACAAGAAAGCAAAGGAAATCTGGTATCTATGCCGTCAGTACAATGCCCAGGAAGCTCTTGAAATGGGTCTTGTCAATACGGTGGTGCCATTGGATAAACTTGAAGAAGAAACGGTTCAGTGGGCTTCTGAGATGCTTGAGAAGAGCCCGACTGCACTTCGCTTCCTCAAAGCTGCATTCAACGCCGATACAGACGGTCTGGCTGGACTTCAGCAGCTTGCAGGAGACGCGACACTTCTTTATTACACAACTGAGGAAGCTAAAGAGGGTCGAGACTCGTTCAAGGAAAAACGCAAACCTGACTTCGGACAATTCCCTCGTTTCCCTTAATAGAGGGCAGCCTGATGGATCTCGACAGATTCATCAGGTTTTTTATATTTAGCGAAAATCATTCATGAATTGGAGAAGAGACGTTATGACATCCCAACAGCTGCCGAATTGGCTCAAACAAAGAACATATCTGACCCCCGACAGGGTCGCCTTGATAAGCGATCAACATGAGTATACGTTTAAAGACCTGTGGAACATGACGATCGAAACGGCAGGCAAGATACATAGTCATGTGAAGGGTTCTCAATCCGAATTCATCGGATTGATGATAAAAAACACAGTCGAATCGGTCACGGTCATTCATGCGGTTCAACAGCTCGGCTTGTCAGCCGTCCTCCTGAATCATCGATTAAGTCCGACTGAACTGGCATTTCAGATGGAAGATATGAAACTGCCGGCAGTCATTTTAGATGATGAGTTTGATGAAAAGCTTCAAAATCAGCATGTACAAAAAGTGAAGATTTCAGATTTACAGAAGGCGTCGCCGTCAACCTTTGAAATAAAGGATCATTTTCAGTTAGATCAAGTCTGTTCAGTCATGTACACTTCTGGTACGACTGGGGCACCAAAAGGGGTGCTTCAGACATACGGAAATCATTGGTGGAGTGCGATTGGTTCGTCATTGAATCTCGGTACAAGTGAAAATGATACCTGGCTGTGTTCGGTACCGCTCTTTCATATAAGCGGCTATTCGATTTTAATGAGAAGTGTCATTTATGGGATGAGCGTGCGGCTGTTTGACCATTTCGATGCAGTACGAATCAATAGAGAGCTGAAGAGCGGTTCCATCACTATTATGTCGGCAGTGAGTAATATGCTGCAGCGAATGCTGAAGGACCTGGGCGATGAACCGTACCATGGGAATTTTCGCTGTATGCTTCTTGGAGGGGGACCGGCGCCGCTTCCATTACTCGAAATCTGCAGAGACAAGGAAATACCTGTTTTTCAAACATATGGGATGACGGAAACGTCTTCTCAGATTGTGACCCTTTCCCCTGAATACAGCTTGTCAAAGCTTGGTTCAGCAGGAAAACCGCTGTTTCCTTCCGAACTGAGGATAAAGAAACAAACCGGACCTGCGTCAGCGTATGAAGAGGGGGAGATTTTAGTGAAGGGACCCAATGTGACAACGGGGTATTACATGCGTGAAGATGCGAACAGAAAAAGCTTTGAGGATGGGTGGCTTTCCACAGGTGATATCGGCTACGTGGACGATGAAGGCTTTTTATTCGTCTTGGACCGCCGTTCCGATTTAATCATTTCCGGTGGGGAAAATGTGTACCCGGCTGAGATTGAAAGTGTTCTTACTTCCCACCAAGAAATCGAAGACGTGGGGGTGGCAGGAATTACGAGCGATGAGTGGGGGCAGGTTCCTTGTGCTTTCATTGTAAAAGGCACCATGAGTCTCCTTAACGAGGAAGAAGTGCTTTCTTTCTGTAAAAAGAACCTTGCTTCCTACAAACAGCCGAAAAAGATCGTCTTTGTGGATGAAATCCCACGGAATGCCTCCAATAAGATTCTGAGACGAGTGCTGAGAGAGCGTTGGGAGCAGGGGGTGTACCGGGGTGAACATTAAGAAAATAAGACTGCACATGATATCGATGCCGTTGAAGAAGCCGTTTGTCACTCACTTGCAAAGAGTTGAATCACGGGAAGGGATCATAATTGAGGCCGAGGATCAAAACGGTGTGATCGGCTTAGGTGAGGCAGTGGCTTTTTCTACGCCATGGTATACGGAAGAGACGGTGAATACGTGCCATCACATGCTGAAAGATGTATTGATTCCATTGCTTGAACGCAGCCCGATTACCCACCCGAAAGAACTGAGTAAGCTGTTTGAGACTGTAAGAGGGAATGCAATGGCAAAAGCTTCACTGGAAATGGCGATCTGGGATTTATATGCGAGGCAGCAGGACAAGCCCCTTTGGAATGTGCTTGGAGGGACCCGTGAGAAAATACTGGCAGGTGCCGTCGTTGGAGGAGATTCGATTGACGGGATGATTGCACAGACTCATGAACTGGTCGATGCAGGGTATGAACGGATAAAAATCAAGATTTCGAAGGGGGCGGATATTGAAATTGTCCGTGCATTAAGAGAAAAATTTCCGCATCTTTCCCTTTTGGCAGATGCGAATTCTGCGTATGGTTTGGATGATGCCGAGCATTTGAAATCCCTTGATGAATTCCACTTGGAAATGATCGAACAGCCTCTCGGGATTGACGATCTGGTTGACCACTCCATTTTGCAAGAGAAGATCGGCACCCCTATCTGTCTGGATGAAAGTATCGTGAGTCCCCACGATATGAAAAGTGCCATCCATTTGAAGAGCTGCGGTGTCGTCAACATCAAGCTGGGCAGGGTCGGAGGTTACAATTCTGCACTTGAAATCTATCGACTTTGCCAGGAGAACGGGATCAGAGTGTGGTGCGGCGGCATGATTGAATTCGGTGTCTCCCGAGCTCATAATATCTGCCTTGCAAGCATTGAGGGATTCTCGATCCCAGGTGACATTTCTTCATCCTCGAAATATTGGGAGGAGGACATCATAGATGCTCCGATCACGGTGGAGAACGGAATGGTGCAGAGGATTGATAAGCCTGGTATTGGAGTAGGGCTGAATGAGAAGCGTCTGAAGGAAGTTTGTGAGTGTAGGGAAGAGTTTTTGTTGTAAACAGTGAAGGACATGAAATTCATCTGGGATTTCACGTCCTTTTATTTTTGCATTGTAAAAAAATGATAGACCTTTCTAGCTGTTGCATGGAAACCAACAGCGGCATTAAAAAGGAAGAAAGCTTAACTCTTTTTCTGTAAATACCGTTTGTCGTTCATGAACAGACTCCAGAAGTATACAAACCCCGGGAAAAGAATGATGAACCCGACAATATAAGTGATGAAAACCGCCCGGAATGAATTCGGATCTGTAAAACCAGACTGAATCGTCACTTCCGGATAAATGATATAAGGAAGATGAGCATTACCGTAGACATAGCTTGCCAATACATATTGAAACGTAACGGCCACCACTGCTACACGCGGCATTCCTTTCATCCCCTCTTTATTGGTGGGCAGGAACAGTGCTGCACCTGCAACTAAAAAGCCGAGCAGGGAAATCAGCAGGATCGTCAAGTCCTCCATCATACGTTCATAAATCCAGTTTGCTTCATTTTTCATTGTGACCATGATGAGAAAAGCCATCAAAACGGATATGGGACCGATGATCATCGCATCCCTTCTGTATACCTTATATGCCTCAAATTCCCTTGACGCTTTGGAGTAGTCCGCTAACAAAAGCGATGAAAGAAACAATGTACTCGCTACGGCAAACCCAAAGAACGCATATTCATGGGGACTGGTAAAAAGCTTGCCCAACAGCAGTGTCTGTCCGTCCTCAAAGTCAATATAAGGACCATGCGAAATCGGCAGAACGCTGATTAAAAGACCAGGTATCAATAGCCCCGTTATGCCGGTGATATAGGTCAGTGGTTTACGGTAATCATCTGCCACATGCGAAAAGACAAGAAAGGCGCTCCGGATCGCAAGCAGGAGGAGGATCAAACTCCCCGGCACCAAAAGGACGGTACCGAGAGAATAGGCCGCACCGGGGAATAAGCTGTATACCGCCACGACAAGGGCGACGATGAACGTGTTCGTCACTTCCCACGTCGGGGAGAGATAACGATTGGCGATATTGGTTGCTTTTGTTTTGTCGTGGTTGATATAAAGCATCGACCAGAAGCCCGCCCCGAAATCCATCGTAGCCATTACGGCATATATAAATACGAAACCCCATAGGATCGTAATTGCGATTAATACCTGAGTCATGAATGATCCCTCCTTCTTATTAAGTGGACAACGGAATTTCCTTGCTTTCAGCTTTATCAAGATCTTTTTGCGGCGGATTGCGTTTGAAGTAATAAAGTAATACAAGCACTACAGCCACTGCTAAAATGGCATACACAGTGACAAATAGTATAAACAGAACGGCAATGTTCCCTGTGGTCGTGACCGAATCCTCTGTACTTAAAATCCGGTAAATGGTCCAGGGCTGTCTGCCGGTACAGGCAAAAATCCAGCCGAACTCAATGGCCAGGATGGAAAGAGGTCCTCCAGCCACAAAGAGCCACATCATCCACTTCGGATAACGATCCTTCTTCAAGAGTTTCTTCCATACATAGGCAACCAGAGCAAGAAGAATCAACAATGAACCGATGGCGACCATTGCGTTGAACAGGGTATGAACGAAAAGCGGCGGCCAGTATTCCTCAGGAAAATCATTCAAGCCGATCACTTCGGTATCAAAGCTGTTCCCCGCAAGGAAGCTCAGTGCCCAAGGAATTTCGATTCCCCATTTCACTTCCTGTTCTTCCCGGTCCGTAAACCCTCCAATGGCAAGCGGGGCATGTGTCTGTGTTTCGAACAGCCCTTCTGCAGCTGCCAGCTTTTCAGGCTGATATTCGTGAAGCATCTGAGCGGATTCATGTCCATTGATCGCGGTGAAGAACGCGAAGACCCCTCCTACGAATAAACAAATCATCAGTGCTTTACCATGAAACTTATAGACTCTCGACCCGAATGGTGTGCGGAGCATTTTGAATGCAGCGACTGACGCAATCGTGAAAGATCCGACGACGTAAGCAGAAAGAGCGACATGCCCGGCCGTCACAAAGAAGCTTGGGTTGAAAAATGCTTTCCAAGGGTCGACATTCGTGATTTCACCGTCGACGATATTGAAGCCGGCCGGTGTCCCTTCAAATGCATGCACATTGGTGATCAAGACAGCCGATGCCAGTCCACCGATTGCCACAAGGATCAAACTGATGATCCGCATCCAAGGGGCAATCCGATTTGCCGCGTATACATAAATGGACATAAAAAGAGCTTCTATGAAGAAGGCATAAATTTCAATTTGAAAAGGCAGGGCCATCACTCGTCCAATGACCTCCATAAAACCGGGCCACAGCAGCGATAATTGCACGCCAGCAATCGTCCCTGTCGGAATACCTACTCCGAGAAGCACGGCGAATGCCTTCGTCCAGCGCTTCGCCATAACTGAATAATCCAAATCGTTTGTGCGTTGATACATAATTTCCGCTACAAGGATCATCAGCGGGATCCCGACTCCCAGCGTCGCAAAAATAATGTGAAACGCCATTGTCGTGCCGAATAAAGATCGGGCTAGTACTAATTCATCCATTTCCAATTCTCCCTTACCATGTCATTAGCTTTCCTTATTGTCCACATAATGGAAAATAATATGCATGTAAGTGAGCATTTGGATTATGTTGCAGAAAAAAGCACCACTCCAAAAATAGAGTGGTGCCAAATCATTACTGCAGAGCCTTTTTCAGTGTTTCAATATTCTTTCGCATCAGTGAAAAATAATCTTCATCCTCATCACGATCTTCTTCTGTCAAAACAGAGAGGTTATGAAGCTTGAGTGATTCAGCTCCCAGTTCCTTCTGAACGACTTCAGTCAAACGGGATGAAACATTTTGTTCAAATAAAATATACTGAATCTTATCTTCTTTTCCTTTTTCAATGATTTTCTTCAATTCCTGCTGAGAAGGTTCATCAGATGTATTCAATCCCGCAATGGCTTCCTGATGGAGACCGTATCGCTCTTCCCAGTAGCTGTATGCAGCGTGTGAAACATAGAACGTTTTCTTCGGTGCAGCCTCAGCCATCTTCATGAATTCGGCATCCAATGCATTAAGCTCACCGTTCAACTCCTTCAGATTCTTTTGAAAATCTTCTTTATGTTCGGGCATTTCCTTGGCTAACGTACTCGCAATGACTTCGGCCATTTGTTTGGAGTATTCAGGATTCAGCCAGATGTGGGGATCAGTGTCATGTTCATGCCCATGTTCATCCTCACCATGCGATTCTTCCTCGTGGCTGTCATCAGAATGTCCTTCTTCCTCATGCCCATGTTCCTCTCCTGAATGTTCCAAATCTATTTTCTCACTTGTGGGTACCACAGTAACATCTTCATTTTCCAATATGGTCTTAGACTTTTCGACAAATCCTTCGAGGCCCATCCCAACGTAAAAAAAGACATCTCCTTCGGCCATTTTGATCATATCTTTTTGGGAAGGTTCGAACGTGTGCTCATCAGCTCCTGGAGGATAAATGCTTTTGACTTCTACATGTTCTCCCCCGATTTTCTTAGTGAAATCCTCAAGCGGATAAACCGTTGTATAGACATCGAGTTTACCATCCTTTGCTCCCTTTTCATCAGGAGAAGTTCCGCACGCTGAGAGAAGTAAGACAATTAATAATAACAAGCTTTTGCGAATATAGTTCAAGAAGAAACCTCCTTTAAAATAATTAAAATGTAATGATTACGATTTAGCACAAAAGTTATTTTACTATCCTCCCACTCATTAAGCAAGACAAAAGTTTTATTCCCGTTTTTTATTTTTACCTAATCTTGAAAAGAAAGACGAAATAAATAAAAGACTACCTCCTTTTTCAGAGCTAGTCTTTGTGCTTTTTATTCCTGGAAGGCCATTCTTCCGGGACGTGATCAATTCCGCCGGGGTGGAAGGGGTGGCATTTAAGGATTCGTTTCATTGTGAGAAAGCTGCCGCGTATAGCGCCGAATCTTCCGACTGCCTTGATCCCGTAATGAGAGCAAGTGGGATAAAATCGGCAGGTAGGAGGTTTTATCGGTGATATCACGACTTGATAAAATCGGAACAGTAAAAGCAACGCGCGTTTCATCATTTGTACTCCCTGAGTGTTTTCTTCTACTATATCAAAGAAAGTATATCAAAGGAAAGAAGCCTGATTTTGGATTGAAATAAAAATGTAAAGAGGGTTGGAAGGCACGAATGACGAAGATTGAAGAAAGAAAATATCCATTCATATGGATAAAAACATATTAAGTTGATGAAATTACTATGGATTTAAGTTATACTAAGGATAGAAATGAATGGGAGTGATAATGGATGCCATCAGTAGAAAGCTTTGAATTAGATCATAATGCGGTAAAGGCACCGTATGTCAGACATTGTGGAGTTCATAAAGTAGGAAGCGACGGTCTTGTGAATAAATTCGATATCCGTTTTAGTCAACCGAACAAACAGGCGATGAAACCTGACTCCATTCATACACTGGAGCATTTACTTGCGTTTACCATCCGTAAATATGCAGAGCCATATGCTCACTTTGATATTATTGATATATCGCCGATGGGCTGCCAGACAGGTTATTATCTGGTTGTCAGCGGTGAGCCTGAAGTGGAGGAAATCATCGATCTATTGGAAGCGACCATGAAAGAAGCAGTCGAAATCGAAGAGATTCCTGCAGCAAACGAGAAGCAGTGCGGACAGGCTAAGCTTCATGATTTAGAGGGAGCAAAGAAATTAATGAGATACTGGCTGAGTCAGAGTAAAGAAGACTTGAAGCAGGTTTTTGCTTAACAATAAGAAAACCCACCAGAGCTGGTGGGTTTTTATGTTTATTATTCCTTTGGTTTCAATTCCGAGTCGGCTTTCTTTGCTTCCATATGCTTCAGGTGAGGATTATTTTCAATTGGATCGACGGTATGTTTAACTGTAGTATATGCTTTGGATGTCGTCAGGGCACTAACAAATATCACTAATATGCATACAGCGACAGCGATGATCATTAAAAGCGTTAATGACACAGTTCAACCCCCTTTTTCCTTATTTTATCATATACTAAATAAATGTCCTTCACTAAATCGTACAATTTGTTGAATAAAGTGTATGGTACAAAGGTCCTTTTATTGTTTCCGGAACCATTCTATTTCATCAGGTGAAATTTGGTATGATGAATAAAACAGGGGAGAGGAGGTGGGATTTCCATGAATGTATCCTCCATAATGGGAAAGCAGGTAGCAGAGCTTCAGCGGACGCTTAGTATGAATTTGCTTAAGAGCCAGATGTCCACCCAGGCTGCGCACGTCACGGTGATGCTTCAGGATATGCAGGAGGCAACTGCTGCACCGCATCCGAGCAAGGGACATAGTATTGATGTAATGGGGTAAGAAAAAAGCCTTAAACAATGATTGTTTAAGGCTTTTCATATTATGTTCCTTCCTGAATCAGTGAAGGCTTTTCCGTTCCAATCTTACTCGTTCTTCACTTTTGGACCATTTTTCTTTTAACGTTTCAAATATGTATAGTCGAAGGAAATACTCCAATTCTTCTGTTTCCATTTCCTGGATCAATTCAATGATTTCGTTCCTGGAAGTATCTTCTAAAATCGTAAGGGCAATGAGGTCTAAGTCTTCATCTGTACCTTTGATTCTGCCGCGGTACATTTCATAGATTTCTTCAATCAACTTCATGCACTTCACCTCCCTTTCATTAATTTTAACAGAATTAGGATTGAATACTCCACATTTTATTTTGTATTTACCCGAAATTCCACATCATAAGCCTATCGTCCGGAAAATCTAATCTTTTTCTTATTGATACTATACTAAAGAATAATGACTTTATTCTTTATACAGGGATTTTTTTAAAAAGATTTATGAATTCCGAGTAAGGTCTCGATGTCAGTGTGGCAAAGGTGAGCCTCCTCGTCAGGAAATGAATAGAATCGTACGAAATGAGGAAAAAGAAGGGTAAGAAAATTGAAGGGGTTGGAAAGCTTGGACGAACGTCATGATTATTACATCGAGGTAGCCACAGGTGAAATTTCAAGAAGCTCGACTGATTCTTCATGGAACTTTAAAATTTCGGCAACGGACGAAGAAATCACAAGATTGAGGGAGATTTTTGATTCAAGTCATTCGATCGACTGGCAGAATTTCTATCGTGCACATGTGCCATATATACAGTATCACTTTGACCGTGAGAATGATGCTTACGATGAAAATCTTCATAGGGTGTATGCCATGATCCATGAACTCGGTGATGAGGATGCAAGAAAACATATCGAGAGTATGGGGATTCTCGATCATCCAGCTCCATAATGGCAAATAAAGTGTTGGTTCCAAAGCTAAACTTGTGGACCAATGCTTTTTATTTGTGATTAGATTAGAGTGGGGGGATGACAAATGGAACAATTTATCGATGCCAATGGATTAAAAGTGGAACTTGCATTTCAACAACATTTTTTTGGACAGGAGTCCCATCATGTTTTGGTCATTTGCCGATACCGCGATAAATGGCTGTTAACACAGCATAAAAAGCGGGGACTTGAGTTTCCCGGCGGCAAGCGTGAAAAAGGGGAAACACTTGAAGAAGCGGCGATCCGGGAAACGTACGAAGAAACCGGGGGAGTGATCAAAGATCCCGTTTTTGTAGGGGAATACAAGGTCTTTGATCAAACACCATTTGTGAAGACCATATTCTTTGCGGAGGCTGACGAATTGGTAAGAAAAGAGGATTACCTGGAAACATACGGATGTAAGTTATGGGAAGGTGATCTGGCAGATATGCAGACACACCCCGAATTCAGTTTTATCATGAAAGACAAAGTGGTGGTATCGGCTCTGAAACACTTAAACCTTATGACTTGATCCACTTCTTTTCAAGTTGTTCTACAATCTTATACATAATCGTGGCAAATACAGCGATCACAAGCAGAGAGAGAAGCACAAGGGTGAAATTGAACACCTGGAACCCATAGATGATCATATATCCGAGTCCCTTTGCCGACACGAGGAATTCACCTACAATGACCCCCACCCAGGATAAACCGACGTTTACTTTCAACGTGGAGATGATCGTCGGGAAGGAAGCGGGAAGGATGACCTCTTTGAACATCTGGCCCCTTTTAGCTCCGAATGTCTTCATGACCTTCAAGTAGTTAGGATCCACCTCTTTAAAAGAGGTATATACGACGATGGTGGTGATGATGACGGAGATGACCGTTCCCATCGCGATGATCGAAGTGAAGCCCGGGCCAAGTCCGACGATCAGAATCGGACCAAGGGCCACTTTCGGCATTGCGTTCATGATGACAAGGTACGGATCCAGTACTCTTGACAGGAAAGGTGACCACCAAAGGAGTGCAGCTAACAGTGTTCCGAGCAGTGTACCTAGGATAAAACCGAGAATTGTCTCTCCCAGTGTCACTGATAAATTGGCAAGGAGGCTCCCATCTGCTGCTTTATCCAAGAAAAGTGCCCAAATCTTTGAAGGCGAGCTGAAGATTAACGGATCGACCCAGCTGTTTCGGCTCGATATTTCCCACATGCTGAAGAAAACAAGGAAGATGAGAGACTGATAGAACCATACCCAGCGCTGTTCTTTTTTCAGGGATTGAATGTATTCGGCATGCTTCTGTTTAAGGGTTTCCTGATTCAAGGTTCTCAAGCTCCTTCCATATCGTTTGAAAATAAGGGGGATATGCCTCATGGTTCCTCACGGTCAACGGCGTTAGTTCCCTTAACTCCCGTGGAACCTCAAACACCCTGTGTACCCTGCCCGGCTTTGAGGCGAACAGAATGATCCGGTCACTCATCGCAATCGCTTCACCGATATCATGGGTGACGAGCAAGGCGGTTTTATTCAGAGACTTCAAGGTGGTAAAGATAAGATCTTCGAGCTTTAATTTCGTTTGATAATCGAGTGCTGAAAACGGCTCATCCAAAAGCAGGATTTTCGGTTCCGTAATCAATGTACGAATCAGGGCGACCCGCTGCCGCATCCCGCCCGAAAGCTCTCTTGGATACGAAGATGCCACCCCGGAGAGGCCGAGTTTCTCCAGTAATTCATACGCTTCACGCTTCTTCTCTTTTGTTAAGCTCTCCATGATCTTCAACCCTATGAAGATATTCTCCTCAATCGTTTTCCATGGAAACAAATAATCTTGCTGAAGCATATATCCCATCTGATTTTTTTCGGAATTGACTGGTTTGCCGTGCAGGAGAACCTTTCCTTCTGTCGGCTTGATGAGTCCTGCGATGATTGAAAGAAGAGTAGTTTTCCCGCATCCGCTCGGTCCGATAAAAGAGATGAACTCTCCTTCATTCACATCGAATGAAATGTTAGATAAGGCATTGGTGGCCGTTTTAGGGGAAAAATAAGTGTGATGAATCGTGTCAAGGGACAGAAAATTCACGGTAACGCGCCTCCAGTCTTTTATTATTGAAGGGCTGACGTGGCGTCAGCCCTGTTTGGTGATGGTAAGGTTTGAACGGCTGGGTACCAGGTGGTGCCAGGCACAGATCGGGGTATTTGTACCTGGTACAAAATCAGCGAATTGTACCAGGTACAATCTCATCAATCGGTTCACCGGTTACTCAACTCTGATCATCCTATTCACTCACTTTCTCAGCAACCGATGTGTTCACGAGTGTCTCATGGTCTACTTGCTCCGGCAGTTCTCCCGCTTCCTCCATGATACTTTGCAGATTATCCCATTCTGCTGAATCCAGAATCGGATCTGTTGCGAAGGAGCCTTGTGATTTATAGCGGTCCACCACGGTTACGATGATGTCTAATTCAGTATCCTCGAAATACGGTTCGATGACTTCGGCGATTTCTTCAGGGGAGCTTTCTTGCACCCACTTCTGGGCTTTGTGAAGAGCCTTTGTGAACTTTTCGATGTCATCTTGGTTCTCTTTTATATAACTGTCCTTTGCCATGAAGGTAGTGTAAGGGACATGGCCGGATTCTGTACCGAAGGAAGCGACGATATGTCCTTTCCCTTCTTTTTCAAAAATCGATGCAGTTGGTTCGAACAGCTGCACATAATCACCTGTTCCTGATGCAAAGGCGTTGGCGATGTTGGCGAAATCGATATTCTGGATCAGGTTCAGATCATTATGGGGATCGATTCCGTGCTGTTTAAGCACAAATTCTCCGACCATCTGTGGCATGCCGCCTTTACGCTGACCCAGGAAAGTGGAGCCTTTCAGCTGGTCCCATTCAAAGTTTTCCACTTTTTCACGCGATACCAGGAAGGTACCGTCTGTTTGTGTGAGCTGGGCAAAGTTGATGACGGGATCATCGGACCCTTGCGCATGGACGTAAATGGATGTTTCAGAACCGACAAGCGCGATATCTGCCCCATCGGATAGTAAAGTGGTCATCGTCTTATCCCCGCCCCATGTGGTGGTGAGTTCAATATCGAGGCCTTCCTCTTTAAAAAAGCCTTTTTCAATTGCAACATATTGGGGAGCATAGAAGATGGAACGGGTAACTTCTGCCACGCGTACTTTTTCCAGCTCATTCTTTTCGCTTCCGCATGCTGTCAAGCCGATGGTGAGTACTGTGGTCAAGAGAAGGGTGAAGACGATTCGACTCCATTTTTTCATAAATATTTTCCTCCTTTGAATGAAACAAAAGCCTATACTAATACCCTCTAAACGGTTTTACATCATCATAGAGGGGTAGGATGCTCCTATAGAGAACCATGACAAGTTGAATATGAGATTTGATAAAATAGTTTATGTGACGTGTAAAAAATGTGTGAATACCCAGAGTGATTTTTGAAAGGAAGAGAGTATGATAAACGGAACAATTGTGAAAAAGACGTTATTTCCATCCCCGAACCCGCATGTCGAGCTCTATGAAATCGTCTATTTGTCAGGAGGTCTGCGAGTGAAAGGGCTGCTTGCACAGCCGGTACAAGAAGGAGAGTATGATGGCTTTCTGTATTTAAGAGGCGGAATTAAAGGAGTGGGGATGGTGCGTCCCGCCCGGATTGCCCAATTTGCCCAGCAAGGATTTATCGTGTTCGCGCCATTTTACCGCGGGAACCGTGGCGGGGAAGGGAATGAAGATTTTGCGGGGGATGACCGTGAAGATGCCTTGTCCGCATATCAGCTGCTCAAACAATACAAACGCGTACATAACCAGCGGATCCATGTCTTCGGTTTTTCCAGGGGAGGGGTCATGGCACTCTTCACCGGCATTGAAAGGAAAGACGTCACTTCCATCGTCACTTGGGGAGGGGTATCCGATATGTTCCTGACCTATGAAGAGCGGAAAGACCTTCGCAGGATGATGAAGAGGGTGATCGGCGGCAGTCCGAATAAATATCCTGAACGCTATGAGTGGCGGACCCCGCTGTATGAAATTGAAGGAATCTCAGCTCCTGTCCTGATCATTCACGGAAAAAAAGATCACAACGTTTCGATCGATCATGCATATAGATTAGAAAAAAGGCTGAAAGAGGCCGGGAAATCCGTTGAGTCATATTATTTTTCAGATTTCACGCATTATTTTCCCCCGCTGAAAAACCGTGAAATTGTCTCTATGCTTTGTGGTTGGATGAAAAAACAGAAGTAAAGGGGAATGACCATGGGAATGGGGCTCGAGCTTAATACCACGCTTGTCACGAAAGGGAAAGAGGTCAGAAAGGAAGACAATCTTTTTCAATTGCAAAAAGACGGTTACCGCTTATATCCGATGCACACTCCAATCGAAATTCGGACGACAAAGAAAAGCCATTCAAGGGGATATGCACGTATAGAAAAGATACAATGGCATGAAGGAAGGACAACGATTTCTTACAAACTGATATCGCTGAATAGGACCAATTAAGAGCCTGGTTATCAGGTTCTTTTTTATTTGCTGATAAATACAGGGATTAATTCTCATACTAATAAAAAACTGAGGTAAACAGATGATTGAAAAGTATGACAGCGTTCATAGTGGGTTAATGAGAGCGGCAAAATTAAATATCGACTATTGGATGGAATATAATTTCCTTACTCTGAAGTGGTGGATCATTGTCGTCTTAATGATCGGCCTCTGGGTGAAGATATTGAAGTTGGTGGATCGGCAGCAGCTGCCGAGGGTCCTTTTTCTCGGGATGGTTTGGATCATAGCTGCGGCGAATCTGGATGGATTTGGGTTTGAATTGGGTTTTTGGGGATATCCAACCGAACTCTTACCGATTTATCCAAAGGCCTATTTTTTTGATTACGCCTTGATTCCTGTCAGCTATATGTTCATTTATTATCATTTTCCGAAGGGGAAGGCATTCTTCATCGCCAATATGGTGTTAGCGGGCGGGGCTTCGTTTATCAGTGAGCCATTTTTTAGATGGCTTGATTATTACAAGGCTTATCATTGGGAACCGTGGTGGTCATTCGTGATCTATTTCCCCCTCTCGTATATCATTCGCTGGTTTGTGGAAAAAATCTTTAAGGTTCTTCCCGAACGATAAAAAGTGTGTTAACTTTAAATTGTTGATAGTTTACACAAAGGGGAGAACAGAGAATGAATGGGGAAAAATTAAGAATGATCATCCAATGCAGTATTTTTGCTGCAATAACAGGGATTTTTGCGCAGATTGAAATTCCGCTTCCGCTTGTCCCGATCAGCGGGCAGACTTTGGCGGTAGGGATTACAGCGACGATTCTCGGAAGTAGATACGGAGCTTTTGCCATGATTGGCTATGCCGCACTTGGAGCGGTCGGGGTGCCGGTATTTGCCGGGTTCAGCGGGGGAGCGCAGGTGCTTGTCGGCCCTACCGGCGGCTACATTTTCGGGTTCATTGCAGCGGCATTTATTACAGGATTGATCTTAGAAAAGACGAAATTCAACCTTACAATGGCCATGATCGCAAACACAGCAGGGATGGTCATCACCCTGTTACTTGGTACAATCCAATTGAAATATGTGGCCGATCTGAGCTGGGCGCAGGCTATGGCAGCGGGAGTGTATCCTTTTATCGTAGTAGGGCTTATCAAAGCATTCCTGGCCAGCTGGATAGGTATTACGGTTAGAAAACGTCTGGTGCAGGCGAAATTGATACAGGGCAGTCAAGAAGCGGCTGCTTAATTGAAAAAGCCGGATCTCTTCGAAAGAAGATCCGGCTTTTATAGTGCAGTTTTTTGATGGGGCGGGATGAGGGGGAATGAGCTTCCTCTTGGCATTCCCCACGTCTAAAATTTGTACATCATCCAATAGCCGATATCTTCAAAGCCGATATTCTTATAGATACTGCCTGCTTCAGGATTATCATAAAAAAGGCAGAGCTCCTTGCCTTCCTGAAGTACATCAAGGCACAGTCTGGTCATGCACTCGGTCGCATATCCTTTTTTCTTATGATCAGGGTGGGTACACACAGCCACGATCATCGCAGACATGCTGTTTTCAGCAGTGGTAGAGGCGGAGGATACATAGATGCCGTCTTTTTTAATGTAGTAGCTGCGCGCGACCCCTTTTTCCATACCATGTTTTCTTTTCTCCACAGTGAAATTTCCCCCGCTGAACTCAAGGATTTTTTTGTAGAGTTCAACTAGTCCGGGCAGGTCTTTCGTGGAGGCTTTTTCAACATGATTAAGTTCCTCATTTGACAATGAGCCGCGGTTATGCCTTTTTGATTGATATTCCCTCGTTAAGAAAGGTTCTACCTTTGAAGTGACCGCCTTTAGACCTGACATGATACTGAAATCATCGCAGTGATTAATAATGTCGGCGAATCCCTCTGCATCAAAATCTCCTGCGGAGTACGGAATGAAGTTTTCCCTATATTTTAAGAGGACCCCTCTCAGTCTTCCCAACTCGTCAAAATCTCCCCAAATGGTTTGGAAATCCTGTTCATAGCCAAATGCCTCTATATCGCCGATGATGAATAAATTCTCGGCAGGCTGCATTTGGATCAACTGCTGACATTGCTCATCATCTGCCTGGGTTAATACTCTGATCATTTCACTATCCCCTTTATAAGTTTAATTGATATATTACCAATATTTCTAATATTTAGTAAAGAGGAATTTGCAAAAAATATTCGTTGTTGTTTTAAAAAGCTCAATTTAGGGAAAGTTAGCAACAATACATGATGAAGGAGGCGGTATACATGTTGTGGACCATCATCGGGATACTTGTTGTCCTGTGGTTATTGGGACTGATCTTCAAGATCGGCGGAGCCATCATCCATATTTTATTGATCATTGCCGTGGTCGTGTTCTTATGGAATCTGATTACAGGCAAGAAGAAACGCTTATAGCTTATTTAAAAGGAGGAGGAATCCTCTTTTTTTATTTGGTTGGGATTTGGTGGAGGAAATCAAGGGAAGCGCAGCCGGCGAGGAGAGGGCCGGACTGGTGCCCCGTGGATTGCCGGGTTGGTAACTTCGGATTTTGTCGATTGTTGTAGAATTGTTGGTAAAATCAAAAAAACGTTGATAAACGAAGATTTTCGTTGATAAGCCTTATAAAACGTTGATAACCTAGAATTTTCGTTGATAAGCCTTATAAAACGTCGATAACTTCAATTTTCATTGGTAAGACTGATAATCACAGGGTTTTCGCTAATTCCCCCAGAAAAACCGACGCCAAAAATAAAGACCAGCCAAACACTATGCCGTGTTCGACGGGTCTTATTGAAATAAATGTGATTAATTTACAGCGGGACCGCCTTTAGCTTCGATCTCGGCAGGTACGTTTGTGAATTTCTTGAAATTTTCGTTGAATTGGCGTGCAAGTTCAGTTGCTTTCACTTTGTACGCTTCTTCATTAGACCATGTTTTAATCGGTTGAAGCACTTCATCAGGTACACCTGGTACATGTACCGGAATGTTCAATCCGAAGATTTCGTCTGTTTCCGTTTCAACGTTCGTCAGTTCACCTTCTAAGGCTGCCTGCACCATTGCGCGTGTGTAAGATAACTTCATGCGGTTACCCACACCGTATTCTCCTCCGGTCCAGCCAGTGTTTACGAGGTAGACTTCTGCATTGTGCTCATCGATTTTCTTACCGAGCATTTCTGCGTAGCGAGTAGCGGCAAGCGGCAGGAAAGGAGAACCGAAGCAAGTAGAGAATGTGGCCTGCGGTGAAGTGATTCCGCGCTCAGTTCCTGCTAATTTAGATGTATAACCGCTTAAGAAATGGTACATAGCCTGCTCTTTCGTCAGTTTACTGATCGGAGGCAGGACGCCGAATGCATCGGCAGTCAGGAATACGATGGTATTAGGGTGGCCGGCAACGCTAGGCTCCACGATGTTTTCCATTGCTTGAAGCGGATAAGCTGCACGCGTGTTTTCTGTTAAACTATTATCATCATAATCCGGAATGCGGGATTCTTCATCAAGAACCACGTTTTCCAATACGGATCCAAAGCGGATGGCATCAAAGATTTGAGGCTCTTTTTCACGAGTCAGGCCGATGCATTTCGCATAGCAGCCGCCTTCGATGTTGAATACGCCATTCGGTGACCAGCCGTGTTCGTCGTCCCCGATCAAACGGCGGTTGGGATCTGCTGATAATGTCGTTTTGCCTGTTCCGGATAGGCCGAAGAATAGTGCGACGTCGCCTTCGCGTCCTACATTTGCCGAACAGTGCATGGAAAGGATGTCTGCTTCAGGAAGCATGTAATTCATGACGGAGAAGATCGATTTCTTCATTTCTCCTGCATATTCCGTTCCGCCGATCAGGACGATGCGTTTTTCAAAAGAAACGATGATGAATGTTTCAGAATTTGTCCCGTCCACAGCAGGGTCTGCTTTAAAGTTTGGAGCTGATACGATCGTAAATTCTGATTTATGTGAGATTAACTCTTCCGCACTCGGACGGATGAACAGCTGATGCGCGAAAAGGTTATGCCACGCAAATTCATTGATTACCTGGATCGGAAGTCTATGTTTTGGATCTGCACCTGCAAATCCGTTGAAGACGAATACTTCTTCTTTTTCTTTTAAGTATGCAAGGACTTTATGGTATAATTTATCGAATGATTCAGCGGAGATTGGCTGATTAACAGCTCCCCAATCAATTTTATCTTTTGTTGTAGGCTCCTCTACAGTAAATTTATCTTTAGGAGAGCGCCCTGTATATTTGCCAGTTTCAGCTCTGACTGCACCTGAAGAAGTTAAAACGCCTTCATTTCTATGAAGAACTTTTTCCACTAATTGTGAAACAGACAGTTGATTTTTGATATTTTGACCGCTAAGTAATTCTGTTAACTCACTAGACATGCTCACTGAATTCATTAGAACCCTTCCTTTATATAAATTTAAATACCACTTTGTTGTTGTATCTTTTCAAAAATAGTATAACACAATTAATTTATTAGTCTATACTATTTAGCATTTTTTTATATTGTGACTTAAACTTGTAACATTTTCCTTTAAAAACGCAACTTATTTCTCCCTATCTAAGCAGTTTATGCTTGTCCTCAGGAAATTCCTCATTCATATACCCACGTTTCCGTGTTTCTTCTTATATAAATGTCAGAAGCCTGCCCAATAATCAATCAAAACATTGTTCCCAGCGGTAAATGTGGCATCATGCTGTTAATCTTTACATACTAAAAAATATTTGACACCCTTTGGCGTTAACGTTATTATTGTACCTTGAACGGATACTCTTATCCTGAGCTGGTGGAGGGAGCAGACCCTATGAAACCCAGCAACCTGCTAAATAGAAAGTTGGTCCTTTTTGTAATAGGGAAGGATCCCATGAAGCGAAGGTGCTAAACTGAGGCAAGGTGGACAACCTTGAACGATAAGAGAGAAAAGGCGCGGCTATGATGTGAAACCTTTCCTCTTTGTACTTTTTCCCGAGGAAGGGTTTTTTCTATTTTATAGTGGAGCATTAGTGATTAAATCTCATGTTTTTATATAAGGTCGTTTTTCTCTTCCTTATAAAAAAACCATGTTTACTTCATACTACTTAGGGAATGAGTACCGTATCTGTTTAATTGTTTTGTCGGTGGAAATCGGCAATTATGCTTAAGGAGGAACCTTAATGTCAACAAAACGTCGTCTGTTTACATCTGAGTCCGTAACGGAAGGACATCCAGATAAAATTTGTGACCAAATCTCTGATTCAATTCTTGATGCCATTTTAACGAATGACCCGAATGCCCGTGTAGCATGTGAAACATCTGTTACAACAGGTCTTGTCCTTGTTGCAGGTGAAATCACAACAAATACGTATGTGGACATCCCTAAAATCGTCCGTGAAACGATCCGTGGGATCGGATACACACGTGCGAAGTACGGTTTTGATGCAGAAACTTGTGCAGTTTTGACATCAATCGATGAGCAGTCTGCCGATATCGCCCAAGGTGTGGACCAAGCACTTGAAGCGCGTGAAGGACAAATGTCTGATGAAGAAATCGATGCAATCGGTGCAGGTGACCAAGGTCTGATGTTCGGATTTGCCTGCAACGAAACGAAGGAGCTTATGCCTCTTCCGATTTCCCTTGCACATAAATTATCCCGCCAGCTGACTGAAGTACGCAAAGAAGAAGTTCTTCCTTACCTTCGTCCGGACGGTAAAACGCAGGTAACGGTTGAATATGATGAGAACGATAAGCCTGTACGCATCGACACAATCGTTATCTCAACTCAGCACCACCCTGAAGTTTCGCTTGAGCAGATCCAGCGTAACCTGAAAGAATATGTCATCGATCCTATTGTTCCTAAAGAACTGATCGACGAAAAAACAAAATACTTCATCAACCCTACCGGCCGTTTTGTTATCGGCGGTCCTCAAGGTGATGCGGGTCTTACAGGCCGTAAAATCATCGTTGACACATACGGCGGATACGCACGTCACGGCGGCGGCGCATTCTCCGGTAAGGATGCGACGAAGGTTGACCGCTCGGCTGCATATGCAGCGCGCTATGTAGCGAAAAACATCGTGGCTGCCGGCCTTGCTGAAAAGTGTGAAGTTCAATTGGCGTATGCGATCGGTGTAGCACAGCCTGTATCCATCTCGGTTGATACATTCGGAACGGGTAAGGTTTCTGAGGATGTATTGGTTGATGTGGTAAGCAGCAACTTCGATCTTCGCCCTGCAGGAATCATCAAGATGCTCGATCTTCGCCGTCCGATTTACAAGCAGACAGCTGCTTACGGACACTTTGGCCGCAACGATCTTGACCTTCCTTGGGAGCGTACGAACAAAGCTGAAGTATTGAAAGCTGAAGCTCTTAAGTAATAACAGGTATGAGAAAACCAATACTCTTTTATGGGTGTTGGTTTTTTTGATGTATTTGGATTGGGGCGGCTGGTTGAGTGAAGTTGTATTCGGTGCGTACAAGTTTTGAATGAGGGTATGGGTTTCGAAGTCAAAGAAGTCAAGGTAAGGAAACTCATGCGGAATTTGTCGAAATATGAAGAATGGCAGATATATTAGGATTTTGGCAGCTAAAATGAAAAAATGGACGATAAAAAATATTTTTGGACGATAAAAATGAAAGACGGCAGATAAAATCGAAAAATGGCCGAAAGCTTCACCATACCGCAAAGTCCTGCCATACTCAATTAGCTTGAGTCGTGCCTGGTCCCGAAAGCAAGAATCGAGCCAGGCACAACCTCGGGATGATTAAATCCACTTCAACCCTCCCGTAATTTAACACGAGTAATCTCACTCAGGTTGGGGTATCACAAGTATAAGAGTTAAAAGGGTTTGATGCTTTTATAATACTGGCCTTTTTCGGCATATTCCCTGGAGATGCGTTTCATCTCACTGATATCATGTTCGTTCAATTCCCTCACCACTTTTGCAGGACGGCCAAAGGCAAGCGTGTTTGGAGGGATGACTTTTCCCTGAGGGACCAGACTACCGGCTCCGATAAAAGCACCTTCACCGATCTCGGCGTTATCCAGGATGATCGATCCCATGCCAATGAGGGCTTTTTTTCTGATTTTGCAGCTATGTAAGATGACACCGTGGCCGACTGTCACTTCATCTTCAAGGATAAGGGGATTTCCAGGGCTTTGATGAAGGATGGAGTTGTCCTGGACATTCACTTTGCTCCCAATCCTGGTAGGTGCAACGTCTCCTCTGATGACGGTATTGAACCAGATGCTGGATTCTTCCCCGATCTCAACATCCCCGGAAATCGTTACATAATCGGCAACATAAGCAGATTCTGCAATAACAGGTTTTTTATCATGGTATGGATAGAGCATTTTTCACTACCCCTTTCAATAATATTTACTATAATAATGGTAGCAGATGATAACCATTAGAGAAACATTTAAGGAGGATTTGCCATGTGGAAATGGGAAACAGATCAAGAGGCAAAAGCAGTCATCGTCATCATTCATGGAGCAATGGAACATCATGGCCGATACGGCTGGCTCATTGAAATGTGGCGTGCAGCAGGTTTCCATGTCATTATGGGTGATTTGCCGGGGCAGGGAATGACGTCGAGAAGACAAAGAGGACATATCGATTCGTTCGACGAATATCTTATCGAGGTGAAAGACTGGGTTCAGGCTGCTTATCAGTTTGAACTGCCTGTATTCCTCCTTGGCCACAGCATGGGCGGACTCATTGCCGTACGGATGCTTCAGGAGTCCCATGTCAAGTTGGCAGGGGTCATATTATCTTCACCTTGCCTGGGTCTTGTGAATGGACCGTCCAAACCGATCGAATTACTGTCGTATGGATTGAATAAATTTGCCCCGATGGTCAAATTCCCATCAGGATTGACGATTGATATGGCGACCCGGAATGCGGATGTCAGGGAGATTGACAGCAACGATACACTTTATATCACGAAAGTTTCTGTCCGCTGGTACAGGGAGCTAGCACAGGCAATCAAGCTTGCCACAGTCAACTTGAATAAAATGCCGGATATCCCTCTTCTGGTGCTCCAGGCTGGCGATGATAAAATCGTGGATAAAAGTGCAGTCAAGAAATGGTTCAATGAGCTGTCGCTTTCGGAAATGCACTATAAGGAATGGGCGAAATGCTATCATGAAATCTATAACGAACCCGAGAGAGAAGAAATCTTTGAATACTCGAAGATCTTCATAGAAAGCCGGCTGAAGGCACTGGGTTATATTTTATAAACGAGGTGGTAAGCTTGTCAGTACCTGCAAGTCCTTTTTCATTAATGACAAAAGTATATCGGGATATCTTTCCGCTTGTCCATCATGAGCTTGATCACTGGAAAAAACGAGCCTCAGAGATTCCAAACGATGAATTAAGAAAACAGGCATTAGCGAGTATTGAGCATAAAACCTTTCATTGTGAAGGGGGTTCGATCCTTTCCATTCTCTCACTGAAGAAGAAAAGGGAAACGATCCGCTTCACGGTGGCTTATCAAACGATCAGCGATTATCTGGATAATCTTTGTGACAGAAGTACGTCCCTTGATCCGGAGGACTTCGAATTGCTGCACCAATCGATGAAAGATTCATTGACCGTCGGTTCTGAAACCGTGAACTATTATGCATTGAGGAATGATCAGGATGACGGCGGCTATTTACGTGATTTGGTCATGGCTTGTCAGGAATCACTGGCTGCCATTCCCCACTATGGAAGCATTAAAAATGAGCTGCTGGAACTTTGCGAGTATTATTGTGATTTGCAAATACATAAACACGTGAAAGCAGAAGAAAGGGAGAAAAGGCTTCAGGCATGGTTTGAAGGACACCGGTCCAGCCTTCCGGAGATGGATTGGTATGAATTCTCGGCATGCTCCGGTTCCACCCTCGGAATCTTCTGCCTGGTGGCCTATGCCAGCAGGGCAGACTTTAGACCTTCATATACAGCAAAAATAAAGGCAGGTTACTTTCCTTACATACAAGGTCTCCATATCCTCTTGGATTATTTTATCGATCAGGAAGAAGATCATGAGGGGGGAGACTTGAACTTCTGTTTCTATTATGAAAATGATGATCATTTAAGAGAGAGGCTCATTCATTTCCTCCGTAAAGCGGATGAGCATACAAATGATCTTCCGCATTCCGGCTTTCACCGCCTGATCAATAAAGGGTTGATCGGGGTCTATCTGTCTGATGAAAAAGCGAGCCGGCAAAAAAGGGTCCAGGCTTTCTCGAAAGAATTCATCGGTAAAGCCGGATGGGTGACAAAATTCTTCTTTTGGAACGGAAAAATGTATCGGAAATTAAAGAGAGCGAAATAAGCTCGGTAGTTATTTCGTACTACGAAATAAAATAGTCCTATTTAAAAAGCTGGTTCCGTTACCATGGAATCGGTTTTTTGTCGTTTTATGGAATTTATTATTAGTAAAATATTCCCTTGTAAAATTTTTTCATAGGAGGAAATATTCAAGTTATGTCAGAATATATGGATTTTTCTGAAAAATCTAGTATATTGTAATTAGTTGTAAAAACATAGTACATAAGGGGGAATGACGTGTTGAAAACACGTAAAGTATTATCAATGGCTCTCACTGCTGCCTTGGGTATCGGCGCATTTGCTGGATCGGCATCAGCGGGGACTGTAGTACCAGAGAATGTGTTGTCAAAGCCAACGGTAAAGCATGAACATGGTCACGGTGGTCCATTTGACCTCGGAATCGCAAACGACGAGCGTTTGATTGAGATGTTAAAGAAAGAAGGTAAAATCTCTGAAAATGCGACTCAAGCACAAGCTGAAAAAGCATTGAATAAGTTTTTGAAAGCGAAAGCTGATGGTGCTAAGAAAGAAGCAGGCGAGCTTCACGACGAAGAGGCAGAAACCAAAGCGGAACTTAAAAAGAGTATGAAGAATAATAGCTTTACTTCCGGTAAAGGAAATAAATTAGGGCAAGCGAAGAAGAACTCACCTGGTTCGGTAGAAGAAGAAGCGTACGACGGTAAAATGCGTACGGATAAAGTGTTGGTCCTTCTTGTAGATTATCCGGACAAGCCTCATAACTCCATGACGCCTGATGAAACGGATATGTATTACGAAGATGAAGATGCTTACTCCCGTGAACATTATCAAGATATGCTGTTTGGAGATGGCGGCTGGGAAGGTCCAGACGGAAAAACGTATGTATCCATGAAGCAATATTATGAGCAGCAATCCGGCGGAAGCTACTCGGTTGAAGGTGATGTTGCAGGCTGGTATACAGCGAGTAAGCCGGCTGCTGCTTATGGCGGAAACTATCCAACAGAAGACGGCAGTGATGCAGATGCCAGAGGACTTGTTAAAGAAGCTTTGGAAGCAGCGGCAGCAGATCCGAGTGTGAATATTGCTGATTACGATCAGTGGGATCGCTATGATCTTGACGGTGATGGTAATTACCTTGAAGCAGACGGACTTGTTGACCACTTGATGGTCATTCACTCCGGAGTTGGGGAAGAAGCAGGTGGGGGTTCCCTTGGTTCCGATGCCATCTGGTCTCACCGTTGGAATCTTGGAGGAATCTTCCCAATTGAAGGTACTCCTAAACCAGAAGTGGATTATTGGGGAGCAGGATCCATGTATGCATATGATTACACGATTGAACCTGAAGACGGTGCGGTCGGTGTAATGGCCCACGAATTCGGTCATGATTTAGGACTTCCAGATGAATATGACACTCAATATTCGGGAGCAGGAGAAGCGGTTTCTTACTGGTCAATAATGGCAAGCGGAAGCTGGGCAGGGGATATCCCTGGATCGCAGCCGACAGGATTCAGTCCTTATGCGAAGGAAATGCTTCAAGCCTCTGCAGTTGTTGATAATGAAGGAACAGAAGGAAATTGGTTAACAGGTTCTGAGGTTAACGTGGACGACGTTACTACTGACGGTATGGAATTACTTTTGGATGAAGCCAATACCAAAGGCACAAACAATGACGTTGTAAAAGTAAATCTTCCACAAAAAGAGACAGTCATCAATGAACCGGCCAGCGGTGAATTTGAATACTTCTCAGGAAGTGCGGATGAGCTTCACAATACCCTATCCACAACAGTGGATTTAACAAATGCAACTGACGCACAGTTCAATTTCAAAGCATGGTATGATATTGAAACTGATTGGGATTATGCTTACGTAACGGTAAATGGTGAGCCGATTGCAAGTGACATCACTACTGACACGAACCCGCATGGTTCCAACCTTGGAAATGGTATCACAGGTTCTTCAAATGGATGGATTGATGCATCATTCGATCTTTCTGCATATGCAGGTCAAGAAGTGGAAGTTGCGATTGAATATGTAACGGATGCAGCGGTTTCAAATCCAGGATTCTTTGCAGATGATTTATCTGTTGTAGTAGACGGGGAAGAAGTACTCTCTGATGGTGCTGAAGGAGATGCGAAAGTTACTTTAGATGGATTCACTAAGAGCGATGGAATCAAGAAATCGAATCACTATTACCTATTAGAATGGCGCAGCCACAACGGTGTCGATGAAGGTCTAGCCAACATCCGCCGTGGAGCAAGCTTGATGACATATGACAGCGGTCTTGTCGTATGGTATGTCGATAACAAATACAGTGAAAACTGGACAGGTGCCCACCCTGGGGACGGATTCCTAGGAGTAGTGGACGCCGACCAAAAAGCCAATTATTGGAGTGATGGTGCAGTAGGTTCTACCCGCTATCAAATACATGATGCAGCATTCAGCTTGAACAAATCAGAAAAGATGTTCTTGGATTACACTGAACAATTAGGAATTACAATGAAAGACAATCACACTAAACGTAATCCATTATTCGACGACAGTGCAGACTACAGCAACAAAGGTCTTGTAGATGCTGGCCGTAACGTACCTGAATACGGATTGAAATTCCGTGTAACTGGTGAAAGTGCAGACGGTACTGTCGGTAAGGTAATGATCTACAAATAAAAAGACAAATTTAAAGGGTGACGGCACACTGCCGTCACCCTTTAAGCATGTTATTGGACATTTTTAATCAGGGAATTGATAATAATACTCACATCAGTTAAAGGAGATGTCCAATATTGACGATCAAATTAAGTGTCTTGGATCAGTCACCGATTTCAGAAGGTATGAGCCCCCAAGAGGCTCTAAATCATACAGTAGAACTTGCACAGTTTGTTGAAAAGCTGGGTTTCACCCGTTTTTGGGTATCGGAGCATCATGATTCGCCGAGCCTTGCAGGATCATCACCGGAGGTATTGATTGCCCATCTGGCGCAGAACACTTCGAAGATCCGTGTAGGATCCGGTGGAGTCATGCTCCCTCATTACAGCTCGTACAAAGTGGCGGAAAACTTCAGGCTGCTTGAAGGCTTGAATCCTGACCGGATCGATCTCGGTCTTGGAAGGGCGCCTGGCGGGATGCCTATGGCTTCGATGGCCCTCAGTGACGGCAAGCATCGTGATGTTCACCGTTATCCGGAGCAGATTGACGAACTGCTCGGTTATCTGACCGATTCCCTGCCTGACTCTCATCCATATCAAGGATTGACGGCAGCACCGCTGATCGAGACGATGCCTGAGGTCTGGATGCTCGGCTCCAGTCCTTCAAGTGCCATGCTTGCTGCACAAAAAGGACTGCCATATACATTTGCACAATTTATCAATGGTGAAGGCGGTCCTCAATATACAGAGGCTTATCGCAATAACTTTGTACCATCCGAGTACTTGGATAAGCCCAAAAATACCGTGGCAGTCTTCACGATTTGTGCAGAAACGGATGAGGAAGCGGAAAGGGTTGCCTCAAGTATTGATTTGTCATTGATTATGCTGGAACAGGGCATGCGTTCGAACGGGACGCCAAGTCCGGAGAAAGCGGCAGCCTATCATTACAGCACATTCGAACTTGCGCGGGTGAGAGAAAATCGGAAGCGCATGATTGTGGGAAATCCTGAAAAATTAAAAAGGGAAATCCTCCAGCTCAGTGAACAATACCAAACCGACGAAATCATGCTCGTCAGCATCACATACGATTTCCAGGACAAACTAAAATCATTCCAGCTCATCGCTGATGCACTGCTTTAAAGCAGTGAGGGACGGTCCTTTAGCATGCTAAAGGACCGTCCCTGTTTTTATCTTTTCTCCAATGCGAGGATGAATGGAGGGTTATTGAGTTGGTTGACGAATTGATAACGTAAAACGTGCACGTAATTCTGATCTAATTTTTCTACATAGCGGAGCAGATAATCCCGTTCAACGGCTCCTTCGTGGTGACCGTGGTAAATAACGAGGATAAGGATCCCTTCAGGCGCCAGCATTTCAAGGATTTGATTCATTGCTGAAATGGTTGTCTTTGGCCGGGTGACAATTGTTTTGTCCCCACCCGGAAGATAACCAAGATTAAAGATGGCTCCGGTAATCTTTCCGTGATGTAGAGGCGGGATGACATTCATGACCGTCTCATGCCCCTGGTGAAACAGGGTAACACGATGAGAAAGTTCATGAGCGGCGAGCTGATCTCTTGTATTCTGCACGGCTTCTTCCTGGATATCGAAACCGTAAACACGTCCGTTATCACCGACGAGCTGAGCCAGATACAATGTATCATGGCCATTTCCGAGTGTTGCATCTATTGTGATATCGCCCGGTTTCACTGCATTTTCCAATAGCTTTCGGGCAAAAGGTAAGATTCTTTCCAGTTTCATGCTTTCACATCCACATTATAATATTTTCCTTGCCAGCTGTTGCGATTCTTCAATTCATGATCAATTGCGTTCAGCACATTCCACTTATTCACACTCCACATCGGACCCACCATGATTTCAATCGGTCCGTCCCCGGTGATCCTGTGGACGATCATTTCAGGAGGAAGGATTTCTAATTGATCGCAGACCAGGTGCACGTATTCATCAAAGTCCATGAATTCAAGGAGCCCTTTTTCATACTGCTTGACCATGGGTGTGCCTTTTAATAAATGAAGCAGGTGGATTTTAATCCCCTGTACATCCAATTTTGCTACTTCGCGTGCCGTTTCCATCATCATTTCTGGATTTTCCTGTGGCAGACCGTTAATGATATGGGAGCAGACACGGATTCCATGTTTTCTGAGCTTGTTCACGCCTTCAACATAGCATTTATAGTCGTGTGCGCGATTAATCAAGTCTGCAGTCTTTTCATGGATGGTCTGAAGTCCGAGCTCCACCCAGAGATATGTCCGTTCATTGAGTTCAGCTAAGTATTCTACAACATCATCCGGGAGACAGTCAGGACGTGTGGCGATGGAGATTCCGACGACTCCTTCCTTTTGAAGGACAGACTCATACTTCTCCCGCAGCACCTCTACGGGTGCATGTGTATTCGTAAACGCCTGGAAATAGGCCATGTATTTGCCGTCTTTCCATTTTTTATGCATTTTATCTTTTATATCGTTGAATTGTTTATCAAGGGGGTCGACACGGTCCCCGGCAAAATCTCCAGAACCTGCGGCACTGCAGAACGTACATCCGCCGTGAGCCACTGTACCGTCGCGATTCGGAAAGTCAAATCCGCCATCAAGCGCTACTTTGAATACTTTATGACCAAAGTGATTACGTAAATGATAATTCCATGTATGATATCGTTTGTTATCTGCAGCGTACGGAAACGGGTTTGTCACGATGACAAACACCTCCTAATTTCTTCATCAATGTATGTATATTAACCCTCATCAAAAAGATTTTAACATGAATGCGATCGTGAATGTATCCTCTCTCTTGAAATAGGTGAAGATTACCACTTCTGAATGCGGTCAACAGGTTAAAACTAATGAAGAAGAAGAGCAGGCATATTCTCTTCTTTAGACCAAAGAAAGCAGGAGGTAGTCGACATGGCAACAAGACAATCCATTGAAGACTGTATTCAGAAATGTGAAGATGCCATTCGTTACGCTCAAGAGCAATACAAATCCGGCATGGAGCAGGAGCATTATCACGATGAGGAATACACGAAAGCGATGCAGCAAATTGAAGAGGCAGTCAATGATGTTGCTGATCTGGCACACAGCGCAAATGCCCAGCAGCGCGAACAGCTGCACAGAATGAGGCTGCAGCTGCAAAATCTTCAGAATGAGATGATTTTATTAGAACATGATCCAACTGTAGTGGGAGGAAAATTACATTGAAAAAACGTTCTAAACAAAATAATCCCGAACAAAAAACAAGAAGCGATTTCCGTAATTTAGATACAGAATTCGGTGCTGAACAGAACCCTGTAAAAACAGCCAAGAAACAGTACGAAAAACAGGGGCAGCCTGTCAAATCAAAGCAGAATAACGGGAAATGATGATAGAAACTAGGTGCTTTATGGGTGCCTAGTTTTTTTGCTGGTTGGGATTGTTAGTTGAAGAAGGGCAGTAAATGGGGGAGTTGAGCCAGGCACCCTTTCCCGCTGCTCAAGAGCTTGGTAAAATCCCCCGAAAAAATCATAAAAATAGTTCTTGCCCCTCCTAATCAAAAGGAGTAAAATTCTTTTGGGACTCGAAATAAATGGGAGAAAGGGAAGAAGAAAATGCCTAAATCTTTATGGTTGCTTGTCATCGGGATGATGGTGAATGTCACAGGTTCTTCCTTTTTATGGCCGCTCAATACGATTTACCTTCATGAGCACCTTGGAAAGTCATTATCTGTTGCCGGCCTCGTGCTGATGATCAATGCAGGTGCAAGTGTCATCGGGAATCTGATTGGCGGAAGCCTGTTTGATAAGCTGGGGGGCTACCGCTCCATCTTGCTGGGAATCATCATTACATTAGCAGCGCTTGTCGGGATGAATGTGTGGCAAGGCTGGCCTTATTATGTTGTCTTTCTGACTGCTGTCGGTTTTGGTTCCGGGATTGTGTTTCCTTCCATGTATGCCATGGCCGGTTCTGTGTGGCCCGAAGGCGGACGAAAGGCGTTCAATTCCGTTTACGTCGCTCAAAACATCGGAGTTGCAGTAGGTGCGGCAGCAGGCGGATTGGTGGCATCTTTTTCATTCAGTTATATATTCCTCGCGAATTTACTTATGTACGTCGTATTCTTCTTGATTGCTCTTTTCGGCTACCGCCATATATCGGTGGATTCAGCAAGACAGACCTCTGTTCTGAGCGAAAAAAGAGTGATACGGAACAAAACAAAGCTGACCGCGCTTCTGATCATCTGTGCGGCCTACTTACTATGCTGGGTCGGCTATGTTCAGTGGCAGTCGACCATCGCAACCTATACACAGGAAATCAATATCAGTTTGAAGCAGTACAGCCTGCTTTGGACCATCAACGGCGCCTTGATCGTGCTCGCTCAGCCTCTTTTATCAAAAGCGATCAAACGTTTTGAGGACAATCTTAAGATGCAGATCATGATAGGGATCATCATATTTATGGTTTCCTTCGGAGTGGCTTCTGTTTCGGATACGTTTGAATGGTTTGCGATCTCCATGATCATATTGACCGTGGGTGAAATGCTGATTTGGCCTGCCGTTCCTACGATTGCCAATTCACTGGCTCCAAGGGGGCGTGAAGGCTTTTATCAGGGAATTGTAAACAGTACGGCTACGGGCGGGAGAATGATCGGGCCGTTCATCGGGGGAGTCTTGGTTGATTTGTTCAGCATGCAGGTTTTATTCATGTCACTGATCGGTTTCTTCGCCGCCGCTTTGATGCTGGCGGGTTTATATGATCGTCCATTAAAAAAAGAAGCACCTGTGTCATTGCCAGTACAATAAAAGCCGGTGAATTTTTCACCGGCTTCTTTACTGCATTAAGATTGTCCAGCTCCTGCGGCTAGAGGCTCGAGGTCATAAGTCAAGCAATCCAAAAAGGCAAAAAACGCCTTTCCGGCTTGCTCGCCTTATGCTTGTCGCCTCTGTGCGAGCCGCCTCCGCTTTTCTATATTTTCCAGCTCCTGCGGCTAGAGGCTCGAGGTCATAAGTCAAGCAATCCAAAAGGCAAAAAACGCCTTTCCGGCTTGCTCGCCTTATGCTTGTCGCCTTTGGGCGAGCCGCCTCCGCTTTTCTATATTTTCCAGCTCCTGCGGCTAGAGGCTCGAGGTCATAAGTCAAGCAATCCAAAAGGCAAAAAACGCCTTTCCGGCTTGCTCGCCTTATGCTTGTCGCCTCTGGGCGAGCCGCCTCCGCTTTTCTACTGTCCAGCTCCAGGACCTAGAGGCACATGTCATAAGCCAATCCGGCCAAGAAGGCAAAGACCGCCTCCCAGTCCGGCTCGTCTTATGCCAACCGCCTCTGAGCAAAGCCCTTCCGTTTTTCTATATAAAAAGGGCTCCCATTTCCTATGGAAGCCCACTTGCAAAAAATTGAGGCGGATGATCCAAACTCCACATAGTTTGCTGCCGTTAAGGCGTGATCACCGACTTACACAATTCAGCTCATCGCTTGTATAGAATAACACGGAATGAATCCAAACACAATCTTTTATTGTCCGAAAGAATATGGTTAAATATTCTAATTCATTACTCGTTTACTCTTGTCTTGTTTTGCAGCCAGTATTTAATGATAGGGCCCTTGTCACCATATACGGGATCGCGGTCAGGGAGGGGAACATTTTTGATGTCAATAAGGACTTGCGGCCGCTCTTTCAAACACCCTTCTTTCATATTATATTCGGCTCCGTCGGGATAGGCACCGACTACTCTGAAACCGGGGCTTGAAGATAATTTTTTGTGGCCGGTCCCTGCGGGAAGTATGAGTACATCACCTTTTCGAACTGTTACTTCCACGCCTTTATCCCCGCCAAGCTGTACTTTTGCATTGCCTTCCATGACTCCGATCACTTCATGTGCATTGCTGTGATAGTGATGATAACCATGGACGCCGTTTACCCAGCTGTTCAGCCACTTATTATGATTAAAGATTCTTTCCATCTCATCTGTATCATCCATTGCATTGCGGTAGATGAGAACAGGCAAATCCGGATTGTTTGGGATGGTACCATCATCTTCTAAGTAATAGATTTTTAAACGATCAATTTCCATTCCATCACCTCCTCGTATTTATATAAAAAGATTCCCCCTCCCCCTTGTTTATAAACCCAATTCTTCCTGTTTTATATATTATGGAAATCCCCTCAATGAAGAATTGATATGCTACTATAATAGTAAGGATATTTTGAATTGATAGATAATACTTGAATAGATCAAACATCATGAAAGCAGGGGAATGAGATGAGCAGTCTGTTAAAAAAAGTTTCTGCCGAAATGATAGAAATCATCTTGGAGAATGCCTTTGAATGGCTGGTTGTAGTCGATAAGGATGGGAACATCATTTACATCAATGAAAACTATTGCAAGTTTCTTGAAGTGGACCGGGATAAAGCGATCGGAACCCACGTGATAAATGTGATTGAAAATACCAGAATGCATAAGGTCGTGGAAAGCGGTAAAGAGGAAGTGGCGGATCTGCAGTACATCAAAGGAAATTATATGATTGCGAACCGTATCCCGATCGTGGTGGACGGGGAAGTGATCGGCGCTTTCGGCAGCGTGATATTCCGCGATACGAGTGAATGGATGCAGATGAGTTCGCATGTGAAAAACATGATGTCGAAGATTCAAAGCTATATACAGGATATCAATACAGGGGTGAAGTACAACTTATATGATATCATCGGGGAATCCGAAGGGATCAGGGAGTTGAAAGACAAGGTCCAGATGATTGCACCAAGCGATATCTCGATTCTGATCAGGGGGGAAAGCGGTACCGGTAAGGAATTATTCGCCCACAGCATTCACCAGCTCAGTGAAAGGAGCGGTCAGCCTTTCATTAAAGTGAATTGTGCTGCGATTCCTGAACAGCTTCTGGAGTCGGAGTTATTCGGATATGAGGAAGGTGCGTTTACCGGAGCCAAAAAAGGAGGGAAGAAAGGGAAATTCCAACTCGCCCATAAAGGCACCCTTTTCCTCGATGAAATCGGTGACATGCCGCTTAATATGCAGGCAAAACTCCTCAGGGTGCTGCAGGAAGGAGAAGTGGAAGCGGTAGGGTCTTCCCGTGTGCACCAGGTGAATGTCAGAATCATCGCTGCCACCAACCGGCCCCTAGAAAAAATGATGGAAGAAAAAAGATTCAGGAGCGATCTCTATTATCGGATCAATGTAGTGCCATTTGTTATACCGCCCCTAAGGGAAAGGAAAGATGACATCATCACTCTTGCAGAATTCTTCTTAGGGAAATCGATGAAGTCTTCCGGCAAAAGGATTCAGGGGTTTCAGCAGGACGTGTTGGATGTATTCACCTCTTACAGCTGGCCGGGGAACTTAAGGGAGCTGGAAAATGTAATCAATGCGTCAACCTACTTATCAAATGAAAATCAGATTTCATTAAGTTCCTTACCCCAGTATATGAAAGCGGGGACTCTTTACAATGTAGAATCAAAGACTTTGAAAGAAATTCTTGATGATACAGAGAGAAGTGTACTGGAACAAAGTTTGAAAAAGTTTCATCAAGACAAACGGAAGCTGGCTGCCGCGCTTGGTATCAGTAAATCGACACTTTATGAAAAATTAAACAAATATCAGCTTTTGGATTAGTCCAGAAAATCGGAATAGAGTCCGATTTTCTGGACTTTTTGTTATTGATAAGAAATTGTGTACATCTTGTGAATGATATTTTATTATAGTCCGGATTTCCGGACTGTCATTTTCATGAAAGGCTGATTTTATTAATCTGAAAGTTGGCACAATTATTGCATGTCTATTAAGTGAACGATCTATACAGAAAGGAGCAGACATTGCCAAACAGAAAAATGTAAACGATTGCAACAAAGGGAGAAGAAAAACGTTTTTTGGAAAAAAGGGGGATTACAAGATGTTAAGTATGATTGGTCTCATTGGCGGACTTATTTTATTAATCTTTTTAACAATGCGGGGAATGAACATTTTAATTGTCGGACCCATCTCTGCATTATTCGTGGCTGTGCTCAGCGGGATGCCGTTATTCCCGCAGCTGGCTGGTGAAGGGGAAGCGAATCTGGTTTCCAACTATATGTCAGGGTTTACAAGCTTCGTGGCCGCATGGTATTTGATGTTCTTACTTGGTGCCATCTTCGGTAAGGTGATGGAGGATAGCGGAGCGGCGGACAGTGTATCGCGATTTGTCGTTGATAAATTGGGTATGAAATTTGCCGTATTTGCAATCGTATTAGCCTGTGCTGTTTTGACTTATGGCGGTGTAAGCTTATTCGTCGTTGCCTTTTCAGTATATCCGATGGCAGTCAGCCTATTTAAGCAGGCAGATCTGCCCCGCCGGTTCATCCCGGCTGCACTTGCATTCGGTTCCGTTACATTTACGATGACGTCAGCCGGATCGCCTGAAATTCAAAACTGGATTCCGATTGAATATTTAGGTACAACGCCATACGCAGGCTGGGAAGTCAGCTTGATTGTGGCAGTGTTCATGGCAGTGTTCGGTTACTGGTGGTTAAAGCGCATGATTGCCAAAGCAGTCAACAAAGGGGAAAGATTCCAATCCCGCGAAGAAGATCCTGTCATTGATGAAGGGAGACCGTTACCAAATCCATTGATGGGACTCATCCCGTTATTGGTCGTTCTGATCCTGTCGTTTATTTTCCATGACTCCTTAAAGCAGTCGGCTCTGATCATTGCTTTATTGGGCGGGGTCATTTCTGCTTACGCTTTAAATCGAAAATATTTCAAAGGATTTTGGAGTGCGGTTTCAGAGGGTACGATCGGTGCCCTGATTGCTATCGGGAACACCGCAGCGGTCGTTGGATTCGGTGGAGTGGCGAAAGCAGTCCCTGCATTTGAGACGGCTGTTGATGTCATGACCAATATCCCGGGTTCACCTCTTATCGGTGGAGCCATTGCGGTAAGTGTCATTGCCGGTATGACAGGTTCTGCATCAGGCGGTCAGGCAATCGCCCTTCCTATCCTGGCACCTCATTATGTCGACATGGGTGTTAATCCTGAAGCCCTTCACAGAACTGTGGCGATTTCTTCAGGTGCCCTGGATTCCCTTCCGCATAACGGATATGTGGTCACCACGATCCGGTCGATTTGCAATGAGTCTCACGGAGAAGCCTATGGTGCAGTAGGTGCATTGACCGTCATTGTTCCATTGATCGGATTGGCGATCGCCATCTTATTGTTCAGCTTGGGAGTAGGTATCTAAGAAAGGAGTATCATCATGGTTGAAAACAAAGTCGTGTTTGTCACAGGTGCAGCACAAGGAATCGGTTTTGAGATCGGAAAGGAATTCGCTGCGAACGGTGCAAAAGTGGTACTAACAGATCTGAAGGAAGATGGAGTGCAGGAAGCTGCACTCTCCCTGAAAAAAGAAGGATATGAAGCGATGGGCATCCGCTGTGATGTTACTTCTGAGGAAGACTTGAAAGAAGCCATTGCGTCCACAGTGAATCATTATGGAAGACTTGATGTGCTGATTAATAACGCGGGTCTTCAGCATGTGTCGCCTATCGAAGATTTCCCGACAGAGAAGTTCGAGTTTTTGGTGAAAGTCATGCTGACGGCTCCATTTGTGGCAATCAAACATGCCTTGCCTATCATGAAAGAACAAGGCTTCGGCAGGATCATCAATATGGCTTCCATTAATGGACTAGTGGGGTTTGCCGGCAAGGCAGCCTATAATTCTGCGAAACATGGAGTCATCGGTTTGACCAAGGTTGCAGCACTTGAAGCAGCAGCACATGGTGTCACTGTGAATGCTGTCTGCCCCGGCTATGTCGATACCCCGCTTGTACAGAATCAGCTTGGTGATCTGGCTAAGACGCGAAATGTCCCTCTTGAAAAAGTACTGGAGGAAGTCATTTATCCGCTGGTTCCGCAGAAAAGGCTTCTGGACGTAAAGGAAATAGCTGACTATACGATGTTCCTCTGCAGTGATGCTGCAAGGGGCGTAACTGGTCAGGCAGTGGTGCTGGATGGAGGATATACGGTTCAGTGATGATGAAACGACTCAGGGATGGGTCGTTTCTTTTTTGCTATTTTTTATCGGAAAATTGACATGCTTTATAAAAAACGGATTCAAATTCACTAAATTCCTTCACATTGGGCTTGCGCTCCTGAATATTTTCTCCTAAAATAGTGAATATATATAATGATTCTTATATTTCAGACGTTGATCAGGAGTAGTAATGAATGTTTTCTGTCTTAGAGAGTTGACGGGTGGTGGAAGTCAACCGGGAGCATCATGAACTCGCCTGCTGAGTTGCAAGTGTGAACAATCAGTAAGACTTGCCGTTTTCCGCGTTAAGGATGAATGAAGCTGAGTGCGCGTACACTAATGTGGGTGGTACCGCGGGAGAATAAATACATAACTCTCGTCCCAAATATTTTTATTTGGGATGGGAGTTTTTTATTTTGCTTCAATAAGCCTGATCAAAGAACGAACCGTCCGTCTGAACCACATTCCATTCATTTGATAAAGGAGGATCTCAATATGAGTTTTGATCATAAAAGCATTGAGACAAAATGGCAGCAGTATTGGGAAGAAAACAAAACGTTCAAAACAACTGAGGATGAGTCGAAAAAGAATTTCTATGCGCTGGATATGTTCCCGTATCCATCAGGTGCAGGCCTTCACGTAGGCCACCCGGAAGGTTACACCGCAACGGATATCCTTTCCAGAATGAAACGTATGCAGGGGTATAACGTCCTTCATCCAATGGGGTGGGATGCATTCGGTCTTCCTGCGGAGCAGTACGCGCTTGATACAGGAAACGACCCCGCCGAATTCACGAAGCAGAACATCGATAACTTCCGCCGTCAGATCAAGGCGCTTGGTTTTTCTTATGACTGGGACCGTGAAGTGAATACGACTGACCCTGGCTACTACAAATGGACGCAATGGATCTTCCTTAAGCTTTATGAAAAGGGCTTGGCTTACGTTGATGAAGTAGCGGTGAACTGGTGCCCGGCGCTTGGTACGGTCCTTGCGAATGAAGAAGTCATAGACGGAAAGAGTGAGCGCGGAGGCCATCCGGTCGAGCGCCGCCCGATGAAACAGTGGATGCTGAAGATCACGGCTTATGCGGACCGCCTTCTTGAAGACCTGGAAGATGTCGATTGGCCGGAAAGCATCAAGGATATGCAGCGCAACTGGATCGGACGTTCTGAGGGAGCAGAAGTCGTCTTCAACATTGACGGACATGATGCATCATTCGATGTGTTCACAACACGTCCTGACACGATCTTCGGTGCAACCTATGCAGTGCTTGCCCCTGAACATGATCTGGTTGAAAAAATCACCACTCCTGAACAAAAAGAGAAAGTTGAAGCTTACCTTGATAAAGTGAAAACAAAGAGCGATCTTGAACGTACCGATCTTGCAAAAGAAAAAACAGGTGTGTTCACTGGGGCATATGCGATCAACCCTGCAAACGGAAGCAAAATGCCGATCTGGATTGCAGATTACGTTCTTGTGAGTTACGGATCTGGAGCCATCATGGCCGTACCGGCGCACGATGAGCGAGACTATGAATTTGCCAAGCAATTCGACCTGCCGATCGTTGAAGTGGTTTCAGGCGGAGACGTTGAAAAGGAAGCCTACACAGGTGATGGAGAGCACGTGAATTCTGATTTCCTTAACGGTCTTGGGAAAGAAGAAGCCATCACAAAAGCGATCTCTTGGCTTGAAGAAAAAGAAATCGGTACGAAGAAAGTCACATACCGCCTTCGTGACTGGCTGTTCAGCCGCCAGCGCTACTGGGGTGAGCCTATTCCAGTGATTCACTGGGAAGACGGCACAACATCTGGCGTTCCGGAAAGCGAACTTCCGCTTGTCCTTCCTAAAACGACTGAAATCAAGCCATCCGGCACAGGCGAATCACCACTTGCCAACATTAGCGGATGGGTAAATGTAGAAGACCCTGAAACAGGCAAGAAAGGCCGCCGTGAAACGAATACAATGCCGCAATGGGCAGGAAGCTGCTGGTACTACCTTCGCTACATCGATCCTCATAACGAGGAAGCACTTGCCGATGCGAAGAAAATGGATGATTGGCTTCCGGTCGATATGTACATCGGGGGAGCAGAACACGCGGTACTTCACCTTCTGTACGCTCGATTCTGGCACAAATTCCTTTATGATATCGGAGTCGTGCCAACGAAAGAGCCGTTCCAGAAGCTTTTCAACCAGGGGATGATCCTAGGTGAAAACAATGAAAAAATGAGTAAATCAAAAGGGAATGTCGTAAACCCTGATGAAATCGTCGAATCTCACGGAGCAGATACTCTCCGCCTGTATGAAATGTTCATGGGGCCGCTTGAAGCTTCGGTTGCATGGAGCACGAACGGACTGGATGGAGCCCGCCGTTTCCTTGACCGTGTATGGCGCCTTCTTATCGAGGAAGACGGCACGCTTTCCGGCAAAGTGTCCGACACAGCGAACCCGGCCCTTGATAAGATTTACAACCAGACGGTCAAGAAGGTCACGGAAGACTATGAAGGTCTTCGCTTCAACACAGGGATCTCCCAGCTGATGGTCTTCATCAATGAAGCGTACAAAGCAGAGACCCTTCCAAAAGCATATGTAGAAGGTTTCGTGAAGCTCCTTGCGCCGATCGCCCCTCATATGACGGAAGAGCTTTGGGCAAAACTTGGACACGAAGATTCCATCACATACGTGGAATGGCCGTCTTTCGACGAGTCGAAACTCGTGGACAATGAAGTGGAAATCGTCCTTCAGGTCAACGGTAAAGTGAAGGCGAAAGTGATGATCCCTCGCGACATGAACAAGGATGAACTTGAAAAAACCGCGATGGAAAATGAAGACATCAAGAGTCAAATCGAAGGAAAAACAGTGCGCAAAGTGATTGCCGTACCAGGCAAGCTAGTGAATATTGTGGCGAACTGATGTTGAATGGGGGAACGGACTTTTCTTGGTCCGTTCCTTTTTTTGTTGTGGTGGCCCGTGGGGAAGCGGGTGCCAGGCACAAATGGGTTGTTTTGAGCCAGGCACATATGGGTTGTTTTGAGCCAGGCACAAATGGGTTGTTTTGAGCCAGGCACAAATGGGTTGTTTTGAGCCAGGCACAAATGGGTTGTTTTGAGCCAGGCACAAATGGGTTGTTTTGAGCCAGGCACAAATGGGTTGTTTTGAGCCAGGCACAATAAAACAGGAGCGTGTACCAGGTACAAATCAGCTTCCGTGTACCTGGTACATCCCCAACCCCGATACCCACGCGTGTGTAAATTTTTTGTGATAGGGAATACCTTTGATATAATCAAAATGGATTACCACGAAAGGGTGAAGAAAATGACTGAAATCAAAACGATCACAACAGATGAATTGAACAAAAAGCTTCAAAATGGTGAAGACTTATTATTGGTTGACGTCCGTGAAGATGAAGAAGTAGCGGAAGGGATGATCCCGGGAGCGCGTCACATCAAGATGGGCGATATCCCTGAATCACTGGACAAGTTCGATAAGGATAAAGAATACATCTTTATCTGCCGCTCAGGCAACCGCAGCGGAAATGTCGCTCACTACATGAAGGATCAAGGCTACAAAGTGGTGAACATGGAAGGCGGCATGATGAACTGGGGCGGCGAAACGGCTCCCAAGAAATAATATGGACCAAGAAAACACATTCCTTTAATAAGGAGTGTGTTTTTTTACTTAAAGTTGTTTGAAAATTAAAATATCCGACAATACTGATGATAATTTCTAAAAGAAGGTGAGAGCGGGATGATCCAGGTCAAAGTGTTTGATTATGAGCATGAGAAGGATTTGGAGCAGGATATGAATCAGTTTCTGAGTAAAGTGGATGAGAAGAAAATCGTCGATATCAAATATCATATCGCTGCATTGTCGGAAGAAATGGAAGAACAGATTTACTGTTTCTCCGCAATGATCATTTATCGAAAATAAAAAGGTTGATGCGTCTGGTGGATAAGACGATCAACCTTTCTTTTTTTTATATTTTTGCGGCATTGAAGCCGGCAAGACGGCCGGTCACAAGCGCACTGGTGATGTTATAACCGCCTGTGTAACCGTGGATGTCCAGCACCTCACCGCAGAAAAACAGACCGTGCATTTTTTTTGATGCCATCGTTTTCGGCTCGATTTCTTTAACTGAAACGCCGCCGCCTGTGACAAATGCCTTTTCGATTGAAAGGGTTCCGTTCACCGTAAATGTGAACTGCTTTAACAGCTTTGTAAACTGGCGGACTTTCTCCGATGAAAGGTGATCTCCTTTTTCATCAGGATCCATTCCGGCTTTATCAAGGAGGAATAATAGATACCTTTCCGGCACCAGGCCTTTAAAGATATTTTTGGCCGCTTTCTTTCCTTCTTCTTTTACCTGCTTGTAAAGAGATTGGAAGAGTTGTTCTTCATTTGTATCAGGCAGTGAGTCGATGACCATCGTGACATGGGTCAGGTTCCACTTCTTCATCGCTTTCACGACATATTGACTAGAGCGGAGAACAGCCGGCCCTGAAATGCCTAAATGAGTGAAGATCATGTCCATCTTATGGGTGATCAGTTTCTTCCCTTTAGGGTTCAGCACGCTCAGTTCAACTTCCCGGAGCGACAATCCCTGTAAGGCTTTCTGCTTGATGAATGGTTCATCGGACGTCAAAGGAACCTCAGTCGGGAATAATTCAGTGATCGTGTGGCCGGCTTTTCTGGCCCATGGGTATCCGTCACCGGTTGATCCGGTATGAGGGACTGATTTTCCGCCTACGGCTATGACCACGGCTTTTGCATGGATCACTTCGCCATTCATTAGTCGGATTCCCTTTGTTTCGCCATCCTCATACATCACTTCCTCTACCGCCGTATTCGTTCTTGTCTCGACCTTTAACTCTTTCATTCTGTTTAAAAGGGCTTCTACTACATCCAGTGCCCGGTTTGAGACCGGAAACATCCGGCCGTGGTCTTCTTCTTTTAATTGAATTCCCAGGTTTTCAAAGAAAGAAATGATGTCTTCATTATTGAACTCGGAAAAAGCGCTGTACAAGAAGCGGCCGTTTCCGGGGATGTGTTTGATGATCTCATCGATCGGCAGGCGGTTTGTCACATTACAGCGGCCGCCGCCTGAAATCGCAAGCTTTTTTCCAAGCTTCGACCCTTTATCTACAAGAAGGACCTTGGCACCGTTCTCGCCGGCCGCAATGCTTGCCATTAATCCGGATGGTCCTCCGCCTATTACGATTACGTCATATATTGACATTATTTCACCAACTTTATAGTTTAACTTCTCAACATTTAATAATAGCAAAAATGGCCCCGCATAAAAAGTTTCAGTTATTAGTTAATCGTTCGTATACACTAATCTGCATATGCCGGGTGTTCAGAAACTTGATTGAATTTATTATTAAATGCACGTTAGCAAACCCCCTCACCAGGGTACTCTACTTACTATGTCCAAAAAAAATTGTCATTCGATACGTACAGTAGTAAACTATGATAGTGTGAAAATTTATCAGAAGTATTAACGCATGTTTCTAAAGGGAACGTGCATTTCCAGAGAGGGATACTATGTCATCTAAATTAATAAAAGGAACGTTTATATTAACGTTAGGGACCTTTATTTCAAAGTTTTTGGGTCTTTTTTATGTTATACCGTTTGATGAGTTATTAAAAGGGAACGAAGAAGGGGCATCATTGTATCAATATGGATATGTGCCTTATACGATCTTTTTGACAGTGGCGACAGCCGGGGTCCCGCTGGCTGTTTCGAAGTTTGTCTCGAAATATAATGCGATTGGAGAATATGCCGTCGGGCGGAAGCTGTTTAAATCAGGGCTGCTGTTAATGACGTTGACAGGAATTCTATCATTCCTTGTTATGTACATCTTTGCTCCTGTATTTGCCGAGATGACCATTAAGAGTGATGAACAGGTCATTTCAGTCGCACAGGTAACGACGGTCATCCGCGCGGTCAGTTTTGCATTGATCATCATACCGTTCATGAGTCTGATACGCGGTTTTTTCCAGGGGCATCAGTCGATGGGGCCGACTGCCGTATCACAGGTGATTGAACAGATAGTGCGAATCGTCTTTTTACTTGGCGGGATTTATGTAGTGCTGCACATAATGGACGGCTCGGTCACGACTGCAATCAGTGTAGCTACGTTTGCTGCATTTGTCGGAGGACTCGCCAGTCTGGGTGTGCTCATTTGGTATTGGTTTAAACGAAAGCCTCATTTAGATGAGCTTTTGGAGGAAGACCGGGGACAAGAAGAAGTTTCCCTGCCGAAGATGTACAAAGAAATCATTGCCTATTCGATTCCGTTCATTTTTGTGGGACTGGCCAATCCATTGTTCCAACTTGTGGATCAGATCACCTTTAATACAGCAATGGCAGAGATCGGAAATGCTAAGATTTCCGACCATGCGTTCGCAGTATTAAACTTTTATACTCATAAGCTCGTGATTATTCCGGTGTCTCTGGCAACAGCTTTTTCCATGACATTGATACCGCTTATCACGACTTCGTATACGAGCGGTGACCGGAAAACAATGCGCCGGAATATCGACCAATCTTTTCAGATCCTGCTGTTTTTAACGGTTCCTGCATCGATTGGAATCGCCCTTTTGGCAGAACCTACTTACACATTGTTTTATCATAGTGACGAGCTAGGTACTTCGATTCTTAGAACATATGCGCCGGTGGCGATATTATTTGCTCTTTATGCTGTTACGGCCGCGATACTTCAAGGAATTGATGAGCAGAAATTCACCATCTTCAGCTTGCTGGTAGGATTGTTTCTGAAGCTTGTGCTGAACATACAACTGATCAAGCTGTTTGAAACCCAGGGAGCCATTATCGCGACAACCATAGGTTACGCAGTCGCAATCGCAATCAACCTTTATGTAATTAAAAAATACGCACGTTACAAATTCGAACTCATTATCCGGAGAACGGTGGCTATCGGTATCATGAATGCGGTCATGGCCGCAGTCGTACTGATTTTGTATGGTATTTTAAAACAATTCTTGAGTCCTGCTTCAGGATTCCAAGCGATCATACTTGTCGCGATATGCGGGGGAGCGGGTGCTCTGGTTTATTTCTACTTGAGCCTGAGAAGCAAGCTTGCAGATAAATTGTTTGGAGAAAGAGTCAATAAGCTTCGAAGTCGTTTGCGGATAGGATAATAGAAAAGGGGATGACGCATTGAGTCCATCCCCTTTTTTCATTCACTGATTATAGTAACCGAGCTGCCTTTCAAGCCTTTCCACTTGTCTTTCAAGGCGGTCCACTCTCCGGTCCAATCGCTGATATTGTCTTTCAAGACGATCGAGACGTTGGTCGAAACTTCCGCCGCCACCGCCCCCCGGGTAACCTGGATATCCCGGATATTGCTGGCCGCCGCCGGGAAGGGGAATCGGAATCAAAATGCCGCCGGTTCCTTGTTGTCGAAAAGGATACATTCTTTTCACCTCGTATTTAAGATAGGTTTCTTGCTTATCGTTAATAGCCTATGTATAAAATAGGATAATGAATGGGCTTTTACCCTAAACGCAAATCAATTATCTACACGGATAAATTTAATAAAATAGGAGTGTCACTATGAGAATCGATAAGTTACTTGCAAACATGGGCTATGGAAGCCGAAAAGAAGTGAAGAAACTGCTGAAGGATGGTGGTCTTCAGGTAAACGGTGAGGTCATCAAGGATGGTAAAGTCCACGTCGACACGGAAAAGGATACCGTGATGCTGTACGGGGATAAGGTTGAATACCGTGAATTCATCTATCTGATGATGAATAAGCCGCCTGGACTGATTTCTGCCACAGAGGATGCCAATGAAGAAACCGTTATCGACATCCTTCAGATGGAAGACCAGATCTTCAATCCATTTCCTGTAGGGAGGCTTGATAAAGATACAGAAGGCTTGCTGCTCATCACGAATGACGGCCAATTATCGCATCAGCTTCTTTCTCCAAAAAGGCATGTACCGAAAACGTACTTTGCCGTTATTGAGGGCGAAGTGACCGAACGTGATATTGAAGCCTTTAAAGAAGGCGTGACGCTGGAGGACGGCTATCATACAAAGCCTGGAGACCTAGTGATATTAAAAGCAGGGATCACTTCTGATATCGAGTTGACGATTACGGAAGGCAAGTTCCATCAGGTGAAGCGGATGTTCGAAAGTGTAGGGAAACGCGTTGTTTACTTGAAGCGTTTGTCGATGGGGCCGCTCGAGCTTGATGAAGACTTGGAACTTGGGGAATACCGTGAGCTTACGGATGAGGAAGTTGAGATGCTGAAGGAATATCGTCCTTAATTTTAGTAAATTAGTTAGAAAAAGCCTGGAACTACTTATAGAAGGTGGTTATCAGGTTTTTTTATGTTCAGTGGCAACTTGGTTTTGGTGCCTAAGGCGGATTTTTGCTCGAAAACTATAAAAAAATGCTCGATTTCCTGTTTTTTTGCGCGGAAAATATTATTTATGCTCGAAATTTTGGATATATGCTCGTTTTGTCGAATTTTCTACATAGAATAGCACACTTGATAAAAAAGTAAGAGGTCATAACTGAAAAACCCCCATAGGCAAAGAGCGCCTTTGGGGATTTCCCAGTTATGCTTGTCGGGGCTGAGCAGTCGGCTTCGCTTTTCTCTTGTCCAGCTCCAGCGGCTAGCCCCTCGAGGTCATAACTGAAAAACCCCCAAAGGCAAAAAGCGCCTTAGGGGATTTCCCAGTTATGCTTGTCGGGGCTGAACGAGCCGCCTCCGCTTTTCTCTCTATGAAGACATCTTTACTTTCTTCTCAGTTGTTGTCCATTGGCCGCGACTTGGGCTTTGTACCAAGTCATTATACGCTAACACGTTGAGATCTCTTTGAATGGTGCGAGGAGTAATGCCAAATTCGTCAACGAGATCTTGAGTTGTTACAGTACCTTTCTTGTTGATGTACATGTATACAGCTTTTATTCTTGTTAGCATACGATTGGTTGAAGGTTTCAAAGAACCACTCCCTCATCATTTTTCCAAAGTCAAAGACTACATCGACATGTGTGCACCTCACGTGCTACCTATGTACTATGCGCTTTAGACAACCCCTTTTCCTTTTATAGTTTACTCATAAGATGTCTGACAATCATATTGTACCCCTAATTCTACAAAAATTCTATAATATTGTCTAAATTTACAAACAATTAACGTGAGGTACTGATGTTAACCCCATTGTATGAGGTCTTGGAGGAAAAGATGAATAATTCTGAAAATTAAAGACACAAACTTTTTCACATAGGTCATTCTACATGTTTGGATTTCACCCCCAAACAGTATAAAATGGAACGTGATATGAGTTTAAATACATAATGAGCAGGTGTTAACGATGAATTGGACGCAGGAAGTAGAGAAACGAAAAGATGATTTACTAAAAGATTTACAAAACTTTTTGCAAATTAAAAGTGTTTTAGATGAAGAGAATGCAACAGAGGAAGCACCTCTTGGAAAAGGCGTGAAGGAAGCACTCGATTATTTATTGATGCTTGGCGAGAAAGACGGCTTCACCCCTAAGAATGTCGACCATCTCGCCGGCCATCTTGAGTTCGGTGACGGGGATGAACTCCTTGGAATCCTGTGTCACGTGGATGTCGTTCCTGAAGGTGACGGCTGGAGTGTCGATCCTTTCGGAGGAGAAATCAAGGACGGAAAGATTTTTGCGCGCGGCGCGATCGATGATAAGGGGCCTACGATGGCTGCTTATTATGCCATGAAAATCGTAAAAGAGCTGAACCCGGAATTTACAAAAAGGGTCCGCATGATCATCGGGACCGATGAAGAAAGTGATTGGAGATGTGTCGATCACTATTTCAAGAAAGAAGAAATGCCTTCAATGGGCTTTGCCCCGGATGCAGATTTCCCGATCATCTATGCCGAAAAAGGGATTGCAGATTATGATCTCGTTCAGGAAAAGAACAATGATGGAAACGATTCACGCAATAAAGTGATTTCCTTCGAATCGGGCCGCCGTTATAATATGGTTCCTGATTACGCTAAGGCTGTGGTCCATCTGGATGAAGATCATACGAAATGGGTCCAGCAGTTTGAAATCTTTTCAAAACAAGAAGAAATCAAGGGCAGCTATTATATCGAAAATGGTGACGTAATCTTTGAAGTGGAAGGGGTTTCGGCTCACGGGATGGAGCCTGACAATGGGAAAAATGCAGGGCTGCATCTTGCGGCTTTTCTGACAGAGCTTCCTCTTGATTCACAGGCAGAAGCATTCTTTGCTTTTACAAAAGAGACATTCTTTAAAGAATCCCGCGGCGTAAAGCTGGGTGTAAGCCACCGGGATGACATCACGGGTGACTTGACGATCAACGTAGGGAAACTGCGTTATTCCCACGAAGAAGGCGGCCGTCTCGGTCTGAATATGCGTTACGGGGTCCATTACGATATGGAACAGGCAAAAGAGACTCTTCAGGCCATTGAAGGTTTTGCGGTTGAAAAATTTACAGACAGCAAGCCACACCATGTATCATCGGATGATGAGCTTGTACAGACATTGAAAAAAGTGTACGAAGAGCAGACCGGGGAAAAAGGTGAACTCATCACGATCGGCGGCGGTACCTATGCAAGAAGCCTTGAGGCTGGCGTGGCATTCGGGCCGTTATTCCCTGGAAGGGAAGATATTGCCCATCAAAAAGATGAATACATGTATATTGAGGATCTTTTAAAGGCTACGGCGATTTATGCTCAGGCCATATATGAATTAGCGTGTAAATCTTAAGGATTGGGAGGAGAGAGGAAAATGGCGGCAGAAACGGTATTCCTAAATGGGGAATTTGTGAAAAGAAGTGACGCAAAAGTAGACATAGAAGACCGGGGCTATCAATTCGGAGACGGGATATATGAAGTGATCCGCGTGTATAACAGGGAAGTTTTCACGATGAACGAACATATGGAGCGGCTGTATCAAAGTGCGGCGAAAATGAAACTGAAGATTCCATTCGACCTTCAGGAACTCTCTTCCATCGTATTCAAATTGATTGAAACGAATGACGTGGAAGAAGGCTTTGTGTATATGCAGGTGTCCAGGGGAATTTCACCAAGACAGCATCACTTTCCGGGAGAAGATGTATCAGGAAGTGTGGTTGCGTATACGAAGGTTTTCAAACGTCCTGTAAAACAGATGAACGAAGGTGTGACAGCCACACTTGTAGAGGATATCAGATGGCTCCGTTGCGACATTAAAAGTCTGAACCTGTTAGGAAACATCCTGGCAAAACAAGAAGCGGCTTCCAAAGGTCATTTCGAAGCGATCCAGCATCGGGGGGAGACGGTGACGGAAGGGTCTTCATCAAATGCCTTTATCGTTAAAGAAAAGAAAGTGTATACACATCCTGCTACCAATCTGATTTTAAATGGAATTACCAGAAGAGTGATCAAGGAATTAGCAGAAACGAATGGTGTAGAATTCATTGAAAAAACATTCACGGTGGATGAACTGCTTTCAGCTGACGAAATCTTTATTGCAAGCACGACATCTGAAGTCATGCCGGTCATAAAAGTAGACGAGCATACAATCGGACAGGGTGTTCCTGGACCAGTGACAGTGAAACTGCAAGAATTGTTCACGGAAAGAATCAAGGCAGAGTGTAAAGTACAGCAAGTTTGACGGAGGGTGCGGGATGAAGTGGATTTGTTCTCAGGCATATATGAGAAAAGAACGTATGATTGAAGATAATCGGCAGTTTACGGTGGAGACGGAAGAATATCTGTATTTGTACCATGATAAAATCGTCACGCCTAAAAGGAGTTTTACACTCCATCAGGTGATGGATGTGACGAAAAAACACCTTTCTGCCCACTACACGTTTCTTTACCTTCACACCATCGAAGGGGTCCTGACGTTCGTCGTGAAGTCTTCACCCGATCATTTCATCTCAAATTACCATAAAGCAAAAGATGACATATAAAAAGAGCCCGTCCTTCAATGCGTTAAAGCGTCGAGGGACGGGCCTTTAAATTTTATCCAGCACCAGTGCTATCCTTAGAACCTGAACAGATCGCTTGAAAGGTATCTTTCTCCTGTATCACATGCGATACAGATGACTACATCATCAGGTGATAAAGTTTTTGCGACTTCAATGGCAGCGTAGCATGCCGCTCCTGAAGACGGTCCGACCAGGATGCCTTCTTCGCTTGCCATTCTTCGTGCGATATCATAAGCCTGTTCATCTTCTATCTTGTGAATTTTATCGTATACTTCTGTGTTCAGTGTATCAGGGACGAAGCCCGGACTTGTTCCGACAAGCTTATGTTTTCCGGGTTTTCCTCCCGATAGGACCGGTGACCCTGCAGGTTCGACTACATGCACCTGGATATCAGGATATTTTTCCTTCAGCACTTCGCCGGTACCGGTAATCGTTCCGCCTGTTCCAGCTGTCGCGACGAAAGCGGAAAGGGGCTTGCCGATTTGGTCCATCGCTTCGATGATTTCAAGCGCCGTCGTCTTACGATGGGCGTTCGGATTGGCGTCGTTTTCAAACTGCATCGGCATAAAGCTGTTCGGGATTTCCTTCGTCAGTTCCTTTGCTTTTTCGATCGCACCAGGCATCTTCTCATCGCCAGGCGTCAATACGACTTCTGCTCCGTATGCTTTCAGCAGGTTGATCCGCTCCTGGGTCATCGTATCAGGCATGACGAGGATGGAACGGTAACCTCTTGCTGCCGCGTTCATCGCAAGTCCGATTCCCGTATTTCCGCTCGTCGGTTCGATGATCGTCGAACCTTCCTTCAGCAGCCCTTCTTTTTCTGCTTCCACAATCATCTGGAAGGCTGCACGGTCTTTTACACTCTTGCTCGGATTATAAAATTCAAGCTTTACATACACATCCGCTCCGTCAGAAGGATTAAGACGATTTAATTTAACAAGGGGGGTATCCCCGATTAATTCAGCAACATTCTGTACTACTTTCATGCTCAACTTCCTTTCCTTCACTGTCTACTTATATGGTACTCATTCACATAAATCTTATCAACTAAATAGGCTTTGTATTTCATTTTTATTGCATTTTCCATCAGTGATTCTTTCTGTTAGCACATTTTGCTAAAATAGAGATAAATAAGACAAATTAGGTGCACTCCAATCATCAGCTGGAACAAGCTTACTATAAACATAATCTCTAACTAAAGCCAAAGACAAAGGATGGTATGTTTATGTTAAAAACACACTATTTTTTCGCATTATCTTTACCAGACGAAATGAAAAAAGAAGTACATGAACTGACGGTTCCTATAGTGGAAGAGGATTCTTTTAAGAAGTGGGTTCATCCGGAAGACTACCATATCACCCTGGCTTTTTTGGGGGATTCTTCACAAGAAGACCTTGATCAGGCGATAGACCATGTTACACAATCTTTACATAACCTGGGAAGTTTCCCGCTTTCACTCAAGCGGTTCGGTACGTTCGGAAAAAGTGATGAACCGAGAATTTTCTGGATGGGAGTGAACCCGTCATCGACTCTTCATCAAATTCGTGAAAAAGTATATGAAGCATGCGAAGAAGCCGGTTTCCAACTGGATTCAAGGCCGTTCACACCACATATCACGGTGGGGCGCAAATGGAACAAGCCTTCTGCTTTCTCAAAGGAATGGGTGAGTGAATTCAACCCCGTTGAAACTCACTGCCATACGATAAGAGAAATCGTGTTATATCGAACACACCTGGACCGTATTCCGAAATATGAACAGGTCCATACGATAGAATTGAACGAACTGCCCTAAACCATATTTGAAAGGAAGGACTCCTTATGGCGCAGCTGATTAAACTTCAAGATTATGTTTCAAGGTATGAAACCGATTTATATAGATATCCTTCCCAATTTGTACGATTAAAAAAGCAGCAATGGGAAAAAATGAAACTTCACTGGGAAAGCGGCGGGACCTTTTCCTCACCTGAAAAAGAAGAAATTGAGAAAGAAAAATCGTCCGTCACAAGGAAGTTCATATCATTTTTTAAGAAGAAGGAAAACGATGAATCGGGGGAAGACGCATCTCTCATGCAAAAGGACGATGATGAAATCGAGCTTGAAATGGGCATGCACCCTGATATAACGTCTGAAGAAGAGTTGAAGAAGCACTTCCTTGATTCCGTCTTTGAATTTCAATTAAGGTGGGCAAGCTCCACGATTTCAGAAAAATCCTATGTGGATAACAGCTATTGCTATGATGAGCGACTGAAGTACCTGCTGCAGCGATTTCCTGATAATACACTGGTATTATATTATCCGGTTTTTAAGATAAAGAATGCTCCTGTTGAGTTGGAGGTCATACTGATTACGCCGACTGGGATCTGGTGCTTATCGTTCCTGGAATTCGAGGATGGGACAGCCTATATCGGTTCCGGAGATCGTTTCTGGGAGAAAAAGTGGGGGGATTCAGAAACAAGGGTGCTGAATCCACTGATTTCCTTGAGGAGGATGGAACGCATCATCCAGCAAATTGTTGAATATGCCGGGGTTGAGCTGCCCGTGCACAAAGCTGTCCTCAGCAGAAATGGCTATGTCGATTATCCACAGGCCCCTGCCGGATATCGTTTTATCGATAAACGCACGCATGAAAGTTGGTTCAATCAGCAGAGGTCAAGCCGTTCACCGATTAAAAGTGTCCAATTGAAAGCAGCGAAGGCCATTTTGGAATACTGTCAGACGACTTCATTCAAGCGGATGCATTATCAACATGAGACATTAAAGGAGTGGAATGCAGCAGCAGAAGAGGATTCGCAATGAAGACAATCTTTATTGTGAATCCATCTGCCAGGAACGATCATTCCCTTTCTTCTTGGAAAAGGTTCCAGAAGAACATCTCCATTCCTCACATGATGTATATCACTGACCACCCGGAGGATGTGAGGAAGATCGTGGAGGAGCTTGTCCGTGTCTATCCTCAAGATACGCTATACATCATCGGAGTCGGAGGAGATGGGACGATGAATTCCATCATCTCGGGTACGGCCGGTTTTGAAAATATCTTCATCGGGTATATTCCAGAAGGAAGCGGAAATGATTTTGCCCGGGGCTATCAATGGCCTGCCAGGCGGCATGAGGCTTATAACCTAATTAAAGAAACAGCCTCTTCAGCACATCCGATTTCACTGGATGCAGGTCTTTTCTCTATAGGAGGGGGGCCAAAACAATATTTTGTGAATAATATAGGAGTAGGATTCGATGCATTGATCGCCCAACAGGCGAATGCATCCCTATTAAAGAAAAAATTGAACCGCTGGTCATTGGGGAAACTGATCTATCCCATTCTTCTTTGCAGGGAAACGTTTACCTTTACCCCTTTTCAGATGACGATCGAGGTTGATGGTGAGAAACAAACGCTTGACAGAGTATGGTTTATCACCATTTCGAATCAGCCTTATTTCGGGGGAGGGATGAAAATAGCCCCGGAAGCATGCCCATATGATGGGGAACTTGATCTGACCATCGTGTCCGGGCTTTCGAAATGGAAGCTTTTGTTTTTGTTTATTTCCGTTTTTTTCGGAAAACATACTGAACTGAAAGAAGTCCATACATTAAAAGGACAAAGTATCACGATCGAAAGCGGGGAGGGGATTCCTGTCCATGCAGATGGCGATTTTGCAGGAGTCATCGATGTAGAAAGTGGTTTGAACGTCAAGATCCTCCCCGGCAGCTGGAAAATGTTAAATAGAAGCAGGTGGCAGAAGTGTTAGTCATTAGTCGGCAGTACGAAGCATTCCTGGATACATTTCATACGATTACATTCATTCTCCCTTATACGTATCATGGCGGGCAGTCCGATCGATTTTCCTTATTAAAGGACGGGAACGAAATCGCACTTGAACTGAAGGAGAAAATCCCGTTGGATGATGCAATGAAATACACCGCATCCCTGCCTGAGGCACTTGAGTTTGGAAAAACCTACACGATCGTTGACGAACATCATACGGAAACGGACCTGCAAATCGGTGCAGTGATTCGTACGGAAGAATTCGATCAGCATTTTTTTTATGACGGAGATGACCTGGGTGTCACCTTTCAAGGGGACACGGCCGTTTTTAAAGTGTGGTCTCCCACTTCTACTGAAGTGAAGCTGAAAATAAAGGCACCTCATGAAGAGGAAGTCGTTCAATACCCCATGGAAAGAACCGAAAATGGCGTCTGGGAGCTGACTGTCCGGGATGACATTGAAGGGTATTATTATACATTTATGACATGCATCAACCTTATCTGGAATGAGCTTGTCGATCCTTACGCGAAAGCCGTTTCCTATAACAGTGAATGGGGATGTGCAGTGGATCCTGATCGCATCACCCCCCGGTGTTCTTCGCTGGAGCCCTTGCCATCTCCTACAGATGCTGTCATATATGAATTGAATGTAAGGGACTTTTCCAGCTCTAAAGAAAGCGGAATGATGTTCAAGGGGAAATATCTTGCCTTCACGGAAAAAGAGACTGCCACTCCAAATGGCTATTCCAGCGGCATCCAATATTTGAAGGAACTCGGTATCACTCATGTTGAACTCCTTCCCGTGAATGATTTTGACGGTGTAACGGATGATCGGGCAGATAACCGGTACAACTGGGGATACAACCCTCTGTACTTTAATGCTCCAGAAGGCAGCTACAGTATGAGGCCTGATGATCCCGCAGAACGCATACGCGAACTGAAATCGGCGATCCATTCCCTGCATGAAGAGAATATCAGGGTCATTTTGGATGTGGTGTATAATCACGTCTATATTAAAGAAACATCGTCTTTTGAAAAACTCGTTCCGGGATATTTCTTCCGTCATGATGAAAACGGCCTGCCCTCCAATGGAACGGGTGTCGGAAATGATTTTGCTTCTGAACGCTCAATGGCGAGGAAATTCATCAAGGATTCCATAATCTATTGGTTAAAAACCTATGGAGTGGATGGGTTCCGGTTCGATCTGATGGGCATCCTTGATGTCGGTACGATGAACGAAATACGTGAAGAAGTGAACAGGATCCTGCCTGATGCCATCTTGATCGGTGAAGGGTGGGACCTGAATACGCCACTTCCTCAAGGGAAAAAGGCCAACCTCAGAAACGCAAACATTCTTAGAGGGATCGGTCAATTCAATGATTGTTTCCGGGATACGATCAAGGGAAGCACATTCAATCTGCACGATAAAGGATTTGCTCTCGGTCACGGAAACCTGGAAGGGAAAGTGGAACAGGTGCTCATGGGGAGTATCGGAACCAGTGGAGAAAGAGGCATATTTATTGAACCCGCTCAATCCGTCAACTATGTAGAGTCACATGACAACCATACGCTGTGGGATAAAATGAAAGCATGCCTCGGGGAAGAAGATGTCACCCTTTTGAAAAGACAAAAGCTTGCAACCGCGATGGTTTTATTTTCGCAGGGGATACCATTCCTTCATGCGGGGCAGGAATTTTACCGGACCAAGCAAGGAATAGAAAACAGCTACAATGCGCCCATCGAGATCAATCAGCTTGATTGGGTGAGAAGAGAGAAGCATGATGAGGATATTGAATATGTCAAAGGCTTGATCGCGATCAGGAAAAGTCACGGGGCATTTCGTTTCAGGCAGGCGGAGCTCATCAGGAAGTATGCTTCTGTCCATCATCCAGCAGAAAATCTGGTAACGGTCCATTATCAAGATGTCCATCCATATGGTCCTTGGAATGAAATCATCCTGCTATTTCATTCCGGACACAGTAAAGCTGAGTTCCAACTGCCAATAGGTAAGTCCTGGTCTCTCCTGGCAGACGGAAATAAGGCGGATATGAACGGAATACGCGAGCTGAACGGAGAGTCCATAGAGGTTGAGGGCCTTTGTTCCTATATAATCGTCCGCTGACACATCGTTCCAATGCTTGACGAAATGAGAAGATGACGATAAAATCAAAAACAGATGGCTATTGATTGATCTGCCCAATAGCTGTCTTTTTTGTTTTATGAAGACTTTAAATTACTGAAAATGTATTTAATGAATGTTTGGAAATGACGATAATAAAAGTATGTAAGATAAAAATGAACATGACTAAGGACCAATAGAAGGTGAATATATTGGAACACTTATTTGACCAAGATTGGGAAATAGTCCCCGCAGGCGGTGCTACCGGAGAAGCTTTTTTCGCTCAATATCAAGAGCAGAAGCTGTTTCTTAAACGCAACTCTTCTCCATTTGTAGCCGTATTATCAGCAGAAGGCATCGTGCCGAAACTGGTTTGGACAAAGCGAATGGAAAATGGGGACGTTATAACAGCACAGCACTGGTTAAATGGAAGAGAATTAAATCCAGAAGAGATGAAGAATGAGCGGGTAGCCAGGCTGCTCAAGAAAATCCATTCTTCCAAGCCTCTTTCAACGATGCTTGAGAGATTGGGCCAAGAACCCTTTCAACCCGAGCATATGCTGACAGAAGTGGAAACGGGGCTGGAGTTCGATCTTCTATCACTTCCGATAGTCAGGCAAGCGTTATTATTTCTGCAAAAAGAACTGGAAGAGGTTCGGCAGGATGAATACGTAGTCTGTCACGGGGATGTGAATCATAACAACTGGCTGCTATCTGATTACAACCAGCTGTACCTGATTGACTGGGACGGCGCGATGATAGCCGACCCTGCATTTGATGTGGGAATGCTGTTATATTGGTACATTCCCGAAGAAGAGTGGCCGGCATGGCTGACTCAATATGGGGTTGAGATGACAGACAATTTAAAACTGAGAATGAAGTGGTATGTAGTGGCTCAAACGATCCTTTCCATCCAATGGCATAAAGGAAAAGGACGTTTTCATGAAATGAACCACTGGATCGAATATTTACACAAAGTCGTTTGATCAGGAGAACTGATCCATATCCGTCACCCATTGGGACAGATTTTGTCTATTGTTCGTAATATGAGAGTCAAGGTCAGAGCTTCCTGCTCCGCTTTGACTGTATTGATAAATTTCCTGCAAGACCGGCTTAATATTTTCATTGATATCAGCATTTACCATCAACGATTTAACCAATCGTTCGACTTGTTCACATTCAGATACTGAACCGCAGCAATCTGTTTGATGATTCGATAATATATCTCTCAATAACTGCATTTGATAATGGGAATCCAAAGGCATAACCGTACACCCTTTCATATAGATCTTTCATCGTTTTCTTCTTTGAAAACAAAAAAGGAATTCACGATTAGTGTGTGAATTCCTTTTTTATTTATTCGTGGTATTTTTGTTGAGGTGCTGTACTTTACCGGTCAACCAGAATTAGTTCTTGCAGTGTTTTCTTACATCTGTTATTGTTTTTTCGGTAGAGCTGTTTTCATATGAAATGTTTTTTAATGAAAACATCTTATATGAAAACTGCTTTAAAATTATCAAATGAGGTGTTGCATCATGCGTTTAAGACATAAACCATGGGCTTCTGAAAAAATCAGCGAATACCCGCAGTATGTGGTCGCAGAGCCCGAAGAGAAAAAAGGGAAATGGAACAAGGAATTTGGAAATGACAATCCGATTCATATAGAAGTGGGAACTGGAAAAGGCCAGTTCGTCACGGAAATGGCGAGAGCGAATCCCGATGTCAACTACATCGGAATCGAATTGTATGAAAGTGTCATCGTGACGGCACTGGACCGCTTGATCGAAGCAGAACTTCCGAATGTTAAGCTGCTGAATGTGGATGCCAGAAATCTGACGGAATACTTCGCTGAAGGTGAAGTAGGAAGAGTGTACCTTAACTTCTCCGATCCATGGCCGAAGAACCGTCACGAAAAACGCCGTCTCACCTACGAAACATTCCTGAAGCTTTATGAGGATATCCTGATCAAACGCGGTGAAATCCACTTCAAGACCGACAACCAGGGCTTGTTCGAGTATTCACTGAAGAGTTTTTCATGGTACGGCCTGCACTTGAAGTTTCTCAGCCTTGATCTTCACAACAGCGATTTCGAAGGCAATATCATGACCGAATACGAAGAAAAGTTCTCTGCCAAAGGCCAGCGGATTTACCGTGTGGAAGCGCAGTATCAGAATTGATAATTGCTGAAAGAAGTGTCCTGATAGTATTGGGGCGCTTTTTTTATTGGATTGTCAGACTGAGTGGTTGAGAACCTTCAGAATGTAGGGTGAAATCCTGAAAAAGTTAGTGATTACTATTTAGCCCCTTTACTCTTTTGGACACCTACTTCTATAGATATTAAGATAGAAGTATCAAAGGAGGAGCCAAAATGAGTAAACGAAATGGACCAATGGAAGAAGTGAAAAAACAATACGTTCGCATGGCGCTGGAATCAGGTAATATGGCTTTTATCGCTAGGAAAACAGGAGTCAATCAGTCCACTCTTAGTAATTGGGTAAAGCAGTATCGTGATGAGATTGAAGCTGAGATGGAAAAAGAGGGTGTAACTCCTCTATCCAAGTCTTCTTCTGAAAGTGATATCCAGAAGAAATACGATCATGCCATGAAATTACTCGGTGAGAAGGAACTTGAAGTTACGATGCTTAGAGAAATGCTAAAAAAAAAGTTTCCGGACTTTCCGAGCGAATAGCCTTTGCCCATGAATGGATCCAGGCTGGTTTTCCTGCCAAACGTGTTTTAAAGATTGCTTCCGTAGGACGTTCAACGTATTACTATAGGGTTTCTAACCCCACTGTGAAACGGGAAACCACGGGGGGAAGACCAATCCCTGGATTCTCCATGAACACCAAAGGAAAGAGAGTTAAAGATTCTTTAATAAAGAAGTACTTAATGAAATTGATTGATGGTGAATCAGCTGTATATGGGTACCGTAAGCTGACAAGGGCCTTAAGAAAAAAATACAAACTAATCATTAATAAAAAGAAAGTCTACAGATTGTGTAAAGAGCTAGATATCTTGATGCCTCAAAGAGAAAAGAACCCAAAATATCCTAGAAAACTAGCTAGAAACCGTTCTGTTAATGGTCCTAATCAGTTATGGCAGCTAGATATTAAGTATGGGTATGTGCTTTCTTCAAGGCGTTATTTCTTCCTGGCTAGTGCCATTGATGTCTACGATCGTACGATCGTAGGTCATTACAGAGGTACTGTGTGCGAAGCCAAACATATCACCAAAATGCTTCAGAAGGCTATTATGAAACGAAATATTCATATCCCCGACTCTGAAGATCAAATAGCTGATAACTCCACTAAACTAATTATCAGGACTGATAACGGTCCACAATTCTGTAGTCATCATTTTCAGGATTTTTGTAAGGAACAAATCGTGATTGAGCACGAAAGGATCCCACCGAAGTCACCTAATATGAATGCTTATATTGAGTCTTTTCATAGTGTACTGGAACGAGAGTGTTATCAAAGAAATGAGTTTATAAACTTTGAACATGCTTATAAAAAGGTCGATGATTATATCCAGTTTTACAATGAAGAACGATATCACGGCAGTTTGATGGACTATTCACCAAAAGAGTATTTTGAGAAATATATGGACAATCAAGTGAAACCAATCACATTAACCATGTGACCTCAATGTTTTTGAACAGGTTTCCTGTTTGAAAACATTGAGGCCAGCAAGCGAAAGCGCGGTAGAAAGATGAAAAACTAAGTAACCCTAAGAAAAGTGGAGTATGTGTCCAAACTTAGGGGGTTAAACCGGTTTCGCTTATTTTTAGGCAGGGATTATCAATATCATGGAGAAATCCGTCCTTCCAGCAGCCCTTCCAACCGATAATTGCGCCATATTTCAGGATGATTGCGCCGGTTTTTAAATTATTGCTCCGCATTCAGAATAATTGCGCCGGTCTTTATATTATTGCGCCACTTTCAGGATAATTGTGCCGGAATCCCGTTAATTGAACCTCTTGTCGAATTTTCTTTAGTCTAGTTTATTCCTCTCCTGCGGTAAATTGGGATACATGACCAAGAAAAGGCTTATCTATATAAGTTGTCCATAAATTCTGATAAAATAAAATCGTACGAACAAAGGAGGAATAACAGATGAAGGAATCATTGAAAGTAGGAGATTTAACGATCCACTGGCTGAATGGGGGCGTCACCCACATGGATGGGGGAGCGATGTTCGGAGTGGTTCCGAAACCTCTTTGGTCCAAAAAATATGCAGTCAATGAATTGAATCAAATCGAACTGAGAACCGACCCTCTCTTCTTTCAATATCAGGGAAAGAACATCCTGATTGAATCCGGGATCGGAAAAGGGAAATTAAATGACAAGCAGAAACGTAATTATGGGGTGCATGAGGAGTCATCCATCGATGCATCGTTGGAGGAGCTGGGGTTGACCCCGGAGGATATCGATATCATTTTGATGACGCATATGCATTTCGATCATGCATGCGGATTGACTAAGTATGAGGGTGAAGAGACCGTTCCAGTATTTCCTAATGCTACTATTTTTACATCAAAGGTTGAATGGGATGAGATGAGAGAACCGAATATCCGCTCGCGTAATACATATTGGAAAGAAAACTGGGAAGGCATCACTCATCAGGTGGAAACATTTGAGGGTGAAAGGGAAGTGCTGCCGGGCCTTCGCATGATTCACACAGGCGGACATAGTGACGGACATTCGATCATTGTCCTGGAGCATGAGGGTGAAACGTTCATTCATATGGCGGACATCATGCCGACCCATGCTCATAAAAACCCCCTGTGGGTCCTTGCGTATGATGACTATCCAATGACCTCCATCCATGCGAAAAATAAGTGGATCAATCAGGCGATAGACAATGAGTGGTGGTTCTTATTTTATCACGATGCCGTATACCGGGCGTTAAAATGGAATAAAGACGGTGAAATTATTGAAGAGGTGCCGAGAAGATTATAATGGAGAAAAAGCAGGATGACGCTTTAAAGTGTCATCCTGCTTTTCATTTTAATTAGATAAAGGATAAACATCGATCACGGTCCCGGTATAGGCATCGGCCAAAAATTCATATTGTTCCAATCTGCCTTCACTGCGGCGTGAGACTCCGCCCTTATATACTTTGGTTGATAAGGAGTGTTTCTGATAATCCTCAGGTTTCATCGATATCCAGGATCCATCGATCTTCCCTTCTTTTTTAAATGAGTGCTTTACATCCTTTAATACTCTTTCGGCTGATACAAAGCTTGCATCTTTCAGCTTATCACCCAATAGTATGCCGCCTGCAGCACCGATTCCTACTCCTAAAATGAAAGACTTCCAGTTCATGTTCATCCCTCCACAGCCAAGATTACAAACAGGTATATAGGTACATTCTAACAAAGAATCAGAAAAAAAGAGAACTGCTTTTGCCTTAATTGGTGGTAAGACGTGAGAAAGTTCTGTAAAATGAAACTATACATAACCAGATATTAAATAAAAAAGGGGCAGAATAAATGAAACAAGATACATTGGAATTATTTAAAACGTTAACTGAGTTGCCTGGGGCACCCGGGAATGAACATGCCGTTCGTAAATTTATGAAAGAACAATTAGCGCAGTACTCCGACGAAGTGGTCCAGGACCGTCTAGGGGGAGTATTCGGTGTGAAAAAAGGTAAATCTGAGGATCCGACAGTCATGGTCGCCGGTCATATGGATGAAGTTGGCTTTATGGTCACTAGCATCACGGATAACGGAATGCTTCGGTTTCAAACACTCGGAGGCTGGTGGAGTCAGGTCCTCCTTGCTCAGCGTGTGCAAATCATCACGGATAACGGACCTGTTGTCGGTGTAATCGGCAGCATTCCTCCGCATCTTTTAGGAGAGGAACAACGCAGGAAGCCGATGGATATGAAAAATATGCTCATCGATATCGGTGCAGATAATAAAGAGAACGCACTGGAAATCGGAATCAAGCCAGGGCAGCAGATCGTACCAATTTGTCCGTTTACGCCAATGGCAAATGAGAAGAAAATTCTGGCCAAAGCATGGGACAACCGCTATGGCTGTGGATTATCCATTGAGCTCTTAAAAGAGCTTCAAGGTAAGGAATTACCGAATACACTTTATTCCGGTGCGACTGTGCAAGAGGAAGTAGGTCTTCGGGGAGCGCAGACAGCGGCAAATATGATCAATCCGGATATTTTCTTTGCATTGGACGCAAGCCCTGCAAATGATATGTCAGGCGATAAAAATGAGTTCGGCCAATTAGGAAAAGGAGCCCTTCTCCGGATTCTTGACCGTTCCATGGTGACGCATAAAGGAATCAGGGAGTTTGTCCTGGATACTGCAGAGTCCAATGACATCCCTTATCAATATTTTGTATCACAAGGCGGTACTGATGCCGGAAGAGTGCACATTTCCAATGAAGGTGTGCCGAGTGCCGTAGTCGGGATTTGTTCACGTTACATCCATACGCATGCATCCATGATCCATGTTGACGATTATGCAGCAGCTAAAGAACTTATCGTAAAATTGGTCAATCAATGTGACCGTTCCACAATCGAAACCATCAAACGCAACGGATAGTGGATTAATCACATTCAGAATGAGAAAACATAATGGTTGAGAACTGTCTCCTCGGAGGCAGTTTTTTTAGGAGCCAGGTTTAAAGTGAAAGCAGGGATATCTTCAAAATCCTGTGTTAGTAGAAAAGAGGTATCGTAATTTGTTGAAAATTGCAATTGGCACACAAAACAAAGCAAAAGTTGAAGCTATTGAAAAAGGGTTTCGGGAACATTATGAACAAGTGAGTTTCGAATGCCTGAAGACGGAATCAAATGTAAGTGAGCAGCCTTTTTCGGATCAGGAGACGATTGAAGGGGCATTAAATCGGGCTAAAAACGTCTTAAGGATGACGGGAGCAGACATCGGCATCGGGCTTGAAGGAGGGGTGTCAGAATCCCTTTATGGAATGTTCCTTTGTAACTGGGGAGGGCTCGTAGATCGAAATGGAAATGAAATCATCGCAGGAGGGGCAAGAATCTCGCTGCCTGCGGAAATTGGCAGGGGTTTGAGGCAAGGCAGGGAACTTGGCCCGCTCATGGATGAATTCACCAAACGGACGGGAATCAGGCAAAGTGAAGGAGCGGTAGGGATTTTTACTGACGGGATCGTCACACGGGATGCCATGTTCCATCATGTTGTCCAGTTGTTGATCGGTCAGCTGAAATATAGAGAAAAACAGAGCTGAGAGAGAGCATTTATTTATCTTCCTCCTACTTGGCCCATACCAAACTAACTGCCTCTTCATACGATAAACTATATCAGAGTTTAGTATCTGATAATTTATTGCAGGGAGGTTTGGTAAATGGGATGCAGAAGAGATGATCGTGTTGGCGGGCGTCGTGACGACTGTTGGGACGACCTTTTATTTGGTAGCCGCAGAAGACGCCGCAGAAGAGATGACGATGTTTTTGGTATAGAAGACGACCGCAGAAGAAAACGCAGAAGAGATGACGATGTCCTTGGTGCAAGAGACGACCGCAGAGGATGCCGTCACAGAAGAGATGACGATGTTCTTGGTGCAAGAGACGACCGCAGAGGATGCCGTCACAGAAGAGATGACGACGTTCTCGGTGCAAGAGACGACCGTAGAAGACGCCGCAGAAACTGCTGCTGGTTCTGGTAATTTATGAAAAGGATTCGCGTATATGCGCGGGTCTTTTTTTCTTATGCAAGGACATAAAAAAAACCCTCTGAAGTGAATCAGAGGGTCATGAACTTATTTATTTTATGCCTTTCATAAACACTTGAATTTTCGGTGCCAGAAGGAATAGGATGATACTTAAAACGATTGCTGCTCCCCCGATGGAACCAAAGTAAAGCATTTCTGAATCAGCAGAATAGAATCTTACAAGCTGGGCATTCAATGCCTGTGCACCGGCAGAAGCAAGGAACCAGAGACTCATTGTCTGAGCCGAGAATGCTTCAGGTGCAAGTTTGGTAGTCGCTGACAGACCTACCGGTGAAATCATCAATTCACCAAGTACGACGATGAAGTAGCTTAGTACTAACCAAAGCGGACTTACTAATGCATCTTCTCCTGTGAAGTAACCAGGAAGCAGGATGACCAAGAATGACAGACCTGCAAATAGAAGACCAAGAGAGAATTTTTGAGGAATCGTCGGCTGACGATCGCCCAATTTCACCCACATTCCAGCAAACATAGGTGCAAGGATGATAATGAATAGCGGGTTAAGAGATTGGAACCATGCAGGTGAAATCTCAAGTCCCAAAAAGTCCAGTTGAGTACGTTTATCTGCATAAGCAGCCAGGATCGTTGAACCTTGTTCCTGGATTGCCCAGAACATGACCGCAGCAATGAACAATGGAATATATGCAAGGACACGTGAACGTTCTGTTGCTGTTGTTTTAGGGCTCTTGTACATGACGATAAAGTAAATCGTTGGAGCCAAGATACCAAAGATTCCGACTAAATTGATAAATAAATCTAAAGTGAACCAGCCATTTGGAATCGTGATTCCAAGGACAATGGCAACTGCTACTACTACCAGAGCAGAGAGGGAACCGTATTTTTTCTTTTCAGCAGCATTAAGCGGGTTCGGTACATATGTACCAGCAAGACCCAGGCTCTTCTTCTTAGTCACCATGAAGACAACTAGTCCGAAGAACATACCGATTGCAGCAAGTGCGAATCCCCAGTGGAATCCGTAGCTTTTCATAAGAGCCCCTGTAAGAAGCGGTGCAAGGAAAGCTCCTAAGTTGATTCCCATATAGAAGATACTGAATGCAGCATCGCGGCGGGTATCATTTTCTGCGTACATTTCACCGACTACAGTCGATACGTTTGGTTTTAATAAACCAGTACCAATAACGATTAATACCATTGAAACGAAAAACATGGACAAGCTGCCCGGGAATGATAAAGCGATATGCCCGAACATGATCAAGATTCCTCCGTAGAAGACGGCTTTTGATGTACCGAATATTCGGTCTGCCAGCCAGCCTCCGATGACACCGGACATATAAACTAGTGACCCATAAATAGACATGATTGCTAAAGCTGTACCTTCTTCTAAGCCAAGGCCGCCTTTTGAAACCTCGTAATACATATAGTACACAAGGATTGCACGCATTCCATAGTAAGAAAAGCGCTCCCAAAATTCCGTGAAGAATAGCGTGAATAGTCCCTTAGGGTGTCCAAAGAATCCCTTCTGGGGAACACTATCCACAATTTTCTGTTTATTGATTGACGACATATTACAACCTCCTTAGTTCTTTTACTATAATATTTTAATATTTTCATAAAGTCAAAAAAACTTTAAAAACTAGTAATTATAGCATAAAATGTTTTTATTTTACCAACATTTTATTATTTTAGAATAGTAAGATAATTTAGGGATGATGGAGTGTTAAAACATGAAAAAGCATGCCGGGATTAATTATAACGGCATGCTTTTCTGAAATTAAATATAAAATTACTGTAAGTAAATGAATTATCTGGTTATTCCGTTTCGAAAATATACGAAAGTATTTTGGCTGCCTGTTCGATTGTTGTACATGTCACATTTGCTTTATTCGACAGTTCTTTCAAGGGATGATGAAGTTCTTCGGGACGGATGAGGATCAATGGTTTATTTAGTGCAAGGGCAGTACTTGCATCCATTGCTGTATTCCACTGCTTATACTTTTCTCCAAATAACGCAACGACCAGATCCGATTTTTTCATAAGTAATTCGGTACGGAGGTTATTGATGGCAGATGCAGCTTCATCACGTAGGATCTTGTCAGGCTGTTCGCCGAGGATTTCTTCCCCGATCAAATCAGAGCGATCATGATTTTCCATGGGTCCGACAAAGGACAAAGGTAATTCCAGCTTTTTTGATTGCTGTTTTAACTCTTCTCTCCAACTGCTATGTATTTCCCCTGCAAGGTACACAGTAAATTCCATTCGGCATCTCTCCTTTTTTTAGTCATTTTATCATATATACCCTGTGCTGGTGAAAAGTAACCTGCATTGCCATGAAATTAAGGAGTTTTCTTTTTGTAAGGGTTGTCAATGGTACTTTGTGACGGTATTATTAGCGTAGGTCCTAAGCGAGAAAAGTGAAGGCGGATCTCCGCCCAAGCCGAAAAAGGAGGAAAAGAGGATGAAAACAAAGATTTCAATCGTTTTCTTCTTTCTTGTGCTTATATTAGCTGGATGCAATACAACTATAGACGAAGAGAAAGAGCAGACAGCCCAGACTGTGGAGGATACGTTCAAAAATACAGAGAAGAGCGCTAAAGAAAAAGCAGGGAACCTTAGCTTTTATCTCCCGTTTGGAGCCAAGATTGAAAAGGAATCTTCCAATAATGTCATTATTTCAGAAGGCTCTGATACATTTATTCTATTTACTAATCCCGAGGAAGATCCAAACAGTGAACTTCTATATAAAATGGCAATCAGTGACGAGAAGAATATCGTCCAAAAAGATACATTCAAAGATGACAATCGTTTAGGATACTATGTCATTAAAAAATTGCCTGATTCAGAAGATTATGAGCTGATCGTAGGGGTTGGGGGCACTAAATTGACCACTCAGTCCCATCTAGAAGATCTCTCGGATAATGCCGAAATGATGATGGAAATAGCAGGTTCGGTAAAACATAAATAACGATATCGACCGATTTTTTACTATAACCAGTAGAAAATCGGTTTTTTTATTTGGATTTGTCGGAGCAGAGCGACGCCTGCCACAGCTATGAATGGTTCATTGCCCGCTTGGACAGCTTACTATTCATAATCGGAAATTAAATATAGACAAAAACAACATGTGTCTTTACACTAGTAAATGTGTGATTCCTTATAATGGAGAAAAGGGGAATGAGAATGAAGAATTACATGGAAAGTAAAGGGGTTAAGTTCTCTGCCAAGGTTTATTTTATAGATGCTCTGAGTTATATGGCCTTAGGTCTTTTCAGCTCGCTGATTATCGGTCTGATCATCAAGACAATCGGCGAGCAGGCGGCGTTCCTGCCTATGCCGATGAAGACCTTTTTCATCGATATGGGGGCCCTTGCCATCAGTCTGATGGGACCCGCCATTGGTGTCGCGATTGCATACGGCCTGGGAGCACCGCCGCTTGTACTATTTGCTGCCGTCGTGACGGGTGCGGCAGGTGCATCTCTCGGTGGTCCGGCAGGTGCTTATCTGGCAGCGGTGGTATCCACGGAAATTGGGAAACTTGTAAGCAAAACGACGAAGGTCGATATCATCGTCACTCCATTTGTGACGATTCTTGCAGGCTTCTCTGTGGCATACTTTGTCGGGCCGCAAATAGGTGAATTTATGACCATGTTCGGAAGCTGGATCAGCTGGGCGACGGAACAGAGGCCGATCATCATGGGGATCCTAGTGGCGGCGCTCATGGGGATTGCTTTGACGGCTCCGATTTCGAGTGCGGCGATTGCGCTGATGCTTGATTTGAGCGGGGTGGCAGCAGGGGCTGCAACCATTGGATGCGCAGCCCAAATGGTCGGATTTGCCGTGATCAGCTACCGGGAAAATAAAGTGGGGGGCCTGCTGGCACAAGGAATCGGCACTTCTATGCTGCAAGTGCCTAATATAGTCCGTAACCCGCGCATCTTGCTGCCGCCTACGATTGCGGGGATGGTGCTCGCACCGATCGGAACGACTCTCTGGATCATGGAGAACAATGCTGCGGGAGCCGGAATGGGAACGAGCGGCCTAGTCGGTCAGATCATGACGTTCAAGACAATGGGCTTTACCTGGGATACGGCTTTGAAAGTACTGATGTTGCATTTCGTTGGACCTGCTTTCATCTCCCTGTTAATATCTGAATATATGCGTAAAATAGGTTGGATCAAACCAAACCAAATGACGATTGATACAGGAGGAAAATAAGATGCGTAAGCTTAAGACGATGGAAGAATTTCATGAATTGAAAAACAACGGGAAACATGTGTTTATGTTTTCGGCTGATTGGTGTCCTGACTGCCGGGTGATCGAGCCGATCCTGCCTGAAATAGAAAATGAATACAGTGAATATACTTTTTTATATGTAGATCGCGATCAATTCATTGATATCTGCATCGATCATGATATCTTTGGAATCCCGAGCTTCCTTGCATTCGATAATGGTCAAGAGACTGGCCGCTTTGTAAGTAAGGACCGTAAAACAAAAGAAGAAATACAAGCGTTCATGAACAGCCTTTCTAAATAAAGCAAAGGGGATATTCTTCGGGGTATCCCTTTTTCTGTGGACGGATTCTTTTTGTATTATCGAGATTTTATTGTAAAATGTTAAAAGTGGCAGATTGTTTTAAGTGAACGGTGAATGATTAGTTTAAGAAGGAGGGGAACCATGGATATAAAAAAACTAAAAGGCATCCTTCAGGAGCGATTGGACAAACCGAATCGCACATTTACATATGATCGGGAAAAAGATTCCCTGCGCATAGAAAATACCGAGACTGATAAAGGGATCACGGTAGCACTTCCGCCCATCGTCTCAAAGTGGAAAGAAAATAATAAGTCGATCATCGATGAAGTCGTTTATTATGTAGAAGAAGCCCTGAATGTCATGGGAACCAAATCTGATATGGGAAGCAAAGAAAAAAACGTATTTCCGGTCATCCGGTCCACTTCATTCGCAACCGAATCAAACGACGGCATCCCGCTCGTCACGGACGACCATACAGCCGAAACCAGGATCTATTATGCAATCGATCTAGGATCAACCTATCGTTTGATTGATGAGAACATGTTGAAAGAAGAAGGCTGGTCCCATGAACAAATGAAGGAAACTGCCCTGTTCAATGTAAGAGGGCTGCCGACACAAATGAAGAAAGACGAAGTAGCCGGCAATATCTATTATTTCTTGAATAATAATGATGGCTACGATGCGAGCCGCATATTAAATGATGCTTTCTTAAAGAAGATCAGCAGTGATATACAAGGTGAGATGACAGTCTCAGTCCCGCACCAGGATGTGCTTGTGATAGGGGATATCCGAAATGAAACAGGCTATGATGTACTCGCACAGTTAACAATGAGCTTTTTCACCACGGGCAATGTCCCGATTACAGCATTATCATTCGTCTATGAAGATGGAGAACTTGAACCGATCTTCATCTTGGCTAAAAATCGTAAAAAGTGAAGGGAGTAAACATACATGAACGTATTTTATAATCTTGAAGGGGTCGGGGATACCCTGATCATTACACTCCAGCCCGGATTTGAAGGGAAAGTCGGACATGAAGGAAAAGGAGACGCTGTCCGCATCTTCGATGAAGAATCAGGAAAAACGGTCGGCTATAATTTGTTCAGTGCCTCAAACTACATGGAGCTGAATGAAAAAGGGCAAGTTGAAATGAATGACAACAAGCTTGAGAAAATCAATAAAGCTCTTAAAGACAATGGTTTTGAGGAAGTATTAGAAGCAGACTTCTCACCTAAATTCGTGGTCGGTTATGTTTCGGAAAAAGAAAAGCACCCCAACGCAGATAAATTAAATATCTGTAAAGTGGATGTAGGCGGAGAAACCCTGCAAATCGTATGCGGCGCCCCGAATGTCGACCAGGGCCAGAAAGTGGTGGTGGCAAAAGTCGGCGCAGTCATGCCAAGCGGAATGACCATCAAAGACGCTGAGCTGCGCGGTGTCCCTTCATCAGGCATGATCTGCTCAGCAAAAGAACTCGACCTGCCAAATGCCCCGCAGGAAAAAGGCATTCTTGTTCTGGAAGACAGCTATGAGATTGGACAGCCTTTTAAAGGATAAATATACAAAAATCAAACCCGGAGTCGAATGACTTCGGGATTTTAATTATGTAGATTGTAACTAGTGAATGAGTTGAGAGCTCAAAATAAGCACTTCGTTGAAGGCTCACGGATTTCACACGAAAAACGAAGTCTTCCACGGAAATCAACAGCGGTATTGAAAGACCCTGCTACTTCTTTATTCTAACTTTTCCCACCAAAACAATATTACACCAATATTGCTTTCGACACATTCTCTTAACAATTCTCTAATTCTATCGAAATCACTCGAATTTTTCTCTTTAACTGATAAAATAAAAGATAAGTATCAAGGAAAGAGTGATAATTGTGAGTTGGATTAAAAAAATAATGAATAAACTATCAGATCAAGATGAGCCAATTGAAGAATATTATGAAGAAGAAGTTGAAGAAAGTGAGCCACGGTCTGAAAAACGCATATTTAATAATAAAGTCTTAAATCATTCAAGAAACGTAGAAGCCAGAATGACCTATCAATACCCAAAAGGGAATTTTCGTTTCCCGCTTATTTCTGACGGGGAAAACGTGAATGAGCCCCGTCCTTCGAGAAAACGGAGAGAGCCGGAACAAAAGGAAAAACAGGAGACGAAGCGGGAAGAAGTACGGGGGATCGAACGAAAACCTCGTAAAAGCCAGCTTCAAAAGTCAACATATTCAGAAAAGGCTTCACCTGAGCGAACCAAATCGATAGAGCGGCAGACCGAAAAAAACAATAAGAATGTAAAGACCAAAAAAGTTGAAAAAGGAAACAGCCGTCCGTTTCGCCCGACAGAAATCCCTTCCCCTATATATGGTTTCAGAACGAGACCGGTTAAACCAGTTGAAAAAACTGAAGTGGAATATGAACTTAAGGAGTTCTTACATAATGGGGAAGCAGTAAAAGAAGAAAAGCATGATGTATATCCTCCCGAAGTAGAAAAAGTAAATGAAGTAATAGAAGAAAGTCGCAGCCAGAACCGTGCGGGGGTTGAAGCATCTTTGATAGGAAATGAATTTTCCTTTAAGGAAAATGGCAGCGAGCACGTAGTCGGGGAACAAAGTGAGCAGAACCAAGGTGCTGCAGAAACTTTCCAAAGTGAACAGCATCAAGAGGCTGCCGAAACATCAACTGAAGAAGATATGACTTCAGTGCCGGGAGCTCATTCACCTGCCGCAGCACAACAGGAATCACCCGAGACAGCCTCATTCACAGAAGAGGAAGCACCGGTAAATAAGGAAACTTTCGAATCACATGACAGCTCAGATGTACTTTCAATCAGGGAAGAAAATACAGCTCAAGCTGAAGGGGGCAAGGCGCCAGAAAGTGGTGAGAGACAAGTTTTAAAATCGGTTACTCCCGACCAACCGGAAGTATCCATAGATGAACAAGAATCAGAATATCCTGATCAGCCGATAAAGACACAGGAAGTACAACCGCAGCTGAACAACGGGAAGGTTCAGGAGGAAGAACGCAAGCCCAGAAAAAGATCGCATCTTCCCTTTAACGTCTTGATGTTGAAACAGGATAAACGTCAGATGAATCAACGCCACAGAACAAATGGGATACAGGAAAGAAAGCCGGCGCACACTTCTCTCCCGAACCGTGAGGAGAGAAGGCAGACAGTCCCTGTGCAGCAGGGGCAGGTGCAGAATTCATCTGCAGGATTGGAAAATGAATCAGCAAATGATGGCCAAACGGCAAGCGGAGGCACTGTGACATCGGTTCAATCTGTTCCAAACCCCACAGCGGAAAGACAAGAAGCTGTGGTTGAAACCCAATCTCCCTTATATGAAAGAAATGCACAAGAACAGGCTGTTTCTGAAAGCAGAACAGACAACCAAGTGGGAAATCAGTCGAATAAGGTCCAGGGAGAAGAAGCTGTAAAAAGTTACAGTGAACTTACATCATCGGTGAAGAGTACAAAAGGATATACGTTTCCCGAAATGGACTACTTGATGCCTCCCGTTTCGAAGAAGTTGAGCGGGGAATGGCTCGAATCACAGAAAAATCTTTTGGATGAGACGCTTCATAACTTTAATGTACGTGCCAAAGTGGTCAATGTCACCCAGGGCCCGTCTGTTACACGATTCGAAGTGCAGCCGGAGCCCGGGGTAAAGGTAAATAAGATCACGAATCTTGCGGATGATATCAAACTCAGCCTTGCAGCTAAAGATATCCGGATCGAAGCGCCGATTCCGGGGAAGCATACGATCGGTATCGAGGTGCCGAACAGGGAAAGCCGTCCTGTCTGCATCAGTGAGGTAATTGCCAGTCCTGCCTTCCAGGAATCTGAATCAGCGCTGACTGCAGCCCTTGGACTTGATATTTCCGGTCAGCCGATCGTGACCGATTTGAGTAAGATGCCTCATGGACTGATTGCCGGCGCCACAGGGTCGGGGAAAAGTGTATGCATCAACTCCATACTGGTCAGTCTTTTGTATAAAGCATCACCGGATGAGTTGAAGCTTTTGTTGATCGATCCGAAAATGGTGGAGCTCGCACCATATAACCGCATCCCGCATCTGGTCAGTCCGGTCATCACTGATGTCAAAGCGGCAACGGCAGCATTGAAATGGGCTGTCGAGGAGATGGAAAGACGGTATGAATTGTTTGCCCATACCGGTGTGAGGGATATCAAGCGCTTCAATGAACTGGCAAAGAGAAACAAGCAATACAATGATACGCTTCCGTATATGGTCATCGTGATCGATGAGCTTGCGGACCTCATGATGATGTCGCCTGCAGATGTTGAAGAAGCCATCTGCCGTATCGCACAGAAAGCCCGTGCCTGCGGTATCCACTTGATCATCGCGACACAGCGGCCGTCAGTTGATGTCATCACAGGATTGATCAAAGCGAATGTGCCGACAAGGGTTGCATTCTCTGTTTCTTCAGGGGTTGATTCCAGAACGATCATTGATGGAAGCGGTGCTGAGCGCCTGCTCGGAAAAGGGGATATGCTGTTCCTTGAAAACGGTTCTTCCAAACCTGTAAGGCTGCAAGGTACCTTTGTATCAGATGATGAAATTGATGAAATCATCCATCATGTAAGAGAGCAAAGAGAGCCGGATTATATCTTTCAGCAGGATGAACTGATCAAAAAGGCGCAAGTGACGGAAGAAGAAGATGAATTGTTTTTCGAAGCATGCGAATTTGTCATCGATCAAGGAGGGGCTTCTGCTTCAAGCCTCCAAAGACGGTTCAGAATCGGGTATAACCGTGCAGCAAGATTGATGGAAATGATGGAAAAGAGTGGTGTCATTTCAGAATCAAGAGGCAGCAAGCCAAGGGATGTCCTGATCTCCGAGAGTGAATTGGAGACATTGGCATAGACTAGTACAAATATTTAATACGTGGTATTCTGTTTATGATATAAACAGAATACCTATTTTTTTGGTAAGCCATTAAGGAGCCTTATGATGAAAGAAATCGAATTGAAACTTCAAGGGGAAATCAAACGATTAACCAACCATACATTTAAATTTGACGAAAGGATTAAGGAAGGATGGTTTTCAGCGGTCTATTTTTTAAAAACAAGGGAAATTGCGCGTAAGTATAAACCAGATGCGGTAGTGACGATGCAATTTTTTCAAAAGGACCACTCCGTATTATGCGGTACCGATGAAGTCATCGCGCTTTTACATACGTTTGCCGATATGCCGGAAAATCTTGACATCCATTCGTTGAAAGATGGAGATCAAATTTCTCCATTTGAAACAGTCTTGACGATTACGGGACGCTATCAGGATTTTGGATACCTCGAAGGAATCATTGATGGAATCCTCGCCAGAAGAACCTCCGTTGCAACCAGTGTGTATAACGTGATGAAAGCAGCTGCCCTTTCCGGTGAACAAAAGCCGGTCATTTTCATGGGTGACCGTGATGACCATTTTACTCAGCAGGCGGGGGATGGATATGCCGCTTTTATCGGCGGATCCACCGCGCAGGCCACCCATGCCATGAATGAGTGGTGGGGAAAACAGGGAATGGGCACGATGCCTCATGCGTTGATCCAGTTATTTAATGGGGATATCGTGGAAGCGGCCAAGGCCTATCAGGAAACGTTCCCCGAGGATGAACTGATTGCACTGGTCGATTACAATAATGATGTTATTACCGATGCATTGAAGGTGGCCAGGGAGTTTGGTACTGAACTAAAAGGGGTACGAGTAGATACGTCACGGATGATGATCGACAAGTACTTCCTCCGCAATCAGCATGTTCTGGGAACATTCGATCCACGGGGAGTGAACAGGGAACTGATCTTTGCCCTCAGAAAGCATTGGATGAAGAAGGATATCAACATGTGAAGATTGTCGTTACAGGAGGCTTCAACGAAAAGCGTATCCGTGAGTTTGAGGAAAGCAGGGTGCCGGTGGACGTGTATGGAGTAGGCAGCAGCCTTCTGAAGATTCATGTCGGATTCACTGGTGACAACGTTGTCCTGGACGGTGTACACCAGGCAAAAGCCGGCAGAAAGCTTCGGCCTAACCCGCGGCTTGAAAAAGTTGAATTCGAATAGGTGAGAGGATGCAGGACAAGGAACTCTTGAATTTAAGTCAATATCGCAAGAAGAAACAGCGCATTGCACAAGAGCAAATAGATGAATTATATCGACAAGCGTATCAATATGCGTTGAAAGAGACCAATATACGTGAAAAAGTAAGAGCTAAGATGATCTTTGCAAAACGTTTTCATTTGAAGGAACCATCGCTGGTTTCAAAAAAGGCAGAAGAAGTATTCCACGAATGGTTTCTTTTTGATTATAAGACAATTAAGGGACAGACATTATTCTTTCAATTTCTGCAGTCCCGAAACCTTGGTGAACCGCTTAAGATGATGGGAGCCCTGCTGCTCTCGGCTGCCCCTGAACCGGTGATCATCTCAGAAATCCTTTCAGAGGATAATGAAGTTTTGATAAAAGGTGAAAACATCATTCATGAACAAAAAGAATGTGTCAAAACATCCATGGAGCATATAAACGATGTAATACAGAGCGGATCGCTTTATTTTATGAGAAAAGTCCCTCTCGTCACAGATCCGTGGCTCATAGGACCCGTGTTTGAAGCAGGAAGCAGCGATTTGCAGGCAGTGATAAAAAGCCATTACCGTCAAAAGAATCATGAAACTGGAGTATTATGGAGAACATTTTTAAAAGAAGAAGCTCCTTCGTATATCCTATAGGGGGATTCCTAGCTCGTTCATGGTCAGAGTGCATAAAAAGTGATATAATGTTCAAGTTGAATCAAACAAGTAATCTTTTAAATAGGTGTCAGAAGATAGCCATTCTTCTTGAACTCCCTTATACTTAATAAGACGGAACGATTTCAAGTCCATAGCCATACGGATAGCAAAATAATATTCATTTCATATAATGCTTAAGATAGATGATTGTTGGAGGTTCTATTATGACTATATATCATTTCGTAGGAATCAAGGGTTCGGGTATGAGTGCATTAGCCCAAATACTCCACGATATGGACTACGAGGTCCAAGGATCTGATGTAGATAAATATTTCTTTACTCAAAAGTCTTTAGACGAATCAAATATAAAAATCCTTCCTTTCCAGAAAGAAAATATCGGAGGGGATATGCATGTGATTGCAGGAAATGCTTTTCCTGATACACATGAAGAAATAGAAGCGGCAATCGAACAAGGTGTACCGATCACGAGATATCATAAATTCCTTGGTGACTTCATGCAGAAGTTTACAAGCGTGGCGGTGACCGGTGCTCATGGTAAAACGTCCACGACCGGACTACTGGCACACGTGATCAGCGGTGCAAAGCCTACTTCGTACCTGATCGGTGATGGTACCGGTAAGGGGGAAGTGGATGCTCAATACTTCGTCTTTGAAGCATGCGAGTATCGACGTCATTTCTTATCCTACTATCCTGACTATGCCATCATGACGAATATCGATTTTGATCATCCTGATTATTTCGCCAATATCGATGATGTGTTTTCCGCATTCCAGGAGATGGCGATGCAAGTGAAAAAAGGCATTATTGCTTGTGGTGATGATGAACAATTACAGAAGATCCAGGCTCAGGTTCCGGTGGTATTTTACGGTTTTGCTGAAGAAAATGATTTCCAGGCAAGAAACGTGAGCCGTGACCGCGAAGGAACTTCCTTTGATGTATTCGTACGGAATGAATTCTATGCAAGCTTTAAAATCCCTACATTCGGTGATCACAATATCCTAAATGCGCTGTCCGTCATCGCGATTTGCCATTATGAAGAGTTGGATACAGCCGTTGTACAGGATAGACTCAGCAGCTTCAAGGGTGTAAAACGCCGTTTCTCTGAAAAAGAACTCGGTTCCCAGATTCTGATTGATGACTATGCGCATCATCCGACTGAAATCAAAGCAACGGTGGATTCCGCGCGTCAAAAATATCCTGAGAAGGAGATTATCGCTGTATTCCAACCGCATACTTTCACCCGTACGCAAACCTTCCTGTCTGAGTTTGCTGAAAGCCTTGATATGGCGGATAAAGTGTACTTATGCGAGATTTTCGGTTCAGCAAGAGAAAATCATGGCAAACTGTCGATCCAAGATCTGCAAAGTAAAATTGAAGGATCTGAAATTATCGACGAACATGATACTACTCCTTTATTGGACCATGACAACGGTGTCCTGATCTTTATGGGAGCGGGAGATGTCCAAAAGTTCCAGGAAGCATACGAAGCGACATTAAAAGAAAAACTAGCAGAAAACTAATCAAATGATGCCGGCTCCTATGGGGTCGGCTTTTCATTTTAAAGGCCCTTTTCTCACTGCATTAGCAGTGAGAAAAGGGCCTTTGATTATTATTTAAGATTATCAGGATTCAGTACTTCGAGTTCAGGAAGGACGAATTTTCCGTCTTTTCGGATCAGTACGTCGTCGAAGTAAATCTCTCCTCCTCCGTATTCGGGTCTTTGAATCATGACCATATCCCAGTGGATGTTTGAATGATTTCCGTTGTAGGCGTCTTCATAGCATTCACCAGGAGTGAAGTGGAAGCTTCCGTCGATTTTCTCATCGAAGAGGATATCCTGCATCGGATGCTGGATGAAAGGATTGACTCCAATGGCGAATTCACCGACGTATCTGGCTCCTTCATCCGTATCGAATATCTTATTGATTCTTTCCGTATCATTGGCGGTTGCTTCTACAATCTTTCCGTCTCTGAACGTAAGCTTTACGTTCTCAAAAGTAAACCCGTTATAAGGGGATGGAGTGTTGTAGGAAATGGTTCCATTTACAGACTCCTTGACTGGAGCAGAATAAACTTCTCCATCAGGTATATTCAAACGTCCTGCACATTTTACCGCCGGAATATCTTTGATCGAGAACGTCAGATCGGTCCCTTCTCCAACGAGGCGGACTTCATCCGTTTTGTTCATGAGTTCGACAAGGTTGTCCATTGCCTTATCCATTTTACTGTAATCAAGGTTGCAGACATCAAAATAGAAGTCTTCAAATGCTTCCGTGCTCATTTTTGCCAACTGAGCCATTGATGCATTCGGATAGCGCAGTACCACCCATTTTTTCTTCGGAACGCGGATTTCCCTATGTACTTTCTTTCCAATCGTGTTCCCGTGGATTTTCATTTTTTCATCCGGAACGTCTGATTGCTCGCTGATATTATCACCGGAACGAAGACCGATATACGCGTCCATTTCCTTCATGACATTCGCCTCGAAATCAGCCATCATATTGTATTGATCATCCTGCGCCCCGAGCAGCAGTGCACGGTCCACTGAGTGATCTTTGATGGATACAAATGGGAAGCCTCCTGCTGCATAAGCTTCTTTAACGAGTGCTGTGACCAATTCGCGTTGTAAGCCGAAGTTTTCGATCAGCACTTTTTCACCTGGCTGCAGTTGGACAGAATATTGAATTAAATTCCTTGCCAGTTTTTCAATACGCGGATCTTTCATTTTTGTAGCCCCCTTATATGAATTTCAATTTTTATTGTACCCTAAAAATTACCGGGATGATAAAAAAGTAAATTAGAAAAGATAAAAAAGTATTTTAAAAATTAAGCAGGAATTTGCCCTCCACAGGAAGAAATCCTAGTATAATGTTTTATTTGTGTATAGGGTGGGTAAAGAATTTCTATACATGGAGGTGTACTATATGGAAATAATTCTTTATCTAAGTGTAGCAGTTATTGCAATTGCCTTTTTCATTTTAGTAATAAGCGTTATGAAAACCTTGAAATCAATGGGGACGACCCTCGACAGTGTATCAAGTACGTTGAACGGTCTTGAAACCCAGCTTCAGGGAGTGACAAAGGAGTCTACTGAATTACTACATAAAACGAACCTTTTAGCCGAGGATATCCAGCGCAAGTCTGAGGATCTGAACACCGTTGTTTATGCAGTAAAAGATGTAGGTCATTCCATTCAGAACCTTAATAACTCGGTAAAGAAAGTGAGCACTTCCATCTCTTCTGAGCTCGAAAGGAATCAAGGGAAGATCTCCCAGGTGGTTCAGTGGGGAAATGCGATCATCGAGTTAAAGGACAAGTGGAAGCAAAAAAAGGAACAACAGTCGAGTCTTTCTGACAACGCTGTTCAAAATCAACCCGCACACACAGAAGTTCAATCTCGAGAAAAATTGGTTAAAAGAGCAAGATCTTATAACAATTAGGAGAGGGGAATTTTCAAATGACACAAAACCAAACTCAAAATCAGCAAACAAACGACAGTAACAACATCAACTCAAAGGACTTCATGATCGGCACATTGATCGGAGGGATTGTAGGAGCTGCAACAGCACTTTTACTTGCTCCTAAATCCGGAAAGGATCTGCGTAACGACCTTAATGAACAAGCCGGCGTAATAAAAGAAAAGTCAGGTCAATGGAAAGATACAGCGGTTGAAAAGAGCAATGAATTAGCGGCAGTCGCTAAAGAAAAGTCTGCGGCACTTTCAAAGACTGTTCAGGAGCAATCCAATACAGTGAAAGATAAGTTCAAATCTTACCGTTCAAAAAACAACAGTGAAGATGTAAATGACGAGCTTCAGGAAGTGCCTGTGGGAGATGCGACTCCTGTTCAGGAATCTGATGATGTAAATCAAAAGCTTGAAGAAACGAAAAAAGCTTTTGATGAAACAGAAAAAACGTATAACCAATAATAGTTGTCCTGAGGAGCGGTGAGGTGATATGATTACTTCGCCGCTTTTTTGTGCAGGCTATTCTTGATGCAGCCATCTGTATAAGGATAAGAGAAGGAAAGGATGTATACTGAAGATGCAAAAGATTGAAACGGTCCAGCAATTCGAACAACTTGCAGAAACGAAGCCCCGCTTTTTCTTTATGAAACACAGTCTGACTTGTCCGATCAGCTCAAATGCGTTCAATGATTATCAAGCGTTCTTAAATAACAATAGGGAAGAAGAGGGTTATTATCTGGCGGTCCAGGAATCCAGGGAACTCTCGAGCCATATTGCTGAGAAATATGCCATCAAGCATGAATCGCCGCAAGCATTCCTGTTCATCGACGGAAAACCCGGCTGGAACGCATCCCACTGGAACATCACCGAAAAAGAACTGAGTAAACTATAAATAAGAATCTGCATAGTAACGGGTTCTGTTTTAAGGTACAAACTATAAAAAACATTGGAAAAAGGGAAGCAAATCACAATGATTTTGCAACCCTTTTTTTATTGGATAGAACAAACTTTTTGAATGCATATGATACCTTAGCCTTTATAGAGTAACCAAAGATATAAATAAGGGGAATTTTTCCCTTTAATCTGTTGAAACTCGCTTGGATAGGGGTAAATAAGGGGAAAAATTCCTCCTAATCTTGCACAGATCCCCAATTTTAATGTTTTTCAAGTAAATAGAAGTAAATTTTCCCTTTATTTTAACTGTTATCAGTTCAGTTTCTTCATTAAGGGAAATTTCTCCCCTTATTTAATCATCCAATGTTACTGATTCTTTCATCTGGCTCCAGCTTTTGATTGGAGCGGAAGGTGCTCGACTCCTGGGGGATTTGCGAGACAGGTGAGACCCCACAGGAGCAAATGCGAGGAGGAGGCTCACCGCCCGCCTAGCGGAAAGCGAGTACTCGAAGCGGAAATCAAAAGCGGTATTAACAGTCTACTCTAGTAAAAAAACAAACCAACATCGGTAATAATAGGAATTTCCCAAATTAGCGTTTATTTGCAAGGCAAAGGGGAATTAAACGTAATAACAAATCAATTAAACTATAGGAGGATTAATTTAATATGGTACAGTCTTACCAAAATCAAATGAATAAATCAAACAACGTAAACCAAATCCCTACCGTTAAGGAGAAAAGAAGCGGGAAGCTTGTTAAAGGAATCGTACTCGGAGCCGTCGTTGGCGGAGCGGTTGCCATGATGGATAAGAATACAAGAAAGAAAATTACAAACGGTACGAGCTCAATGAAGGACTCTACAATGGGCATGGTTTCAAAAGTGAAAGAAAATCCATCAGGAGTCATGAATGACTGGCAGGATCGAATCAAGTCAGCTTCATCTGTATTAAAAGAAGCGATCAATGACGCGCAAAAACTATATGAAAAAGTAAACGGGGAAGTCATCGATCAAGTGAATCAGGTAAAAGATGACTCAACAGAGATCATCGCCACTACAAAGGAAGCAGCTGAAGATCTTAAGGAAATCGGCAGTAAAGTAAAGGAAGCCGGTGAAGAAGTGACGTCGGATTCTACACAAACTTCATCTGCATCAACGTCCATTTCATCTTCGAATAAAGAGAATATTCACAGCACGAATAAGCCGAGCAGTGTCCCTGGACAGATCGGTTCATAAAAAAACTGGCGTAACGCGCCAGTTTTTTTATGTCTTTGTTTATTTATACGCATTCGCCCATCGTATCTCGAGACTGTCCCCAGCTTGTATTTCCTCATAAAAAGTGGTTTCTTCCCCATTCCTTATTAACTGAAAGGATGCATTCCCGTGTTCAGGCATGGAAACTTCCACGTGATTAAAGATATCCTGGAAAATAAACGAATGTGCTGCTTTTTCCTCAATTGTTATCGAATCTCCGGTACGTATGGGGTCATTCAGATTTAATGGCTTTCCTTCTTTATAAACCTTTGCCGCTTCCTGCTTCAATTTAACAGGGCTGCCATTGAACACGACCTCGATCGAACGTTCACGATAATCATTTATTTTCATCAGTAATTGTCCGACTGTAGGGTGCTCTGGTGCCTTTAACATGATGCGGTCATTATGACCAAGGGCAGAAGAAGGTTTAACCTCCAAATTATTAACGAACACCTTCCCTCCGAATGAAGGGATGAAGGTTTCTTTTCCGTTGAGGGTGAGGCGGAATGGTTTACATTTTTCCAGCCACTCATCATACCCTAGCTTTCTCAATGCCTCGGCAATCGTTTCCCTTGCCTCATAATGAATGGTGTCCCCGTCTTGGAGCGTCTCATCCAAGGTGGCACTCTTTCCGTTTCTTAAAAGTTTGGGTGACAGAGTATGTGCCTTCTCATTGATTGTCACTGTCTTATCAGGAATATCATCGACTAACTCTCTTATTCTTACAGTGGGGGACGTCCCGTCCGATCCTTTAATGACCGTGATCCTGTCATGGTTCATCAGTCTGTCGTCCACGGATGCTTCTTTACCGTTCCTAGAAATCACAGGGGGATGACCGTAGCCTCCGGGAAGGGTCACTTTCTGTCCATTGATCGTGATAAAGTAGGCATTACCTGGCTTTCCGTACAATCTGTTTATTTTCAGTCCAGCAGCAAGCAGCCCATCCCCGATGGTTAGATCCTTGACCTCGAACAGGCGGATCGGCTGATCATTCACGTGAATGGTTACGTACTGGACAGGCGCTTGTTTAGCGGCGATTGCAATGCCGACAGGCGTTACAAGCTCCGGGCCTTTAGCGGCAGCGTCTGTAAACGTTAAATCTTGGATGGCTTCAATTCCTCTTACAGCTACTCTGTTTTCCGGAAGGTTCAATGACCTGGCCAACTCAATATGCAATTTTGGCGTCAAGCTGCCTCCGCCTACGAGCATGACAGCCTGCGGTGACTTTTGATTGTTTAATAGAAGAATTTCATGTGAGATCTTCCGGGCAAGATGTTCAATTGAAGGATGTATTTTATCTACCACTTCCTGTACTGAAAGCTCTGATTCAAATCCTAAAATATCGGTCACAGAAATGGTCTCAGATTGATGAAGTTCCCTTTTTGCTTTTTCCGCCAGTGGGAAATCGAGCAGTAATGCGTCACTGATGGCTTCAGTAATTTCATCCCCGGCGGTCGGGACCATCCCGTATGCGGTGACGGTTCCCTTATTGGTCAGCGCAATATCGGATGTTCCCGCTCCGATATCCACAAGGGCGACATTCAATCTCCTCATGGACTGAGGGATCAGAACATTGATTGCCGCGATTGGTTCAAGCGTCAATGCTTCCATTTCAAGCCCCGCTCGATTTAATGCAGCCAAAAGTGATTCGACTACAACCCTGGGAAGGAAGGTTGCAATGATTTCCACACTGGCCTCGTCCCCCTGCTGATCGATCAGGCTGCCGATTTCCTCGCCGTCCAGCCGATAATATAATACGGAGTAGCCGACGCAATAATAGTGATAGCTTTTGTCATCGCTTTCATTTTCTGCGGCCTGGGCTTGTGCCTGCTGGACGGCACTGAGTTCCAAATGGAGGATATCTTCTTTTTTCAGGAGAGGCTTGCCTTTAATGGAAAACGAGGCAGCTGATTTTTCGGTTTTTAATGCTCTGCCGGCAGCAGCGACACATACTTTGTGAAGCGGTCCATGCTTTTCTGCCAGCTTCTTCTTAATGGATGTAATGACATTCGAAACAGCGGGGACATCATGAATCTGCCCGTCTAGCATCGCCCTTTTCTTGTGCTCTTCCACTTCAATGTCGGATACATGGTATTTCCCGTCTTTTTCCTCTAAAATGATGCCCACGACTGAACGGGTTCCTATATCCAATGAAAAAATTTTTTGCAAAGTAAACACCTACTTTTGATGAGTCTCATAAGATACTAAAATACTTTAGTGCTTAAAAGCGTTTAATTAATAAAGAAATTTATCGTGACATTTGAGAAATCTTCTATTATAATTAGTTTCAATATCTATAAAAAATGTATCATACTTTTATAAAACTAAGACAGTTTTTTATGTATGAACAGGATAAAATCAAGAAAGGGTGCTGTATTGTGAGTAATCAAGAGCTCGATCAATTGCGAAAAAAAGTCGACGAGATGAACTTAAAACTATTAGAAACCATCAATGAACGTGCTAAGCTCGTTCAGGAAATCGGGCGTGTGAAGGAAAAGCAAGGAGTATACCGTTATGATCCTGTTCGTGAAAGAGGAATGTTAGACCTGATCAAGGAAAATAACAATGGTCCATTTGAACATTCGACTATTGAACATATCTTTAAAGAGGTCTTTAAAGCTGGTTTAGAATTACAGAAAGATGATCATCGCAAAGCATTGCTAGTATCCCGTAAGAAAAAAGCAGAGGATACGATTGTAAATATCAATGGAGATGCAATCGGTGACGGAAATCCTCATTTCATCTTCGGCCCGTGTGCAGTGGAATCGTATGAACAGGTTGCTCAAGTTGCACAGGCTGTCAAAGCGAAAGGATTGAAACTTCTTCGCGGCGGGGCCTTCAAGCCAAGAACATCCCCATATGATTTCCAGGGGCTGGGTATTGAAGGATTAAAGATTCTTAAAAAGGTTGCGGATGAATACGATCTGGCGGTAGTCAGTGAGATCGTGAATCCTGCAGATATCGAACCGGCACTCGATTACATCGATGTGATCCAGATTGGTGCGAGAAACATGCAGAACTTCGAATTGCTGAAAGCTGCAGGCGCAGTGAAGAAACCGGTTCTATTAAAAAGAGGTCTGGCTGCAACGATCGATGAATTCATCAATGCAGCTGAATATATTATTTCTCAGGGCAACGGGGACATCATCCTTTGTGAACGCGGAATCCGTACGTACGAGAAAGCGACACGGAACACACTTGATATCTCTGCTGTACCGATCCTGAAACAAGAGACTCACCTTCCTGTATTCGTGGATGTCACGCATTCCACAGGGCGCAGAGACCTTCTGCTTCCAACAGCGAAAGCGGCAATCGCCATCGGAGCCGACGGAGTGATGGCAGAAGTACATCCGGACCCTGCTGTAGCCCTATCCGACTCAGCACAGCAAATGGATCTGGACCAATTCGATCACTTCTACCAGGAACTATTAAAAGGACGTACAATCAACGTTTAACCAACCCAAAACGGGGTATAGAAAAAAGGCTGGACTTTCACGCAAAGTCCAGCCTTTTTAATTTGAAAAGTTCATATAGGTATTGTTGGTTAAATGAATTGTGGTTTGAGTTCTCTCCAGCTTTTGATTGGAGTGGAAGACGAAGACTTCTGCGGGAAAAGCGAGTTAGGTGAGACCCCACAGGAGCGCAAGCGACGAGTTATCATGAACAAAACTAGCTCCTTATTCGTAACTTCGTAGGTTAACTGGGTATATGAAAGTAAGCACAATCAAACCCAATCAGAGCTACATTACGAAAGGAGCTAGCTTATTATGAAGAATACCACAAAATTTATTGGTTTAGACGTATCTAAAGAAAAAATTTCAGTTGCCATCGCAGATGTAGGACGTGAAGCTCCAAGGTACTATGGCATGATTCCTCATACTGCTGAAGCCCTCCGGTCTCTCGTGAAAAAGCTTGGTCAATCTGAAAACCTGTACATGTGTTATGAAGCTGGACCAACAGGCTATCCACTCTATCGCTTACTGACTTCAATGGGTGTGCATTGTGATATTATTGCGCCATCACTCATTCCTCAAAAGCCTGGGGAGCGTGTGAAAACAGATAAAAGAGACGCCATCCGACTCGCTCAGCTCTATAGAGCTGGTGAGTTAACAACGATCCATGTGCCTTCAGAAGAAGGTGAAGCACTGCGTGATCTGGTTCGCTGCCGTGAAGATGCAAAAGAAGATGAGCTGCGTGCCAGACACCGGCTGACTAAATTCCTGATGCGTCACGAAATCCGGCCACCCGATGGTGTGAATCGTTGGACAATTAAATACTACAGGTGGCTTGATACACTGAAGTTCGAGTATTCATCTGCGCGTGTTGTATTTCAGGAATACTATCATCAACTCAAAGAGCTTCAACAGCGGGTGATTAGACTTGAAGAAGAGATTCGCGAACAGTCCACAAAAAATGTGCACGCACCGATGATCCAGGCTTTTCAATCACTACGGGGCATCGCACTGATTACGGCGACCAGCCTTGTCGCAGAAGTAGCGTGTTTCCAACGCTTTCAGACGGCGCCTCAATTTATGGCTTACGCCGGATTGATTCCGAGTGAGTACTCAAGTGGTGAACGCAGACACCAGGGGCAAATCACAAAAGCCGGTAACCGACATTTGAGAAAACTGTTAATTGAAGCTGCCTGGAGTTACCGATATTCACCTGCCGTTAAAGGTGATTTAAAAAAGCGTCAACAAGGAAGTCCGCTTACTGTGAAGGAAATCTCCTGGAAAGCGCAAAACAGACTCCATAAAAAATATTACCGATTGGTTTCTAAAGGGAAAGAAAAAAATAAAGCCATTACCGCTGTCGCCAGGGAACTAGCTGGGTTTATTTGGGCGATTTCCAAGAAATCAAACCGATTCATCAGTAAATCCTTTGTTTCAAGTGATCTAGTGTTCCTTGTATACAGTTTTGCCCAAACGAAACGAAGATGAGATGAGCTTAGGGCTCGAAGGCAAAGATCAACACCGGGAAGGAACATCCACGTGCCTCCTCTGTGCTAGTCTGATTCGTCAGATGAATGCACGTTACGAGTTAGTGGGAAAGTCCTTCATACGGAAAGATAAAATGTGTGAATCCACGAATATCAGAGTGCTAACCGCAGTCGAACATTTTTGCCTTCGTGCCGTGTGCTTACCTTTAGTTTCATCCTAAATGAAAGGAGAAAACCAGTAGGAAACGCACAGTCAAAGCAAAGTTTAAAAGAAGCTGTAGGGGCTTCGCTTCTTAAAGGCGGACAAAAATAATTCAAAATCGAATGGGGAGCACCTGTATTGACAGTTTTGTTCATATCAGGAGGCTCACCAACCACCCGCGGAAAGCGAAGTCTTCCACGGAAATCAAAAGCGGCGGGAAAGGGAATTTTTATACCCGTTTATTGCAGTTAACCAAACTCTGTCGTATGATAATCAACATAATTGCAGATAAATAGACTAAAGACTGTTATAATAAATTTTTTAATGCTAAATATGTGCATTTTTTAACAAACCATTGTAATCGCTTTTTTCTTATGGATTGTTTAGTGTAAAATAACATTAATAAGTTGAGAAGTTAAAGGAGTGTCAGTAATGAATATAACAATATACGATGTAGCGCGGGAAGCCAATGTATCGATGGCCACTGTATCACGTGTAGTAAACGGAAATCCGAACGTAAAACCGGCAACAAGAAAGAAAGTACTAGAGGTCATCGACCGCTTGGGCTACCGTCCCAATGCAGTAGCAAGAGGACTCGCGAGTAAAAAGACGACAACAGTCGGAGTCATCATCCCGGATATTTCAAATATCTTTTATGCTGAATTGGCACGCGGGATCGAGGATATTGCAACTATGTACAAATACAATATCATCTTGAGCAACTCGGATCAAAACTCTGAAAAGGAACTTCATTTGTTGAACACGATGCTTGGAAAACAAGTGGATGGCATCCTGTTCATGGGGGGACATATCACGGAAGAGCATGTTCAGGAGTTCGAACGTTCCCCGGTTCCGATTGTCCTTGCAGGTGCAGTGGAAGAAACCAATACAGTTCCATCCGTAAACATTGACTATAAGGCTGCAACGTACGACGCAGTGAAAGAACTGCTTGATAAAGGACACAAACAAATAGGATTTGTAAGTGGCCCTTTCCACGATACGATCAATATGAAGTTCAAGCTGGAGGGATATAGAGAAGCATTAGCTTCTGCAGGAGTGGAATTCAGCGATGACCTTGTGGTGGAAGGCGAGTACACATATGATTCCGGCCTTGAAGCATGGCAGAAATTCTCGGAGCTGGATGATAAACCGACAGCGATTTTCGTGGGGAACGATGAAACGGCCCTTGGCGTAGTGCACGGAGCGCAGGACAGTGGTGTCACGATCCCTGAGGATGTGGAGATCATCAGCTTTGATAATACAAGGCTTGCTCTCATGGTGAGACCTCAACTGACCTCAGTCGTTCAGCCGCTTTATGACATCGGTGCTGTGGCGATGAGACTTTTGACGAAATACATGAATAAAGAAACGGTTGAAGAAGAAACGGTTGTATTACCTCACCGCATTGAACATAGACGCTCAACAAAATAAGGTTTTTGTCGATATAAATAATAAGACAAAACTTATTTACAGGGAGAGTCAAAATGAAGAAGATTGATGTTCTTACGCCTATCGGAGTGGTCGCAGGCTTTCTTTTTGTAGCGTTTGCGATCATTTCAAACTCAGGGCTTTCAGGGTTTGGTTCATTTGTGGACCTTCCCTCTATTTTTATTGTCATCGGCGGTTTGATTGCTGCCATGCTGGTGAGCTTCTCAATCAAAGAACTTAAAACTCTGGGGAAAGTCATGCGTGAATCCTTCCGGGACGAGGATTATGACACCCATGGGTTGATCCGCACCTTCATCATGCTTTCTGAAAAAGCCAGGAGAGAGGGTCTTCTGGCTTTAGAAGCGGAAGTGGAAGAAATTGAGGACCCTTTCTTACGAAAAGGGGTCCTTTTAGCTGTTGATGGGATCGAAACTGATGTCATGACAGATATTATGGAAGCTGAAATCATTGCTCTTGAAGAGCGTCACCGCAAGAGCAGAAGCTTGTTGGACAAGGCAGGGGAATATGCACCTGCGTGGGGAATGATCGGAACCCTGATTGGCCTTGTCCTGATGCTTAAGAACCTGAATGATCCATCTTCATTAGGGCCCAATATGGCCATTGCGCTTCTGACGACCTTGTATGGATCACTTCTTGCCAATCTTGTATTTATCCCCATGGCATCTAAGTTAGCCATGCGTACGGAAAAAGAAGTGTTCATGAAGCAAATCATCATCGAAGGAGTAGTGGGGATCCAATCAGGACAGAATCCGAGAATACTTGAAGAAAAGCTCAAAGTCTTTCTGTCACACGACGAACTGCTGAGATATGCCCAAAGGCAGCAGGAGGGGGCAGCCCTTGATGAGGCGTAGAAGAAAACCGATTGAGCCGAGAGCGAATGCTCCGCGATGGATGGTGACCTTTTCGGATTTGATCACTCTTATTCTCGTTTTCTTTATTCTGCTTTTTTCAATGTCGCAGATTGATATAGTAAAATTCCGCGCCATTGCCGATTCATTTCAACAGAAGCAGATTCTTGAATTCTACCCATCTGTCATCCCATTTGAAAAGCCGTCAAGCGAGCCTGAAATAGAAATGGACGCTGATCAAAGGGACACAAGGGCAGAGCGGGAGAAAGACTTGCAGGAATTACTGACAGAAATCCAAGCTTACTTAAAAGAAAACGAATTGAGTGACATCGTGGTTGCGACAAGAACGGAAAGAGGAGTCGTCCTTGTCCTGCAGGAACAGGCACTCTTTGCCTCTGGCGAAGCAGCGATCCTTGAAACATCCTATCCGTTTTTAAATAAAGTGGGAAATCTGCTGTCTCAAATCCCCAACTTTGTAAAAGTGGAAGGGCATACGGACAACAGGCCGATTTCTACATATCAATTTCCTTCTAACTGGGAACTCTCTTCGGCACGTGCCAGTGCTGTGATCCGATACTTGATCCAGGCTGAAAACCTGGACCCAAAACGATTCATCGCAGTAGGCTACGGTGATACGCGTCCGATTGCGCCGAATGATACATCTGATAATTTGCAAAAGAATAGAAGAGTGGAGATCATCGTCAGCGACCCTGCTTATGAAGAAGAATCGTAGAATAGGAAACCATTTCAACAGTGAAAGTTGAAGTGGTTTTTTTGTTGCAGGAAAGTGAAGGGAAGGTAAAGATAGTAAAGGCTCAGAGTCTGTCGGCTATAGACTCTGAGCCTGTTATCTGCTCTCTCAACTTCCGGGTTTCTGCCTAAGCTGCTGGCGGATGGGATAGAGGGCTTTTTCAAGGGTATGTCTATTTTTTTCAGTGATTTCGCCTTTCCGCGGTATGGCTGGATAAATGTCTGGAGCGTCGGTCCATTCAGTGGGCAGTGGAACTCCTGCTTTACTTTTCCACCGTTCAATCCAAGCCGGCGGGAGGGCGCCGGATGCATCCACCCGTCCGGTCATCTCCAGCCAGATCAAGGACCAGGCTCTCGGGACGACCCGCCAAATATCATATCCGCCGCCGCCTACCGCAATCCATTTGCCGTTGCAGTACTTCTCAGCCAGTTCGTGGGCGATGCGGGGAATTTCCTTGTAAATGTTCATCGTGGCAGACAGATGTGTCAATGGGTCATAGTAATGGGCATCTGCACCATTCTGAGTCAGGATGACATCGGGTTTGAAGAATTCAACAACCTCCCGGAAGCTTGTTTCATATGCTTCGAGCCAGGATTCATCCTCTGTGAATGCATCCAACGGGATATTGAATGAAAATCCGTACCCTTTCCCATGGCCGCGTTCATTGATGTTGCCTGTGCCGGGGAACAAGTATCTGCCGGTTTCGTGGATGGACAATGTACAGACATCGGGATCGTCATAAAAAGACCACTGAACACCATCCCCGTGATGGGCATCCGTGTCGACATACAGCACTCTGGCATTATATTTTTCTTGTAAATACCGGATGGCAACAGAACTGTCATTGTATATACAGAAGCCGGAAGCCTTACCCTTAAAGCCGTGATGAAGCCCGCCGCCGAGGTGAAGCGCATGTTTCGCTTTTCCGGTCATCACGTAATCAACTGCTGTAAGCGTCCCTCCGACCAGATAGGCGCTTGCTTGGTGCATCCCATCGAACATCGGTGTATCTTCAGTACCGATTCCGTAACCTTCTGCCTGTTCAGGAGGGAGCTGGCCAGTACTTGCTCTCTTGACAGCGTTTACATAGTTGGGGTCGTGATTGAGAAATAACTCTTCATCCGTTGCCATTCTTGCCGGGATGATCTCCCCCGGATGGAGGGCCTGGACTTCCTTCAATAAATCCATAGTCAGCGTCAATCTGGTCTGGTTGAAAGGATGCTGATCATTGAAACGGTACCCGAGAAGTTCGTCGGAATAAATAAATACTGCATCTTTCATCATGAAGACATTCCCGGCATGTTTGGCCATAACACGTCATATCCTTCTTTCTTCAAATCTTCTATCACGTTCATCGGATTCATCGTCCTTACCCGGAAGACAAGTATTTTATAGGCTTCATCTTTTTTATCAGGGTATACAAGTACACTCAGAATATTGCTGTTATGGCGACGGATAATGCCTGCCACATCATATAATATACCCGCACGATGAGGGACCTTTACCTCAATCTGTGAACCGGGCTGATTGGCTCCTGTCAGCTGGATCAGCGTGTGGAGGAGGTCTGTTTCCGTAATGATCCCGATCAGCTTGTTCTCCCTTACAATCGGCAGGCAGCTGATGTGATGTTCATAAAATAAAGCGGCAACTTCCTCGACAAAATCCAGGGGGTGCCCTGTAATCACATCTGTTTTCATAATGAATTTGAGAGGTTTCTTCAGCTCAGCGGCAGAAGAATCATCATCAAATATAGAGGGTGTACCGTCCTTGACATCGCGGTCACTTACAATCCCGATGACTTCTGAGTGATCATTGATGATGGGGATATGCTTGATTTTCTTTTCCCTCATTAAATTAATGGCTGATTCAATCGTATCATCCGGTTTTAAGACAGCCACTTCCGTCTTCATAATTTCTTCGACTATCATGCTCTCCACCCCTTCTAGAAAACGAATAGTTTAATACATAAAACGGTTCATGAATCGAAGCTGATCGAATCTCTGGATGGATTCGGAGTCGACCCTTTTTCCGATTCTCGCCATCAGGCAGTTGGCTGGGTGGGAACTGATTTCAGGGTCATCGGTCGCGTAATATTCCAGCCCTCCCGCATTCATCATCTTCTCCATGATTTTGCGGTACTCCCAAACATTCAGCCCCGTTCCTTTCAGGTCCCAATGCCAGTAATATTCGGTTGTAATGACAATGAAGTCTTCCATATTGTCATCCATCATTGATACTTTTAACAGGTGCTTTCCGACTGAGGCACCGCGATACTTTGGAATGACTTCAATTGCACCGAGCTCGATCAAATTCTCCATTTTCCCTTGAGACCAACGTTCAAGAGGATCTGGATATAGATATGTAACATAGCCTACAATCGTATGATTATCCCTTGCGATTATAATCCTTCCTTCAGGCAAACCGGCAATCTCGACAAGAGCTTTATGCTGCTGTGCAGGAGGTCTGAAAGCGACCAAATCTTCATGAAAATCAAGACGTGCCAGTTCCTCTGCATGAATAGGCCCTTCAATGATCAAGTTTCCTTTTGTTGTCTTTACCTCAGTTGCATTATAGGTTTTCTTCAATTTCATCTGGACACCACCTAAAGATATTCCTCTCAATCTATTATACATGAAATAGAAAAAAGTAGAGCGCTTTCACAAAATTTTCAGACGTTTGAAATAAATTTTTGCCAGCGGAACATTATTGTAAAATACCTATAAATCAATGGTTTAAATGGTATCAATCCTATAAATATTGAGGATAATCGATACAACTGATTTTTTAAAAAATTGAGAAAATATAATTTATATACTATAATAAGGTTGTAAATTCTTACATAAGGGGGATTCGGTATATGAAAGTGGAAGCGTTACCAGTCACGAAGGGGAACTATAATCTTGAAAGCTATGAAAATACTTATGATTCTTTTGATTGGAAGGAAGTTGAAAAAGAATTTTCATGGCATGAGACAGGACGGGTAAATTTAGCGTATGAAGCGATTGACCGTCATGCAGAATCATTCAGAAAAAATAAAGTTGCCCTTTATTATCGGGATCCTGAACGTGATGAAAAATACACGTTCACTGATATGAAGAAATTATCCAATAAAGCAGGAAACGTCCTGAAACAATACGGTGATGTGGAAAAAGGGGACCGTGTGTTCATCTTTATGCCAAGATCACCCGAGCTGTATTTCTCCGTTCTCGGAGCAGTGAAGCTGGGCGCCATTGTCGGTCCTTTATTCGAAGCATTCATGGAGGGCGCTGTACGGGACCGCCTGGAGGACAGCGAAGCAAAGGTTCTCATCACGACTCCTGAACTGCTGGACCGTGTTCCTGTCAGTGAACTGCCTCATCTCAAACATGTATTCCTTATCGGGGATAACGTGCAGGAAGATGATGTACATGTTGATTTCAATGCAAAATTCAAAGAAGCAAGTGATAAGCTTGCAGTCGAGTGGGTGGACCGGAATGACGGTCTGATCCTGCATTACACGTCCGGCTCGACAGGAAAGCCTAAGGGAGTGCTGCATGTTCATAATGCAATGCTTCAGCACTACCAGACATCTAAATGGGTGCTGGATCTGCAGGAAGAAGATGTATACTGGTGTACGGCGGACCCTGGCTGGGTGACGGGTACTTCATACGGAATCTTCGGCCCATGGCTGACAGGTACTTCAAACGTCATTGTAGGAGGGCGCTTCAAGCCTGAAAATTGGTATAAAACGATAGAAGATTACGGGGTGACCGTATGGTACAGTGCACCGACCGCTTTCAGGATGCTGATGGGTGCCGGCGATGAGGTCGTGAAACAGTTCGATCTAAGTTCCCTTCGCCATATCCTGAGTGTGGGAGAACCCCTTAACCCTGAAGTGGTGCGCTGGGGGATGAAGGTCTTCAACCTGCGCATACATGATACGTGGTGGATGACGGAAACGGGAGGACAGTTGATCTGTAACTATCCTTGCATGGAAATCAAGCCGGGATCAATGGGTAAACCTTTCCCGGGAGTGAAGGCTGCGATCGTCGATGATCAGGGGAATGAGCTCCCTCCGAACCGAATGGGGAACCTGGCTATCAAAAAAGGCTGGCCATCCATGATGAGCCAGATCTGGAACAATCCGCAGAAGTACGAGTCTTACTTCATGCCGGGTGATTGGTATGTATCAGGGGACTCAGCGTATATGGACGAAGAAGGCTACTTCTGGTTCCAGGGCCGTGTGGACGATGTCATCATGACATCCGGTGAACGCGTAGGCCCGTTCGAGGTGGAGAGCAAGCTTGTTGAACACCCTGCAGTCGCAGAAGCCGGTGTCATCGGTAAACCTGACCCTGTACGCGGTGAAATCATCAAGGCCTTCATAGCACTTCGTGACGGCTACGAAGTGACAGATGAGCTGAAAGAAGATATCCGCCAATTTGTCAAAAAAGGATTGGCTGCGCACGCCGCTCCACGTGAAATCGAATTCCGTGAAAAACTTCCAAAGACCCGAAGCGGTAAAATCATGCGCCGTGTCTTGAAAGCATGGGAGCTGGATTTACCTACTGGTGATTTAAGTACGATGGAAGATTAATCGTTATAAGAAAACCCCCGCTTATTGAAGCGGGGGTTTTTGCATGACATTTCTCCATTCATCAAAAAACGAGCACAGAAACTAATTCTGTGCTCGTTTTCCATTTTTTATTCTGTTCCTTCTTCAGGCGGTTTAGGATCCGTTGGTTCATCATCACCAGGAGGTTCAGGCGTGGTGCCGCCATCTCCGCCGCCATCTCCGCCGCCATCTCCGCCGCCGTCAGCTGGAGGAGGTTCCGGTTTATCCGGCTCCGGAGGCTTGGGATCTGTTGGTTTATCCCCGCCCGGAGGCTTCGGCTCCGGTTTTGGCTTTTCAGGCTTTGGTTCCGGTTTCCCGACTTGAACCGTGTTGGACGGAGACGATTCTTTACCGGCCACATCGACGGCCTTGACGAAATACTCTCCGTTACCCACTGAAACGGAATAGTTGTCACCTGATTTGACGCTGCCTACTTTACTACCGGATTTAGAATAAACACGGTAACCGACGACATCCCCGCTTCCGGAAGAAGTCCATGTAATCTTATTTCCGTTCACAGAAGCTTTCACCGTGCCGGGTGCAGCTCCATCATCAGAAATTTTATTCTCTGCAATCAGAACATTTTTAAACCGTTCATCTTCCTGAGGGATCAGTTTTGAAGCATCCCCAGGCACTTTACCGAATACATTTTTCACAAAATCAGGATTCAGGATGACCCCTGGCTGTGAAAATTCTTCCGGTGTATTAGGAAGGGCCAGATATTTCTTTCCATTGACCATCACGTAACGGCTCATCAGCAAGCTGTCATCGGTTTTGGTCGGTACAAATTTGGCATTGAACAGATCACTCTTGACAAGTCCGGCTTTCGTACATGCTTCTGAAGGAAGCAGTCCGGAGATTGAACAGAATGAACGTCGTACGATTCCGCCCGGTTCTTTAAAGGAGCCTTCGGGATCGATCAGGTTTGGTGCAAGGTCTCTTGTATCATTCAGCAGGAAGGACCATAGACGAATGTTTCTTAATCCGTAATGTCCATACTGCGCACGGGATGCTGCTGTATTTAAGTCTGAAGGTGTATCATACCCAAACCAGGTACCAAATGTGATGCTCGGGTTGGAAGCAACAAACCAATGGTCTTTATAATCCTGGGAAGTACCCGATTTCCCTGCCCAATCCGATGAGAAGTTCAGGAATCTTTTCGCATAGCGGCCAGTCCCAAGTGAATGGTCGAGCGTATCCCTCATCATGTCGATCGTCAGGTAAGCCGTCTGCGGGCTGTAAACTTCCACTGGCTCTGATTTATGTTCAAACACAATATTTCCGTCTTGATCGACGATCTTATCGATCATATAGGCGTCCACAAATTTTCCGCCGTTGGCGAATGTCGAATAAGCATTGACGTTTTCCTCGACCGTCACACCTTGTGTGGTGGCTCCGAGTGCAAGGGACAAGTTATTATCCACCCGGCCCAATTTTGCAAAATCCATCTTCATCAGGAATTCGTTGAATGGATTGCGGTCATAAATGTTTGCATACGTTCTGACCGCCGTAAGGTTCAATGATTCTGCCAGTGCAAATCGTGCAGGGAATAGTCCCCGTTCCTTCAATGAGTAGTTTTCCGGTGTCCATCCATTGATATTCACCCCGACATCAGGCAGGGGCGAACCCGGTGAAATGTAGCCATACTCCAATGCAGGTGCGTATGCAAGAAGCGGCTTCATTGTCGAACCATTCGAGCGGTAGGAGGATGTTGCGTGATTCAACTGCTCGAGTTTGAAATCACGGCCCCCGATGAAACTTATGATTCTTCCAGTCTTGTTTTCTATCATGATGGCGCCGACTTGAACCGGTTCTTCAACTTGGACTTCTTCACCGGTTTCAGGGTCGGTTGTTGTGACGGTTTTTGAAGGACCGTACATGTCATAAGCATTTTTTGTTTTCTGCATTTGATCATAGATTTTTTTATCGATGGTGGAATGGATTTCATACCCGCTTTGACGGACATTGCGGTCAGCCAGTGTGTGGTATTTCTCTTCCAATTCATCATTATTTTCAAGGTCCTGCTTCGAATAACCGTCTTTCTCGGCAAGAACACCCGTCATGATGTCGATGGCCCTGCTTTCAAGTTCGGCTGTCAGCCAAGGGTAGTTTTCGCTTGGAGAAGCTTTCGGCTCAATGAAATCCTTTGTTAGATCGTAGGCTACTGCGTCTTCATATTCCTTGTCCGTGATATAACCTTCTCTATGCATCCTGTATAGGACGGTGTTTTTACGTGACATACCCGGCTCGAGGTTCTCTTTCAGTTCTCCATTATTCATGAATGGCGTGTAACTGAAAGGAGCCTGGGGCAGCCCGGCTATGAATGCTGACTGTGGAAGGGTCAGGTCTTTTGCATCCACGCCAAAAATTCCCTGGGCAGCAGATTGGACTCCGCCGATATTACGGCCTGATGAATTTCTTCCCAATGTTGCAACGTTGAGATAGGCTTCGAGGATCTCGTCCTTTTCAAAGAATCTTTCCAGCCGCAGGGCTAGAAGGATTTCTTTAGCTTTTCTTTCGAAGGATACTTCATTGGTCAGGATCTGGTTCTTGATGAGCTGCTGTGTGAGCGTGCTTCCGCCTGATTGAGTGGAAGAGTTGGTGAATTCCTGCAGCACTGCACGCATGATCGCTTTCGGAACCACTCCATTGTGCTCTTTGAAATACTCATCTTCTGTGGCGATGACGGCATTTCGCAGATGCTCCGACACATCTTCCAGTTTCACTTCTTCACGTTCAAGATCTGTCCTTAATTTTCCAAGATAGACATCGTCGGCAAAATAAAGCTGCGAGGTTTCTTCGTAATTGTAAATGTCCTTTTTCATTTGGTCGTAAGAACGAATCGGCTCTTCCTTGACCAGCGATGCGAAATAACCGGCCCCCACGCCCCCTGCGAAAGCCGTCCCGAGTACCAATACAACAATGGTGATCAGGGCAAGGTTCCAAAATACTCCGTATGTAATTCTTGCTCGTTTTTGAACTCCGGTATTTGTAAAGAACCTGATGACAGGATCTAATTTTTCAAGTAATTTGTTCCATGTTTCTCTCATATTTTCATTCCCCCTAGAACATTCCTATTATAGCATATCCAAGAGAACACTGTCGTAAAAAGTCAAATAAAAAAGGTATTTTGACATAAAAAATTCTTGACTTTATTGACTAAAGTAATGCATTATGGTAAAAACCTAATATAGTTAGTATTGAACTTTTTCAATTCATTTGACATACAGACCCTACCGCAATGAGAGGATCAAGTAGTTTGCATTCCCTGTTACCCAGAGAGTCAGTGGCCGCTGAAAACTGACACAAAATGCAGATGAATTACATCCTGGAGCTTTTGCTGTGAACTCTTAGTAGCAGCAAACGGTGAAAGCCGTTATCTTTTTTGAGTGAAGGATGTTTTTTCCTTAATTTGGGTGGTACCGCGCGACAGCGTCCCTGCATATATGCAGGGACTTTTTTGTTTTTACGGCTGTGTTGAGTGAATGGAAGAGAAGAAGGAGGAAGATTGGATATGGAATTATTGAAGGATTTAGAATGGCGTGGAATCACGTACCAGCAAACTGACGCTGAAGGGTTAAAGAACCTTTTAGATAAAGAAAGCATTTCGATCTACTGCGGAATCGATCCGACTGCAGACAGTATGCACATCGGTCACTTACTGCCTTTCCTGACTCTCCGCCGTTTTCAAAATGAAGGACATCGTCCATTGGTTTTGGTCGGAGGGGCAACAGGCCTTATCGGTGATCCGAGCGGAAAGAATGAAGAACGTAAACTGCAGACGATCGATGCGATCAGACACAACGCAGCAAGCATCAAAAATCAGCTGGAAAGCATCTTCGACTTCGATGGTGAAAACGGAGCGGTCATGGTGAATAACTACGACTGGATCGGCGCGATGGATGTGGTGACGTTCCTGAGAGACTTCGGTAAGCATGTGGGTGTCAACTACATGCTGGCAAAAGATACGATCTCATCCCGTCTGGAATCAGGGATCTCATTCACTGAGTTCACATACACGATTCTTCAGGCGCTTGATTTCAATCACTTATACGACAACTACAACTGCAAGCTTCAAATCGGCGGAAGCGACCAGTGGGGGAATATCACGACCGGCCTTGAACTGATCCGCAGAACGCATGAAGAAGAAACAAAGGCATTCGGTTTCACGATTCCTCTTGTAACAAAAGCGGACGGAACGAAATTCGGTAAAACGGAAAGCGGCGCGATCTGGCTGGATCCAGAGAAGACGTCTCCTTACGAGTTCTACCAGTTCTGGATCAATACGGCTGATGCCGATGTCGTGAAATACCTGAAATACTTTACATTCCTGTCTCAAGAAGAGATCGATGCCCTTGCAGATTCAGTAGAGACCGAACCTCATTTACGCAAAGCACAAAAAGCACTTGCAGAGGAAATGACAAAAATGATCCATGGGGAAGAAGCATTGGAACAGGCAATCAGAATTACTGGCGCCCTGTTCAGCGGAGACATCAAATCACTATCTGCATCTGAAATCCTGGAAGGTTTCAAGGATGTTCCTTCATTCGAACAGCCAAAAGGAGATGCGATCGGGCTCGTTGATTTGATCGTGAACGCGAAAATTTCACCTTCAAAACGCCAGGCGCGTGAAGATGTAGGCAACGGTGCGATCTACATCAACGGCGAACGCGTGACAGACCTGCAGCATGTGATCGATGAGAAAGATATGATCGAAGGACAGTTCACGATCATCCGCCGCGGGAAGAAGAAGTACTTTAAGATTCAGTACGTGTAAGAAGTGGTTTTTTGAATGGACAGCGTAATCTCTGTTTTGGGGATTGCGCTGTTTTTGCATGAATTCGGCTGAAGGCAGGCGGATTTAAGATAAGTTTGGAGTGGAGGAAGCTTGATTTTCATTTAAATGGGAGAGTAGCAAGGAGAAATGGGTGAGAAAGAGGGGAGATATAACTATATTAATATTTATTGTGCCGCATTCAGAATAATTGCGCCTCTTTCTGGATAATTAAGCCACTTTTAGAATGAATGCGCCACTTTTTTCATAATTGAGCAGCTTGTCGAATTTTCATCACTGCCAGGGTCTCACGCATCACCAAAATCGAACTTACTGAAGATTCGTTTCTTCCCAAAATAACAAAAAACCCTGCCCATAAAGAGCAGAGTTTCTTCTTCACAAAGATTAACGAGAGTAGAACTCAACGATAAGAGCTTCGTTAATTTCAGCTGGTAATTCAGAACGCTCAGGAACGCGAGTGAAAGTACCTTCAAGCTTGTCAGCATCGAAAGTCAAGAATTCAGGAACAAAGCTGTTCACTTCAAGAGCTTCTTTGATGATGTCAAGGTTGCGTGACTTTTCACGAACTGAGATTGTTTGTCCAGGTTGTACGCGGAAAGATGGGATATCTACGCGAGATCCATTAACCGTTACGTGACCGTGGTTAACAAGCTGACGAGCTTGACGGCGAGTACGTGCAAGACCTAAACGATAAACAACGTTGTCTAGACGAGACTCAAGTAAAGCCATGAAGTTTTCACCGTGTTTACCTTGTAATTTGCCAGCTTGGTCAAATAGGTTACGGAATTGACGTTCAGTTACTCCGTACATGTGACGAAGTTTTTGCTTTTCTTGAAGTTGTAAACCGTATTCAGAGATTTTCTTGCGTTGGTTAGGACCATGAGGACCTGGAGCGTAAGGACGCTTTTCTAATTCTTTACCCGTACCGCTTAGAGAGATTCCAAGACGACGAGATAATTTCCAACTTGGACCAGTATAACGAGCCATGAGAGACTCCTCCTTTATTGTTTTTATTTTGTTGTAAAATAAAAACACCTGTGAATTAACAATTATGTGTATTTTGTTTTCATGTACCTTCGCCCTAGCAGCAGAGGGTTACAAGATACACCTCAACATAAGAGGAACAAAATACAAACACAAAGGACTTCACTGAAGCTGCATTATTTTACACAAAGAACATTATATGACGTAGAAGAATAGAAGTCAAGGAAGTATTTAAGATTCGTATAGAAAGACGAATCGAGTTTAAAAAATACTTTTTCTTTACTGGATCATTTAAAACCTGCTTGTATCGTCATTCGTCTAATCTAGTGCAGCTTGTCACCAACCCATCTCCATATCATACAATCCGATTCCAGCCTTATGACTTGTTCGTGCCGGGCTAAGTTAATTAAACCTATCCTGATGCCTGCGCAGTATTTACCAAATTTCTGCCTAAATATTGCAATTATTTTCAGTCCTGTGTTTCTTCGTATGTTATAATTAAGAGTGGTAAATACGTTAGTCAGGTGAAGGCTTTTGATAGAAACAAAGCGTGAAAAATACATACGATTTATACTGATTGCCTCATGCATGCTTGTCGTTGCAATCGGTGTTATATATTCTGCACCCTCCCGGGGAGTGGATGATGATGAGAAACCTCTTGCATCCGCGCAGATCCTCAAGAAACAGGACGGCGATCAAAATGCGGTTGCAGCGGTTACCAAAATGGTTGGTGATCAGCAGGTTCTTGTCCTATATGATATTGAAAAAGAAAATAAGTTCCATTTTAACGTGCTTCACACAGCAGCAATGAAGGAACATATCGAGGAAATGAAAATCCATGGGGACGGGGATGGCCTGTGGGTGAAAACCAAGAAAGAAGACTGGATCCTTTTTTCAGATGGTTTGGATGTGCTGACGCAGGCCGAGCAGCCTGAACATGGTCATTCAACCCGTCAATCATTTCGTTATGAGAAAAACGATCATAGAGCCATTGTGGCGATCGATCAACAAGAAGTTGCATTGCAGCTGTCAAAAGAAACAAAGCCATTGGAAATCCATCCGCTGTCTGCTGATGACTCTTTATGGCTCATCGTATATGAGGACGAACTGGTCCTTGCGAAATCCAATTAATAGTAGTTCACAAACCTTTTAGGGTACGGGTGAGGAAATGACCATTCTAACTGATAAATTACATGCTTATAAATCTAAATTATTCGATCTGATTCATGATGGCAGGCCAGGCGTGCTGCTTCAATCAAACTATCTTCATAACTGGCTGGAGTTGTTAAAAGAATGCCTGGGGATCGAAAAAGCTTTCTTATATAATAAAGGAAAGGAAGGATTCAGCCTTCTTCAAAGTACCCAAGGAGGGGAGGCCCCTCCGGTACTGAGTGAGGGCTTCATCAGGAGGTATTTTGAAGACGCTTCACCTTTTGTTAAGAGCTGCAGTGATTCTATTTTTCATTCTGGCTTTCAGTTTCAAACTGATAAAGATGAGGAGTACTTCCTATTGATCCAGGGGCAGGAAGCCATGGAAACGGCTGAAGCGGAATGGCTTTCTTCCTTTTGGAAAGCGAGCGACCAATTTCTGAAGCATGGATCCAGGGTACTGAATGTATATGAAGAAGAAAGGCGTTACCGGGAATTGTTTAAGGTAACGGAAGTTTTCCATTCCAATAGGGATGTACAGACTTTGTTGGTGCAAATTATCGAAACGCTGGGTGAGGTGTTTCCGCAGGATACATTCCAAATCCTTCTATCTAATGACCGGTATGAGTTCGGTTCTCTCCCGATAAAATGCTTCGATTTCGAAAAGGCCAACCCTTTTGCCATGCAGGCTTTTGTAAACGGGAATATAGAGTTGGATGAAGAATCGAGGCTCTATGCCCCATTGAGAGGGAAACAGGGGATTTATGGCGTTTTGGAAGTAGTCACAGGCGCTCATATGCTGTTTACTGAACCAAAAATCGAGTTTATCAAATTGCTTGCTTATACAGCGGGGAGTGCACTGGAGAATGCCAAGCTGTATGAACAGTCGAAAAGGCTGATCAGTGACCTGCAGCTTATCAATGAAACTTCTCATCAATTGAATTTGGAGTCCCGCTTATCCGATACTTTATTATTTTTGAAGAAACAGATTCAGCGGTCATTTCATCCGAGCGCAATCGGATTCGTATTAAATGAAAAGAATGAATCAGTAATTCTCGAGCAGAGCTCTACCGGGTTTTTTACAGAAGAAGGTCAAAAATACATATCTTATGTGAAAGACCGGATTAATAAGGAACGGGATTCGATCTTTCTGGGAGACGTCAGTGACCGGATTGCTGCACCTGATTATTTATCTCTTATGGCGGTGCCGATGACCCAAAATGAAAAGCTGATAGGTTTCTGTGTCGTTCTTCATACCGAGGCGTATATGTTTTCGTTTGATATGTACAAACTCTTGCAGTCTTTTATTCATCATTCAGCCCTTGCAATCACGAATGCGACACTTAGGGAAGAACTTGAGCATCTCGTCATTACCGACCATATGACGAAATTGTATGCCCGGCATTACCTTGATGAAAAAATGGAAGCGGCGATGAAAAAAGATGAATTAGGTACGCTGTTGTTGATCGACATTGATGACTTTAAATCGGTAAATGATAATTACGGCCATCAGATCGGGGATGAAGTCCTGATCCAGGTAGCCGACCTCCTTAAAGATCAAGCAGGAGAGAGTGGACTGGCCGCACGCTGGGGTGGAGAAGAAATGGCTGTTTATCTGCCGCTCGTTGAACGAAAAGCTGCGCTTGCCATAGCTGAAGCCATTGTGGAAGTGACTGCCTTTAAAACACAGCCAAGGGTTACACTTTCATGCGGGCTTTCATCATGGGGAAAGCATGACAGCGCCGGCCCTGAATCAGTAAAGGAATTAGTCAAGAAAGCGGATGAAGCTCTTTATATAGCAAAAAATCATGGGAAAAATCAAGTGGTGGAAGACCTGGATAACCGTCTTCTGACAAGATAATCAATATGAAAAACGGCGGCTTTCAGAGTAACGGGTTCTGTTTTAAGGTACAAACAATAAAAAACATTGGAAAAGGGAAGCAAATCGTAATGATTCTGCAACCCTTTTTTATTGGATATAACAAACTTTTTAAGGAATTCGGGTTCTAATTTTTATATTATGAGGTAAATCCTTATTAAACTAAAGAACAGGTTATATCTTTAGTTACTCTATAAAGGATAAGATATCTAAGTAACTAATTACCAACTATAAGGGGAAATTTTCCCGTTAATCTGCTGAAGCTCGCTTGGATAGGGGTAAATAAAGGGAAAAATTCCTTCTAATCTTGCACAGATCCCCAATTTTAATGTTTTTCAAGTAAATAGAAGTACATTTTCCCTTTATTTTAACTGTTTTCAGTTCCATTTCTTCATTAGGGGAAATTTCTCCCCTTATTTAATAACCCAATGGTACTGATTCTTTTATCTGGCTCGAGGGGGGTCCGCTTTTGTTCGCTTTCCCGGGTAAGATTAGCTGTAAATGCATCTGCAATTACTATCACATTTTGCGGTGTAGATTCCAATTTTTTTACTCTAAAACAGAACCAATTACTTTCAGAGCTGAAGATTTTTTGAATTCTGTATAAGAAATATCTTTAGATCTCTATTTTTAAGACCAATCCTTTAATACGTTAATGTAAACGCTTTCTTTTTTAGTGAGATTATCATATCCTAGAATAGAAGAATAACAGAACTTAGAGGGAACACAGTGGGAGGAATACTTGATGAAAGATGAGAAACATTTTGAAACACGTGTGATTCATGAGGGGTATAAATCTTCTCAGCATTTTGATAGTTTAGCGCCCCCTTTATATCAAACTTCAACTTATACTTTTGCCAATGCGAAGCAAGGGGAAAATCGCTTTGCGGGTGAAGAAGAAGGATATATTTATTCAAGGCTCGGCAATCCGACAGTAGGCATATTAGAAGAAAGAATGGCATCGCTTGAAGGGGGAGAGGCGGCCCTTGCTTTCGGTTCCGGGATGGCTGCCGTTTCAGCGGTCCTCTTTTCATTGACCAAAGCGGGAGATCATATCCTTTGTTCTCAAGGGGTGTACGGCTGTACATTCGGCCTGCTCGAATTAATGAACGAGAAATTTGCGATTGAGCATGATTTCTCTGCAATGGACACGGAAGAAGAAATCCGTGCAAAAATCAAAGATCATACAACATGCATTTACGTAGAAACACCGATTAATCCGACGATGCAATTGATAGATTTACAAATGGTTGTGAAGGTAGCCCGTGAAAAGGGGATTCCTGTTGTCGTGGACAATACGTTCTGTTCCCCTTATTTACAGAGACCTCTGGAACTAGGCTGTGATATTGTGATTCACAGTGCGACAAAATACATCGGCGGCCACGGTGATGTCATTGCAGGCATTGTCGTCGGTTCACAGGAAAAAATGGCAGAAATCAGAATGACGACACAAAAGGATATCGGTGGAATTATTTCTCCATTTGATGCCTGGTTATTATTGAGAGGTTTAAAGACGCTGGCAGTGCGTCTGGACCGCCACTGTGAAAGTGCCGACAAGATTGCGGGTCTCTTAGCAACACATCCTGCAGTGGAACAGGTGATTTATCCCGGGCGGACGGATCATCCCCAGCATGCAATCATGAAGAAGCAGATGAAGAAGCCAGGCGGCATGATTTCTTTCACCATCAAAGGGTCGAAAGAGGATGCCCAAAGGTTGATGGATGATTTGCATATGATCAAGATCGCGGTCAGTCTGGGGGATGCAGAGACATTGATTCAGCATCCCGCTACGATGACACATGCAGTGGTCCCGGAAGAAGCGAGAGAGAAAATGGGTATAACGGATACTCTCCTCAGACTTTCTGTCGGTCTTGAATCCACAGAGGATATTTGGGACGATCTCGAACAGTCATTAAATAAAGTGAAATTTCCAAGTGATGTGATATAAAATTGGAAAAAGCGTGGAGAAACATAGAGTTCTCCACGCTTTTTTCATGTTTCTGATAATGACCGATTACAAATGCTTCATTAATTCCTCGGTAAATGCCTCCAGATACTTCTGGTCTTCTTCATCAAAACGCGCTTTTTCTGGACTGTCGATATCAAGGACGCCAACAAGCTTTCCGTCTTTAACAAGAGGGATGACGATTTCAGATTGAGAGGCAGCGTCACATGCGATATGGTCAGGGAAGCTGTGAACGTCTTCAACAACAAGTGTTTTTCTTTCACTGGCGGATGTACCGCAGACGCCGCGTCCCAATGGGATGCGCACACATGCAGGAAGGCCCTGGAATGGTCCCAATACAAGCTGATTGCTTTCTTCTTCGTATAAATAAAACCCGACCCAATTGATCCGGTCCAAAAATTGATTTAACAGCGAAGAGGCATTGCTTAAGTTAGCGATTTTATTCGGTTCACCTTCAAGAAGCGCACTAAGCTGCTTCGTGACAAGACCGTAATTATCTTTTTTTGTTCCTTGATATTTTTCTGCTTGAAACATCATCATTTCCCCCAATTCTACAAAATCAGTGTGAATTCCTTGCAGTACCGCCGTAAGTAAGGAGAAACTGTCGAGAAATACTTAAAGGAATTCTTCCTGTAAAAGCGAAATCTTTGTTAAACACTATTTGAAAACTCTATTAGAACATTTTTAGCATACTTTCAATGAAGCTTCAATAGATTCGATTGTGAACCTGTCCATTACATTGTTAGGGAAAACTAAAAGAAGAGAAAAGAGGGAGAATATGAAAAAGGGACAAACCTCTACTTCGCCAAAGGAAGCCATTTTTCAAGCAGCCGTTTCATTGTTTTATGACCAAGGATATGACGGGACCTCCGTGAGGGATATCGCTGGAAAGGCGAAAGTCAATCCAGCGACCATCTCCTATTATTTCAAAGGTAAAAAAGGACTGTTGGAAGCGTGCTTTACCCATTTCTTCGAACAATATCTGCATTTCCTTCAAGAAGAAGTGGATGCACTTAAATACATCCGCGCAGATTTATGCCTGAAGCGGGCAGTATTTAAAATATTGAAATTCCAAAGTGAAAATCATCAATTATCCCGCTTCATCTGGCGGGAGGTATCCATCGACTCACAGATTGTACGGGAAATCATTTCTTCCTACCTCATGAAAGAAAGGTTTTATATGAAATGTCTGTTCGAGCAGGGGATGGTTGACCGGTCCTTTAAAAAGCAGCCGATCAGCTTCCTGGTCATTCAATTGAAATCGATGCTGACAATGCCGTTTTTGAACAGCCAGCACTTGAGGGAAGTGTGGCAGATGTTCCCGCAGGAATATTATTTTGTCGATCAGTATTATCAGAATATCGATCAATGGATCAACTTGCTGATGGCTGCAGAAGGTTCAGGGGAATTTAAGAAGGAATTGATCATTTGATTATTGAAAAAAGAGATTGCCCGATTGTAAGGGCAATCTCTTTTTTCAGTCTTTATAGCCTCATAGCATTTCTTCCTTGATCGATGCCGCTTGCTGTATGGGCGTCTGAGCCATACACGGTTTTAATACCAAGTGACCGGGCGCGCTCGACGATTTCCCAAGGAGGGTAAGACTCGCCGCAGTGGGGTTTGATGACACCTGCACCGTTATAATCGAGTTCGAGCCCTCTCGCTGCTGCAGCCTCTAGGATAGAATGAATTTCATCTGTGAATTTCTTTGAAGCAGGATAAAGCTTTTGGAATTTCTTTACGAGTGTGATATGCCCGATGCGGTTTGGCATGAAAGCTCCGAGATCGGCTTCGATGGATTTCAGCACTGTTCGGTAATAATGCGCATAGACAGCGTCAACAGAACCGTACCGGTCAATCATGCTGCTAAAAACCTCAGGACTGAAGTCAAGGCAGTCCCATTTATTTTTGTGATGTAAGAAATGTACTGAAAGGATACTGTCATCCAATCGGGAACCCCAGCCATTCAGAAAATCGGCCGTTTCTTTTTCAAATCCTTCAATATAATCGACTTCCAACCCCGTTCGAATGGTAATCTGATGTCTGTACTTCTCTTTCAGTTCCTCAATTGTATCGAAGTATGATGAAACATCTTCTTCATCCATCCCGCTGTCCTGATCAGGCGTTGTATCTATAAAGCCGGCAGGAAGGGGAGCATGCTCGGTAAACGTCAGATGAGTATATTGAAGGGAGATGGCTCTTTCAATATATTGATGGAAGGAATCAGAACTTCCATGAGGACAGAAAGGAGTATGAATATGTCCATCGACCTTTTTCATTAAAAAACACTTCCTTATTCCAAGTTCATCGACATTTTTGTATGTAAATTTCACTATTTTTAGAGAAAACAGTAAAATTTAGCTTTTTACAGTTGAAAAAATAGAATTTATTAGTCAAAAAATGTCGTTCTCATGGTATCATTATAACAATGAGAATTTATTAATGAAACTTTCAAATTGATATAGATGTCTACTGAATAGTTGAACAGGGGGCTTAAGATGCAATATGTCATCGCTGGAATCATACTAATCTTGATTTTATTCCTTATAGGAGTCTTATCCAGAAAGAAATATTATTCGGAAATTGACCGGTACGAAGCATGGAAGGTAGATATTATGAACCGCCCGATACCGGAGGAACTGTCTAAAGTCAAACAGCTTAATATGACTGGGCAGACGGAGCAGCTTTTCGAAGGCTGGAGACAGGGATGGGACGAGATCGTGGCTGTGCAGCTTCCTGATATTGAAGAATTGCTATTCGATGCAGAAGAATACACAGATAAGTTCCGTTTCAAGAAGACAAAAGAGACACTGGCTAAGATCGATGGGGTCCTTACCGACACAGAATCCAAAATCGACAACATCCTTCAGGAGCTGAACGAGCTTGTAGGCAGTGAAGAAAAGAACAGGGAAGAAATCGAACTTTTACAAGAAGAATATCGTGGCAGCAAGAAGCAGCTGCTTGCATATCGCCATACATATGGCCAGGCGGCTAAGAAGATTGAAGCCGTGCTGGACACGCTCGCAAAAGAAATCGAACAATATAATGAACTGACAGATCAGGGGAATTATCTGGATGCACGTGAAATTGTGTTGAACCTGGGTCTGGAAATGAAGTCGATTGCCTATAAGATGGAGAGCATTCCTAAGCTGACCGCAGACTGCGAAAATATTCTTCCTTCCCAGTTATCTGAGCTGGAAGCCGGTTATGCCGAAATGACAGAGCAAGGCTACATACTCAACCATGTAGAAGTGGAAAAAGAAGTGAAGGCATTGAATGAAACGCTTTCCGGGTTCACTGAACGTCTTCAGTCTTTAGAAGTAGAAGAAGTGGAACAGGGATTGCAGGAAATCAAGAGTAAGGTTGAAATGCTGTATGATTTATTGGAAAAAGAAGTACATGCCAGACATTTTGTTCTTCAATACAAGGATGAAACGACTGAAGGATTAATAAAAGCAAAAGAAGAAAATGATGATATTCAATATGAAGTGAATCTGGTACAGCAAGGATACCATTTACATGAATCCGACCTTAAGGCACCACAGGAACTTCAGAAGAAAATCATACAATTATCAAAGCGCCATGAATTGGTCATCAATAAGGTTGAAAGCAATAAGACAGCTTACTCAACGCTGAGTGAAGAACTGAAGGAAATCAGAAACGGGCTAGAAGTACTTATCGGGGAACAGGCGGAATTTGCCTTATTCCTGCAGACTTTAAGAAAAGATGAATTAACGACGCGTGAGAAAATTGCCGATCTTAAGAAAAAGACGGCAGAAGCAAGCAGGATGATCGCTAAAAGCAATGTGCCGGGTCTGCCTGCAGATTACGATGATCTTCTGAATGAAGTTCACCGAAAGATCGAACAAGTGAACGCAAGCCTGACAGAAAAACCATTGAATATGAAATTCATCCAGGAAACGCTGTTAGAAGCCGAAGATACAGTAGATCACTTCTATAACAAGACGCAGGTGCTGATTGAGAATGTTCTCCTTTCAGAGAAGATCATTCAGTACGGAAACCGCTACAGAAGCCGTTATCATTCTGTACAGGAAGGGCTGCAGGCGGCAGAAGAAGCCTTCAGGCAATATGACTACCGCAAAGCGCTTGAGGAAGCAGCCACCACGATTGAAAAAGTGGAGCCGGGAGCTCTGAAAAAGATTGAAAAAATGATTAACCTGGAAGAACAGTAATCAGGAAAGCCAGCATGCCTATTAATATGGTGTGCTGGCTTTTTTGTTGGAGTGATAAGTTGTAAAAAATTAAAAGGTCCGCTGAAGAAAGTCACCTTTCTTCAGCGGACCTGAAAACAAATACGTTACTAAATCAAGCTTCGATAATTCGTTTTGATGCACCTGCAAGGATAGCTATGACATATCCAATGACAGCTCCAGCTATTGCAGGTAAGATCCAACCGATTCCTTCAGCATAGAAAGGAAGGAAGCTCAAAGCACTGCTCACAGCACTTACATCCATTCCAGCTGTCTTAAGGCCGTCAATCAAGCTGATTAGTACTGTCGGTACTAAAGCACCAATGTAAACCATGGAATAACCATTGAACCAATTATGCATGAACGATAACAGGATCAATACAATCGCCAATGGATAAATGATGATGAGTACCGGCAAAGAAACGGCAATCAGCTGAGTCAATCCGATATTGGCAATCAACATGCTGAAGGCAGACAAAATAATGACCAGCTTTGGATACGATACAGGTGAAATCTTCGAAAAGTATTGGGCACAAGCTGAAACCAATCCAACAGATGTGGTAATGCACGCAAATGTGATGGCAAGTCCCAGAATCACTGCACCTAAAGAACCAAACAAGTGGTTTGCTGATGCAGAAAGAATCGCTCCTCCGTTAGCCTGGGCACCGATTGAATCCGTACTCGTGGCGCCGATATAGCTAAGGGACAGGTACACAAGTGCCAATCCGGCTGCAGCGATGAAGCCCGCAATGATTGTGATCCTTGTCAGGCTTGTCTTACTCGTGATGCCGCGATCCTTTATGGCGTTGATGACGACAATCCCGAATACTAACGCCGCAATTGTATCCATTGTCAGATAGCCTTCAATGAACCCTTTAAAGAGTGCACCATCCTGGTAAGCAGGATTCGGTTCGCCGAAGCTCCCCATAGGAGTTACAATGCTTTTCACTACCAATATGGTTAGAATGATGAGCAAAGACGGTGTCAGAATCTTCCCTATCCTGTCAACAAGCTTGGAAGGATTCATCGCAAGCCAAGCTGTAAGGGCAAAAAAGATAATCGAATAGATAAGAAGGGAAACCCCGTATTTTGCTGTATCTTCAGAAAGGAAAGGAATGATGCCGATTTCATACGCAACAGTGCCGGTTCTTGGTATTCCGAAAAACGGGCCGATTGCAAGATACATAATAATCGTAAAAATTAATCCGAATATCGGATGTACACGGTTTGCAAGAGTTTGAAGATCTCCGCCGGATTTGGCGATGGCGATTACCCCCATTAATGGGAGACCCACTCCTGTGATCAAAAATCCGATGATCCCTGTCCATACTTGATCGCCTGCCTGTTGACCAAGGAATGGAGGAAAAATCATATTTCCAGCTCCAAGGAAAAGAGCGAAGAGCATAAGACCAACAGTTAAAACACCACTGAATGACAGCGCTTTCTCGTTCATATATACCCCTCCGTTTGTAAACGTTATCATGAGCAAAACTATCTTATCATATCCATGTAGAAAAATGTCGAAAAACTAAATAGTCTTACAATTTAGTATATTTAAATAACTTCCTTCCTTCATCACCTAAATGATTGTCGCAAATTTCATTAGAGTTATCAATGGTTATTTTTATAAAATATTAAAAAATTTGAACGTTTTTCTTTAATAACATTATTATTTTAATAATAATCGCTGTGCATTTTTTTAATTTGATTTGGGAAAAAAAGATTTTGTGATAAGATTAATGATTGGATAGAACTAAAGAAGGTGTATAGCGTGATATATTTTGATAATGCAGCAACCACAAGGCCATATCAGGAAGCTTTGGATGCTTTTTTGAAAGTGAATGAAGTCTACTTTGCCAACCCTTCATCCATTCATTCATTTGGGGGCCGGGTGGAAAAACTGATTTCACAGTCAAGGAAACAAATTGCCGGCCTCTTAAAAATCAAAGAGAAGGAAGTATTTTTCACTTCTGGCGGCACAGAGTCGAATAATTTAGCCATCAAAGGGACGGCTTTACAATATGGATATAGAGGGAAGCATATTATTACGACCAAAATCGAACATCCTTCTGTATCTAATACAATGAAGCAATTGGAGTCAATTGGATACTCTGTTACTTATCTTGATGTCAATGAATCGGGAATAGTCGATCCTTATGAGGTCGAAAAAGCGATTCAGAATGATACGATCCTTGTATCGATCATGCACGTAAATAATGAAATAGGGTCGATTCAGCCAATCGAAGAAATCGGGTCCATATTAAAAAATCACTCCAAAATCATCTTTCATGTGGATGGTGTGCAGGCATGCGGTAAAATTCCCGTATCCCTGCCGGGTGATCAAATTGATTTATACAGTATTTCCGCACATAAGATCCATGGCCTTAAAGGGACAGGTATGCTTTTCGTAAGAGATGGTGTGAACATCTCCCCGCTTCTTTCCGGAGGCGAGCAGGAAGGAAATATAAGAAGCGGGACAGAAAACACGGGCGGCATCGTTTCTTTTGCAAAAGCGATGAGGATGTATATGGAAGAAAGCCGGGAACACTTCAGCAGGATGAAGGATATTCAAAGTTATTTAAGGAAAGAACTGATAAAAATAGCTGGAGTGAACATTCATACACCTCAAATGGAAAGTGCACATCATATCCTTAACTTCTCCATTAAAGACTTCAAGAGCGAAATAGTCGTACATGCTTTGGATCAACATGAGGTGTACGTCTCCACTACAAGTGCGTGTTCATCAAAGAAAAGCAAGCCGAGTCAGACACTTTTATCAATGGGAGTGGGAGAAGACCTTGCAGACCGGGCGATCAGAATAAGCTTGTCCTTTCATAACACAATGGAAGAAGCGGAGCGATTTGTTCAGCTGCTAAAACAAGAAACAGCCCAATTACAGAAAACAATGAGGAGATCACGATGAAATACAATCGAATTCTAGTCAGATACGGTGAGATTTCTACAAAAGGAAGAAACCGCAAAAAGTTCACATCAAAGCTTAGAGAGAATATTGTTCAGGCGTTAAAGGATATTCCAGGGATATCAGTGTCTGCAAGCCGCGACCGACTGCATATCCTATTGGGGGAGGAAAACGGGGAAGAAGTCATACCGCGTCTTCAAAAGATCTTCGGTATCCAATCATTCAGCCCTGTAGTGAAAGTTGAACGTGATATAGAAGAAATTTGCAAAGCAGGAGCGGCATTGGTGCAAAAGAGCTTTGAACCAGGTAAAACTTTTAAGGTGTCAGCCCGCCGTGCAGATAAGCATTTTCCTCTTGAGACCAACGAAATCAATTATGAAGTCGGTTCCTACATTTTAAGGAATACGGAAGGTCTGACAGTAGATGTCAAAAACCCGGATATTAAATTAAATGTAGAAGTAAGAAAGGAAGGGGTTTATCTTTCCTCAGAAATTTACCCTGGTTCGACCGGGATGCCGGTAGGGGCAAGTGGAAAGGCTATGCTGATGCTGTCAGGCGGTATCGACAGCCCGGTTGCCGGATATTTAACCATGAAGCGCGGAGTGGAAATTGAAGCGGTCCATTTTCACAGCCCTCCTTTTACAAGTGAACGGGCAAAGCAGAAAGTGATTGATCTTTCAAGAAAACTTTCAGCTTTTAGCGGCAGCATCAAATTACATGTGGTACCTTTTACAAAAATTCAGCAGACGATTCATGATCAGGTGCCTGAGAACTATACCATGACATCAACGAGACGAATGATGCTGAAGATAGCTGATAAAATCCGTCAGCAGAATGAGGGTCTTGCCTTGATCACCGGAGAAAGCCTCGGCCAGGTAGCGAGTCAGACGCTTGAGAGCATGCAGGCGATTAATGATGTTACAAATACTCCTGTCTTGAGGCCGCTGATCGCCATGGATAAATTGGAAATTATCGATATCGCCCAAAAAATCGATACTCATGATATATCGATCCTTCCTTATGAGGATTGCTGTACGATCTTTACACCGCCTGCACCGAAAACGAGACCAAAAAAAGAAAAGATCCAGTACTATGAAAGCTTTGTTGATTTTGAGCTTTTAATAAATGAAGCCGTCAAGGAAACCGAGACCATCACCATCAATGGAGCAGCAGATACTGCACTGGAAGAAAGCTTTGATGACCTCCTCTAAATAGGAACATTTACCAGTGAAATTCGTTGCATGAAGCCATGTGTTTTCGCGCAATCTATACTCAACAAGCAACGAGGAGGTGAAAACACATGGCAGACAACAGAAGTTCTAACCAACTAGTAGCTCCTGGAGCTCAACAAGCAATCGACCAAATGAAATACGAAATCGCTTCTGAATTCGGAGTTCAACTTGGTCCAGATGCAACTGCACGCGCTAACGGTTCTGTAGGTGGTGAAATCACTAAGCGTTTAGTCCAAATGGCTGAACAACAAATCGGTGGCGGATACCAAAAATAATTAAATACAATGGCTACAAGGAGCGGGGCTGACCCGCTCCTTTTAATTATGTCCCGGCATTCCAGGCCGCAGTTGATTTCCGTGGAAGACTTCGCTTTCCGCGGGTAGCCCGTGAGCCTCCTCGGCGAGCTGTGCTGCACCCCTATTGTTGGACACCCATCCAACAATAGGAGGTGCCCGTCAAATGGCTAAGTTTACCCAAGAGTTTAAACTTCATGTTGCCAAGCGTTATCTCAATGAATTGGTCAGTTATCGAGACCTAGCGAATCAAGTGGGTGTTGATGATTCGATTCTCCGCTACTGGGTGATGTTAGTTCGTCACCACGGTGATCAAGCTTTTACCTTTCCCTATACAAACTATCCTCGTGCCTTTAAACTGAGGGTAATTCAATTTATTACGGAAAAGAATTACTCCATTCGAGAGGCATCAGCCATTTTTCATATCCCAGATCCATGTATGGTTCGCAGGTGGAAGAAAAAGTGGGAGACAGCTGGAGAAGATGCCCTTGAACCTAAAGGAAAGGGGCTTTCTACAATGACTTCTAATAACAAGAATAAAAAGGCCAAAGACAACTCTTCCAACCAGTCGGTAGAAGATATGAAAAAAGAACTTGAATACCTTCGTATGGAGAACGCCTATTTAAAAAAGCTGAAAGCCTTAGTTCAGGAAGAACAATCACCAACGAAATCAAAGCGAAAGTAGTGTATGAACTAAGGAATGAATTCCCGGTGACTCGAACGATAAAAGTAGCCAAGATGCCCAAAAGTACTTACTACAACCTCATTAAAAAGTGGAGCCAACCAGACCCTGACCGTAAATGGAAAAGGAGAATACATTTCATTTACCATAGACATTCAGGTCGGTTTGGTTACCGTCGCATTACCGACGTGCTTCAGGAAAAAGGATATTCGATCAATAAAAAGAAAGTACTTCGAATTATGAGAGACCTCGGACTTAAATGCATGGTGCGAATGAAAAAGTACAAATCGTATAAAGGAGAAGTCGGAAAAGCAGCTCCAAACATTTTAAACCGTAACTTTAGTGCCAAAAAACCTAACCAAAAGTGGGTGACGGACATTACGGAATTTGCATTGTTTGGACAAAAGCTATATCTGTCTCCGATTTTAGACCTGTTTAACGGCGAAATCATCACCTACACGATTCAATCAAGGCCGACATTTGATTTGGTTGAAACGATGTTGGCACAAGGTTTAAAACATGTAAACGAAGGTGACGAGCTCTTAATTCATTCCGACCAGGGTTGGCACTATCGAATGGCCCAGTACCGAAGGGTACTGAAGGAACACAACATCACCCAAAGTATGTCTCGCAAAGGAAACTGTTATGACAACTCTGTCATGGAAAACTTTTTTGGAATCCTAAAATCAGAATTCCTTTATCTACAAGATTTTGATAGTATCGAGCACTTTAAAGACGAACTTGAACAATACATGCATTACTACAACCATTTGAGAATTAAATCAAGGTTGAAACGGAAAAGTCCAGTAGCTTATCGACTTAGTACAGAATTAGCTGCTTAACAAATAAGTGTCCAACTTTATGGGTCCAGTGCACGAGCCTGCGGGGTCTCACATTAGCAACTTTTCCCGCAGGAGTCTTCGTCTTCCACTCCAATTAAATGCTGAATCCACTTTACTCTTATATTCCGCTCCTTATTTTAATGTTAATAACTGTTTACAACCCCATTAAAAATATTAAAAATATCATTTGAGAGATGATTTTAGTAGTATGTTGAAAGCACAGAGTGGATTGGAGCGGAAGGCATTTGACTCCGGCGGGATGTGAGGAAAGGTCGAGACCCCGCAGGAGCTTTAGCGACGAGGAGGCTCGACTTCCTCCCCGCGGAAAGCAAATGCCTGCAGCGGAAAAGAACGATCTACTTCTATACCCAAAACATGCTATTAAGTCCCCTGTAATTTGATTCATATTTCAATATTGAAAATGAACAATTTAAAAAATTTAAATTATTTTGTATAATGGAGAAGTAAGTACAAACAAGGGGGAATTCGGATGAACAGACAAGAGCTTATTGCACCTGAAAAGTACAACTTGGTTGAGGAAGTGGAAAAGTTTGCAAGTGATGAAAATAAACTCGCAATCAAATGGGAGAATGAAGCGGGGGATAAGAAAGAGATCACTTACAAAAACCTGATGAAGAACGCAAATAAAATTGGAAACGTTTTCTCGGGATCCGGACTTGAAAAAGGTGACGTCATCCTGGTGATGGTTCCACGATTAGTCGAAGCATATGCAGTTTACCTAGCTGCCTTAAAATCAGGGATGATCGTCATTCCAAGTTCTGAAATGCTTCGTACGAAAGACCTTGAATATAGAATTGAACACGGGGATGTAAAAGGGATTGTCGCATACTCTCCGTTCATTGAACAATTTGAAAATGTCCGCGGAATGGACAAGCTTAAAAAGTTTGTCGTAGGAGATAAACAAGAGGGCTGGATAACAGTAGAGGAAGAAATGAAAGCTGTCTCTGGTGAAATGGCGTTTGCCGACACAGCAAGGGATGATATGGCTTTCTTATCCTATACTTCCGGTACGACAGGTAATCCTAAAGGGGTAGTACATACACATGGATGGGCATTTGCCCACCTGAGAACAGCTGCTAAAGGTTGGCTGGGGATTGAAGAAGGGGATACGGTCTGGGCAACGGCTGGCCCCGGCTGGCAAAAATGGATTTGGAGTCCGTTCATGTCCGTTCTTGGATCAGGAGCAACGGGCCTTGTTTATCAAGGGAAATTCGAACCGAATAAATATCTGCAATTACTTCAGGATAACGGTGTAAACGTCCTTTGCTGTACGCCGACAGAGTATCGGCTGATGGCCAAGGTTGAGGACCTCGGATCGTATGATCTTTCCCCATTACATAGCGCCGTCTCGGCGGGTGAACCATTGAACCGGGAAGTCATTGATGCATTCAAGAAGCACCATAACGTTGAAGTGCGCGATGGGTACGGCCAGACTGAAAACACACTGCTCGTAGGAATCATGAAAGGTATGGAACTGAAGCCAGGGTCCATGGGCAAACCGACACCGGGTAACCGGGTGGAAGTCATCAATGAAGAAGGGATCCCTTGTGAAGCGGGTGAAGTAGGAGATATTGCGGTTCATGTAGATACACCTGCATTATTCAAGAACTATTATAAAGATCCGGAAAGGACCGCTATGCAGTTCAGGGGTGACTACTATATCACCGGTGATAAAGCAAAGAAAGATGAAGACGGGTATTTCTGGTTCGAAGGAAGGGGAGATGACATCATCATCTCTTCCGGCTATACAATCGGGCCGTTCGAAGTGGAAGATGCGCTTGTGAAGCATCCATTCGTCCAGGAATGTGCAGTAGTGGGAAGCCCTGATGAAGTACGCGGACTGATCGTAAAAGCTTTCGTCGTATTGCGTGAAGGCGTGGACCAACATGATCCGGAGCTTGTACCTCAGCTTCAGGAGCACGTGAAAGAATTAACTGCACCATACAAATACCCGCGCAAAATCGAATTTGTTAAAGAACTGCCGAAAACAACTTCCGGCAAAATCAGAAGAATCGAATTGCGTCAAAAGGAAATGAGCTCGGTTAAGAACTAAAGGACGCAGAAGGGAGCCTGTGTGAGTGGGGCTCCCTTTAGTATGGAATCATGCTGTCAATTAAAATCCTTCTACTTCCCGTTCCCTCCTATAATATGGTACATTGTAAACAGAATTTTTTAGTAGAAGGCTCTGTTGAAACTAATTTTTGAAAATAACTGGTTCTAGCTGTTGATTGGAGTGGAAGACGTAGACTCCTGCGGAATATGAGACGTGGCCAGCTTCGGGGCTTAGAGGCACATGTCATAAGTCAACTCGTCCAAGAAGGCAAAAAACGTCTTCGTGGCCGATTCGCCTTATGCCACCCGCCTCTGAGCAAAGCCCCTCCGCTTTTCTAACCCGCGGAAAGCAAAGTCTTGCACGGAAATCAACAGCGGTGTTTAGCAGCGCCTAGTAGAAAGGAAGCTTCCAAGATGGGTACATTATGGACAAATGGAAAAATTTATACAATGCAGTCGGATGGCCATATGGTCGAAGCTGTATATACGGAAAATGGGTTCATCAAAGAATTGGGTTTTTCTGATGAATTACAGAAGAAGTACTCAATAGAAGAAACCGTTGATTTAAAAAATAGAGTCATGTTCCCCGGCTTTGTAGACAGCCACATGCATTTGATCGGTCATGGTGAGACCTTGCTTCGTCTTGACTTATCACAGATGACAAGTAAGGAAGAAGTGTTGAATGCCATTGCTGAAAAAGCGGAGAAACTTCCTGAAGGGCAGTGGATTTTTGGAGAAGGCTGGAATGAAAATCTATGGGCGGGTGCAGAGGTTATTACAAAGAATGAATTAGACGCAGCCGTTCCAAATCATCCTGTGCTATTAAAACGCATCTGCCGCCATGCCATGGTCGTGAATTCCCTTGCACTGAAACAGGCAAACATCGATGAAAGCACACCCGACCCTGCTGGCGGATTGATAGAAAAAGATGATGAGGGTAATCTGAATGGACTATTGAAGGATAAAGCGCAGGATCTTATGGTCGAAGCTTTGCCGCCCATTTCCCCGGCCTATTTAGAAGAAGCTCTTTCAAAAGGGATTGAAAGCTGCTGGGAGAACGGCTTGGTCGGTGGACATACGGAAGACTTAAGCTATTACGGCAACTTCAACAAAACGTATAATGCGTTCAAACAAACGATCAATAATGCTAATAAGAAATTCAGGGCGCATCTTCTCGTCCACCATGAGGTGATCAATGACTGGCATGCGGAAGGTCATCATTTCCTTGGAGGGAATGAATTTATTGAATTTGGGGCCATGAAGATTTTTGCGGATGGTGCGCTGGGTGGAAGGACTGCACTGCTCAGCTATCCTTATGCAGACGATCCAAGTACAGAAGGTGTCAGCATCCATTCTCAGGAGAGGCTCCTCAAACTTGTGGAAAAAGCGAGAAGCCTTCAGCTGCCCATTGCGGTTCACACGATAGGGGATCAGGCCTTCCAGAATGTCGTGGATGCCATCAAGGTGCACCCATCGGAGAAATCAAGGCGTGACCGCTTGATTCATGCCCAGATTCTCAGGGAAGAACTCATAGAGGAAATTAAAGGTCTGCCGTTGATTTTGGACATTCAACCGCGTTTTGTAGCTTCTGATTTCCCGTGGGTCATCGATCGGCTTGGTGAGGAGAACATGAAATATAATTATGCATGGAAGACATTACTCGATCACGGCATACCTTGTGCAGGAGGATCGGATGCACCGATTGAGCCGATTAACCCTTTATGGGGCATTCATGCCGCAGTAACAAGAACGAATCCACTGGATCCAGAGGGGGCCGTTCATATTCCAGAAGAAAAGCTGTCTATGTACGAAGCAATTTCCCTTTTTACAAAAGGGAGTGCATATGCATGTCATCATGAAAACGACCGTGGCATGATTAAAGAAGGATATACGGCCGACTTCACCGTATTGGAAAAAGATCCATTCGAATCGAATCCGGATGAACTGCTTGAGAAAATCGTTTCCATGACGGTAGTGGACGAAACAATCGTCTTTACAAAAAAATAAAAAGATTGCCCCCAAAACGTTTCCCCGATATAATGAAGTTATTTCGGAAACAGAAATAGTTTTGGGGGTGTTTTTTTGAAACAGAATGAACAGACAGGAATATTGTACACAGCATTTTCCTATTTTCTATGGGGAATACTCCCGATTTACTGGAAGTGGTTAAACCATGTGTCGGCTGACGAAATATTGGCAAACCGGATTTTTTGGTCTTTCTGGTTTATGCTATTATTTTTATTTTTTACGAAGAGATGGAAGGCATTCACTTCCTACATAAAGTCTTCTTTGACGAAGAAAAAACAGCTGCTTGCTTTATTGCTTGCTTCGTTATTGATCAGTGCCAACTGGTTCATCTATATTTGGGCAGTGAACACGGATCAAATGGTGGAAGCAAGTCTTGGCTATTATATTAACCCTCTTGTGAGTGTCCTTTTAGGGGTATTCATATTAAAAGAAAGTCTGTCAAAAGCACAGATTGTGTCCTTTATCCTGGCAGCTGCGGGTGTCATGATCCTCACGTTCTCATACGGGGAATTCCCGTGGATTGCAATGGGACTCGCATTTTCATTTGGTTTATACGGGCTGGCGAAGAAACTGATAAAAGTGGATTCAGCAATCGGGTTGACACTCGAAACGATGACGATCGCACCGGTCTCATTGATTTATATGGGGTATATGTACGCTGCAGGAACTCCTTCGTTATTCACCGTTTCATGGGGGACGGATCTTCTCTTAATGGGGGCAGGAGCGGCAACGGCCATTCCATTGCTTTTCTTCTCGAAAGGTGCACAGCAAATCCCGCTCTATATGGTAGGATTCCTGCAATATATAGCGCCGACAATCACATTGATCCTCGGTGTCATGGTATATGGTGAAACATTCTCTGCAACACATCTGATATCGTTTCTCTTCATATGGTGTGCATTGGCGATTTTCACTGCATCCCGCATACAGTTTGCGAGAAAACGCAGGCGTGAAGCGAAGTTGTCAGCATAATTCCAATGAAAAAGCTCCGGCACAGTGTCGGAGCTTTTTACTAAGCCGCCTCCGCTTTTCTTATTGTCCAGCTGCGGCGGCTAGCCCCTCGAGGTCATAAGCTAAATGGTCCAGGAAGGCAAAAAAGCGCCTTCCCGGCCCATTCATCTTATGCTTGTCGGGGCTGGGCGAGCCGCCTCCGCTTTTCTTATTATAAAAACGAACGCTTTACTTTCTCCCAGAAAGAGTTGTCCTTCAGTTTCACTGTTTTGATGATCTTATCACTTAATTTGGCTTCGACTTTCTCTACGTGCTGTATGCTGAGTGCCTCATTATCCATTCCCATCGCTGGATAATCATTGCCATCCTGGACGATTTTCAGTTCAAGTCTGCGTTTATCGCTGAGGATGAAAGACGAGCCGAGTGTACGGTAGCGGTTGTTGTTAAGCGATGCCATTTCGCTGACCTGCAGACATGGGATCATCGGATCGACGACTGCTCCGTTAACGGACTTGTTATAGGCTGTGCTCCCTGTCGGAGTGGCAATGATCATTCCGTCTCCCCTGAACGTTTCAAAGTGGATATCATCAATGAAAACATCCATTACGAAGGTCTTGATGATTCCGGAACGGATGCTGAATTCATTCAAACAGAGGAACGACGTCTGCTCGTCCACCGTCAATTCGATGGTAGGGTACTTTCTTACTTCAATTTGTTCCTTCGTCATCGCATCGATCATTTTGGATGTATCATCAATATGGAAATCACAATACATGCTGAGAGTGCCGCCTGTCGAGATTCCTGCATACAAGCAATCCTGTCTGAATCCGGTTTTGCGTACGGCCTGCAGGAATGTGCCGTCACCGCCTACACTCACGATGATATTGGCGTCTTTAGGAGATTGTACGATGTTGAAATCATATCGTTTTGCCAGATCATATAATTTTTCAAGCTTGGGCTCTATGGCTTCATCTTTTAAAACGTAAAAATAAATATTTCGACGATTGTTCATTCTATGTACCTCCCAAAATTTAGTAGGATATTTTTTCCCATTCCATCAAAAGTCTGCTAAAATAACTTTGTGAATATTCTATCATGTTTTGCCATGAGAATGATATTCATATCCTTACATAAGATAGGATAAACGAGGGAGGAATATACAGATGAATGCGAAAAGATGGATTGCACTGGCGATTGCCGCAGGTTTGTTCTTTGTCTCTGTTGTGGTGAATTTCGCCACTTCTGCTTTGACAGGGGATTTTAACAAGGCATTCGATGATGTGCTCGGCAGTACGGAGCAAGCTTTCGGGGAAGAAATCATTGAGGATGGAAATATGCAGAAGAGAATCGCCGTCCTTGAGGTGGACGGGGTCATCCAGGATACTGGTGACGCAGCCTCCATGTTCCAAAGTCCTGGATATAATCATGAACTTTTCATGGATAAGCTTGATGCCGTTCAGGAAGATGACTCTGTTAAAGGGATTGTCCTGAAAGTGAATTCCCCCGGCGGAGGAGTGGTGGAGAGTGCTCAAATCCATTCCAAGCTGGTTGAAATCATAGAGAAGTCGAAAAAGCCTGTCTATGTTTCGATGGGAAGCATGGCGGCTTCAGGAGGATATTACATATCTGCACCGGCAACAAAAATTTTTGCAAGCAAAGAAACGCTGACCGGTTCACTTGGGGTGATCATGCAGAGCATCAATTACTCCGAACTTGCTGAAAAGTATGGCGTCGACTTTGTCACAATCAAGAGCGGGCCCTATAAGGATATCATGAGCCCGACGAGAAAGATGACAGAAGAAGAAAGAAAGATTCTTCAAGCGATGATCGATAATTCCTATGAAGGGTTCGTCGATGTCATCGCAAGCGGCCGCGACATGTCAGAAGCACAAGTGAAAAAGATTGCCGATGGCAGGATTTATGACGGCCGGCAGGCTAAAGACGTCAATTTAATTGATGATTTCGGATATGTGGAAGATGTCATTGCAGCTCTGAAAAAAGATCATAAATTGAAAGGTGCCCAAGTATTTGAATATACAAGCGGCGACCCCTTCTCAGAGTTCTTTAGTATGAGTGCCAAGAAAATGATCGGCAAGGACTTTGAAGCGGAAGCTCTTGTGAAGCTTCTGTCTAAGCCGAATTCACCACGATTAATGTATCTATATTCTGAGTAAGGAAGGTGAATGAAGTGAGTGAAAATCAAGATGCCCCTCGAGAGAATGAGGAAGTAATAGAGAAACACGAGACAGATGAGAATGAAATGAACGTGCAGCACTCCGATGTTCAGCCGCCGTCTCCTTACAAAGAAACAAAAGGATTTTTTCTGGCAGGTTTCTGGTTGAGAGTGTGGGCTTATCTGATTGATTTAATCGTCATCGGCAGCATCACCCGCCTGATCATCAAGCCGGTTTTCAAAGTACTGGATATTACACTTGTGGAAGGGTCTATGTTTGCGCCGATTTCGATTCTTTCCGCCATCGTCTTTTACGGCTATTTTGTCTTGATGACGAAGTTCTTCAGTCAAACGATCGGCAAGATGGTACTGGGAATCAAAGTGATCGATTTGAAAGGCGGCCGGCCAACCTGGGGAACCGTCATTTTCAGGGAGTTGATCGGACGCTTCATATCGTCTACCATTTTTATTTTATATGTTGTGGTCGCTTTCACCACCAAAAAACAGGGAATCCATGACTTATTTGCCGATACGACAGTCGTTCAGGAAAAGAAAAAACTAGAATTTGCACCTGCCGTATAGGTATATTCGGGACCCGCTCTTCTAAAAGGGCGGGTTCTTTTTTTGTTTCCTTTCCATGCAATTCAGGCAGCATACAGCAACCTCTCTCTGGAAAATCAGAGAAATAATTTCAAGTGGTACCGTTTAATTTTCCGTCTTCCGGCCATACTGAAAAGTTGAAGGGTTGTGAAAAAAATGAGTGGTTGGGTATGGGCTTTACTCATTATTTTGGCATTTCTACTTGTCATCTTTATTCTTATATTCATAACGAAATTAACCATCACCCTTTCTTTATACCATGGTAATGATAATGATCATTTCAAGGTAAAGCTGAGGGCTTGGTTCGGGTTGTTGAGATATACAATTGATGTACCATTGGTCAAGCTCGATGACGATGGTCCCAATATTGTGGTTGAAGAGAAAAATATCCGCGGCAAGGAAAACGAACCTTCCAGTGAAAAAGAGTCTAAAAAGAAGTTCACACCAAAAGATTTCCTCAACAGTCTAAATGACACGAAAGAAATTCTTACCCATGTGATGGAATTACATAAAATAATCCGCAGATTCTTGAACAAAGTAAAAATTGATCATATCCACTGGAAAACATTATTCGGCACAGGGGACGCCGCCTCCACAGGGACGATGACAGGGGCGATCTGGGGCTTGAAGGGGAGCATCATCGGACTGGTCAGCGGTTATATGAGACTCCAATCACAGCCATCGGTTGAAGTGATTCCTTCCTTCCAGAAAGCCATCATCCAGACGCATTTTTCATGTATTATCCAGTTCCGGGTAGGGAATGCTATCCTAGTAGGTTTCAAGATACTTCGGTACTGGAGAGGCGGCAAAGCGGACTTTAAGACAAAGTCTCTTTCCCATTTCTCAGAAGAAGAACACCAATCAGTTTAATGAGGAGGACTATTCATGTCTGAACATCCTATTGAAGGTCTCATGACCACCGCTATGGAAAACTTGAAAGAAATGATCGATGTAAATACCATCATCGGAGATCCCGTTGAAACACCGGATGGAAGCGTCATCCTGACGGTATCCAAGGTAGGCTTTGGCTTTGCTGCAGGCGGAAGTGAATTCAGCATCGATGGCAAAGGCAAAAACAGTGATTCAGAAGGCGGTAAAAGCGGCAGCGACGGCGGAGGTTCATCCAAGAAGCAGCCGTTTGGCGGAGGTAGCGGTGGCGGAGTATCCATCACCCCGATCGCGTTCTTGATCGTCAGCTCAAGGGGAATCAAAATGCTTCACCTTGATGAAAGCACCCATCTATTGGACCGTCTGCTCGACCTCGCACCGGGTGCCATCGAAAAAATCCAGGGCATGATGAAAAAGAACGACCAGGGCAACAACAACCAAGGAAACGGATCAAAACAGAATATGGACTTCTAAGAACTAAGAACAAAAGTAAAAAGGGCTGACCCCTAATCAATGAGAGCGGTGTCAGCCCTTTTTACAATAAATAGATTAAACTACAGAGTGGATTGGAGCGGAAGGCACTTGACTCCGGCGGGATACAGAGGAAAGGTCGAGACCCCGCAGGAGCATAGCGACGAGGAGGCTCGACTTCCTCCCCGCGGAAAGCAAGTGCCTGAAGCGCAAAGGAACGGTCCATGATTAGAAGCACGCTAAATCATTCCGACCCTTATCATTTGCGTTGACCATCCGATTTTCTGTACTATAAAGTTGTACATAATTCATAGAGGAGGAACAAATAATGGCAAACATTACATTTAAGAACAACCCTGTAACACTGCTTGGTAATGAAGTGAAAGTTGGAGATCAAGCACCTGATTTCACGGTACTGGCAAATGATTTATCAGAAGTGACTCTGAATGACTCAAAGGGTAAGGTTCGTTTGATCAGTGTCGTTCCTTCAATTGATACTGGCGTTTGTGACGCACAAACAAGAAAATTTAACGAAGAAGCAACTAAGTTTGATAATGTTGAAGTGCTGACTGTATCTGTCGACCTCCCATTTGCACAAAAGCGCTGGTGCGGAGCGAACGGTATCGAAAATGTCCAGACACTTTCCGATCACCGGGACCTTTCATTCGGTGAAGCATACGGTGTGCATATCCAGGAACTGCGCTTGCTTGCACGTGCTGTATTCGTTGTGGACAGCAATGACGAAGTCACGTATGTTGAATATGTGAGCGAAGCAACTGACCATCCTGATTACGATGCTGCAGTAGAAGCAGTGAAGAATGCAAAATAATAGGATTAATTACTAGAACAAGAGACATGCTGACCTGCCGACTGATGTATGGTCAGCTTTGTTTTTTTACAAAGTGCCCGTCGACGGGTAAAATAAATGACAGAAAACGTTGGTAAAGGAATGAATGCATATGATGAATTCGCCAGTCGAATCTCTCTTCGGAATCATCGATGAAACATCACTGCTTCTTAAAGAAGAGCTGGCATGCAGCTATTTAGAAGCCGTGGCGGAAACGGGGGAAAATCTTTTCCAAGATGATATCCTGCAAGATGAATTGAGTGAACTGACAAAAAAACGCCTACATAAAAAATATGAAGAAATAAAGATCGGCAGCATTGAAAATGAGGATATCCGCAAAGCCTTTCAATTTGCCATTTTAAAGGGAATGAAAGAAAATGTTCAGCCAAATCATCAAATGACTCCGGATTCTCTCGGGTTATTTATCAGTTTCCTCGTCAATAAATTCACTCAGGGCAATGAGAAACTGACCGTTTTAGACCCGGCAATCGGTACAGGCAATCTTCTGACAACCGTGTTGAATCAGATGCCTCACGTCGAATCCCAATCCATCGGGGTGGAAATCGATGATGTATTGATTAAATTGGCTTACGTTGGGGCAAATCTTCAAAAACATCCGCTGCAGCTTTTCAATCAAGATGCATTGGAGCCGTTATTTATCGACCCTGTCGATATTGTCCTGAGTGATCTTCCAGTAGGATATTATCCGAATGATATCAGGGCACAGGATTATGAGTTAAAAGCTGAAGAAGGCCATTCCTACGCCCATCACTTATTCATCGAACAAAGCTTGAAACATACGAAAGAAGGCGGCTACCTGTTCTTCATCGTCCCAAATGCGCTGTTCGAATCACCTCTCAGCAGCCAGCTGCATTTATTTTTAAAAGAAAAAGTGAACATTCAAGGCTTCCTGCAGCTGCCGCTTTCTTTATTCAAAAATAAGAACTCGGCGAAAAGCATCCTGATCCTTCAAAAGAAGAAAGAAGGTCTGAAAGCACCGAAAGAAGTCCTGCTCGCGAATCTTCCAAGCCTCTCGAATCAGCGTGCATTAGAGGATATCCTTGGCAAGATCGATCAGTGGCTGGTTGATAATAAATAACCATAGTACTAAGACTGCTTACAAGTATAGAGCAGTCTTTTTTTCTTGTGCTTTATTTTGTTTAGCAGTCAGGGGATTGCGGAAATATGAAAAAGAGTTTCCTTTTCGAATTTTGCGAAAATATTTAATTTAACATGAAAACGATGTCATTTCAAGCTTTTTCTTGAAATCGATAGTGTACAGTGATTAAATGGGGAATTGAGAGATAAAAAGTGATTCAATGAACAAAATATAGATAGTGAAGATCCTATATATTAAAGGAGCGATACAACGTGGCAAACAAAATAATTGCAATCAATGCCGGAAGCTCATCTTTGAAGTTTCAGCTATTCGACATGCCTGAAGAAACAGTCATCACAAAGGGACTTATTGAGCGTATTGGCTTGGACAATGCGGTTTTTAACATATCAGTGAACGGTGAAAAGAAAGAAGAGGTAACGGATATCCCTGATCATGAGGTAGCGGTCAAAATGCTTCTTGAGAAATTGACTGGGTTCGGCATCATCGATTCCCTTGATGAAATCCAGGGGATCGGCCACCGTGTCGTTCACGGCGGGGAAGTATTTAACGAATCTGTCCTCATCACAGATGAAGTGATCGAAAAAATCGAGGAACTCTCAGATTTGGCACCGCTTCATAACCCGGCGAACTTAACAGGTATCAAGGCTTTCAGGAATGTGCTTCCGAATGTACCTGCAGTAGCGGTATTTGATACAGCTTTCCATCAATCCATGCCTGAAAGCTCATTCTTATACAGCCTGCCATATGAGTATTATGAAGATTTCGGCATCCGTAAATACGGATTCCACGGAACTTCACATAAATACGTATCTGAAAGAGCGGCTGAAATGCTTGGACGACCGAAAGAGCAAGTACGCCTGATTTCCTGCCACTTGGGTAATGGTGCAAGTATCGCTGCCATTGAAGGCGGAAAGTCAATCGACACATCCATGGGCTTCACACCGCTTGCCGGTGTAGCGATGGGTACGCGTTCAGGAAACATCGACCCTGCATTGATTCCATTCATCATGGAAAAAACAGGTTCAACGGCTGAAGAAGTACTGAATATCCTGAATAAAAAATCAGGTATGCTTGGTGTTTCCGGGTTCTCAAGCGACCTTCGAGATATCGAACAGCAGGCTTCAGAAGGAAATGAACGCGCGGAGCTGGCACTTGAAGTATTCGCAAATCGTATCCACAAATACATCGGTTCTTATGCTTCCCGCATGTACGGGGTAGATGCAATCGTCTTCACTGCCGGTATCGGTGAAAACAGCACCCTTGTCCGTGAAAAAGTACTTCAGGGCCTTGAATTCATGGGCGTATACTGGGATCCTGCACGCAACAACGTGCGTGGAGAAGAAGCATTCATCAATTATCCGCACTCCCCGGTAAAAGTCATGATCATCCCGACAAACGAAGAAGTCATGATCGCGCGCGACGTGGTCGAAAAAGGAAATATTTAATTATAACAGTTTAAACAGGATCGCCGTATCGGTGATCCTGTTTTTATGTGCGATAGTATAGAAAGTTAAATCACAGAAAATTCACGCCACATTGCTGAAGAACGGAAAGCCGGGAACGATTTATGATATACTAAGATTAATTTCGTAACTGTAAGGAGTGGGAAGATGAGCTGGTCAGATCGGGATAAACAAGTTTGGCAGACAATCAAAGTTTGGAAAGAAGACTTGTATGAATATGAAGCGAATGATTTGGAACATACATATGTTAAATGGCTGGATTACGCATTTGAATCCATTCCGCAAGATGTTCAGGAACAGTTCTTTCAGCGTCTGGACGGCTGGCTGTTTCACATGCATTCCCTCATTCAGGGGTCGCAGATGCAGAATGATGCACGGGAACGGATCCTCGTAACAGCACGTGCCTTCAACCAGGACACCCAGACGATAGAAGACCTTCAATACCTCACGATTGATCAGCTTCACTATATTGCAGAACAGCATGCAGGACGCCACCGCATCTATTCCTTATTTCAAGGCGGCATCACGGGAACAGGCGGCATCGTGGCCCTTGGTACTGACCTGCCGGCAATGGCCGTGATCAATCTTCGTTCCGTACAGCTGATCGCCATTACCTACGGATTTGACGTCCAGACCCCGTTTGAAATGATGACGGCTTTGAAAGTGTTCCATGCGTCCACCTTGCCTTCAAGGCTGCGGGCACTGGCCTGGGAGGATCTCATGGAGGATTTGAATAAGAAGGATACGAATTATTTTTACGACGGTTCAGAACAGCTGACCGATTATACATGGCTGGAAGGACCGATGAAGCATGCACTCAAAGGTCTTGCGATCACGATGTTCAAAGGAAAAAAATGGTCCGGGCTGCCGCTTGTAAGCATGGCGATTGGTGCCGGTGTGAATTATCAGCTCTCACGTAAAATCACTGATTTTGCAGAAAAGTATTATCAATATCGTTATCTGCGGTTGAAGAAGAACCAATAAACGAAGGAAAGCGAAGGACCTTTAAGGGCTCCTTCGCTTTTTTGAATCCAAGAAGAACGTCTATTGAATTTCCGGGGTGGTACGATACCATATCCACAAGTCATTAATCTGCGAGGCTCTCTCTGATATCTCGCTGTTCAGTCTGCATGATTCTTCAAAGTCCTCTTCTTGGCCAAGAGAGGACTGCAGCTCTTCAATTTCCTCTTCAATTTCCCCGATACGTTCAGGAATAGTTCCTCTCACCCTTTCCCACTCGAGGAGAATGGCTTCCTGAATGTGAGGGGGATAGCCGGACCATTCTTCCGACAAACAGGGCATATGTATTTTTAAACGCTGGTCGTAAGTGAAATATTTTTTCATAGTGCACATATAAACGTTAAGTTCTCCTTTTTCAGGTTGTATCCACACCATAAATCCTACAATATAATCCCGCTGAAATCCATTCATCCCAACACTTCCAGTGTCGCCACATAAAATATTTATACAAATTAATGAATAAGTATTGATAAACTCAAGATAAGTTGTTAATATAAATTCATTCAAAAGAATAATTATTCATTTAAACATTTTTAATCGTTTCGATTTATATAAAACAACAACTGGAGGGAATACGATTGAATAAAAAAGTGGTTTTGGCCTATTCAGGTGGACTAGATACGTCAGTGGCAGTGCAATGGTTAAAGGAAAAAGGATATGAAGTCATCGCCTGCTGCTTAGATGTCGGTGAAGGAAAGGACTTGGATTTTGTAAAAGAAAAAGCGCTGACGGTCGGTGCGTCAAAAAGCTATGTCATCGATGCAAAAGAAGAATTCGCGAAGGACTATGCACTCCTTGCTTTACAAAGCCATGCTTTATATGAAGGGAAATATCCGTTGGTTTCAGCTCTTTCAAGACCATTGATTGCCAGTAAGCTTGTCGAGGTGGCTGAAAAAGAAGGAGCATCGGCAGTGGCGCATGGCTGTACAGGGAAAGGAAATGATCAGGTTCGTTTTGAAGTTTCCATTCAGGCTTTAAATCCGGATCTTGAAGTCATTGCCCCAGTGCGTGAGTGGAAATGGTCGCGTGAGGAAGAAATAGAGTATGCAAAAGAGAAAGGCATCCCAATCCCGATCAACCTTGATTCACCGTATTCCATCGACCAGAACTTATGGGGAAGAAGCAACGAATGCGGGGTATTGGAAAACCCTTGGACGGCTCCACCAGAAGATGCATATGATCTCACATGCAGCATAGAACACGCCCCGGACACAGCAGATATGGTGGAAATCACATTTGAACATGGGGTACCGGTAGAGTTAAACGGCCAGGCATATCCGTTGGATCAATTGATTTCAGAGTTGAACATCATCGCTGGAAAACACGGGGTAGGGCGCATCGATCACGTTGAAAACCGTCTGATCGGCATCAAGTCCCGTGAAGTGTACGAGTGCCCGGGTGCAGTCACGTTGTTAAAAGCACATAAAGAACTCGAAGATCTTACGCTGGTGAAGGAACTAGCGCACTATAAACCGGTCATCGAGAAGAAAATGACAGAATTAATTTATGAAGGCTTATGGTTCTCCCCATTAAATAAAGCATTAAAAGCATTTCTTGACCAAACTCAAGTGTATGTCAATGGGGTCGTGCGCGTGAAGTTATTCAAAGGTCATGCCATTGTGGAAGGACGAAAATCTCCAAACTCCCTATATGATGAAAATCTGGCTACGTATACAAAAGCCGATGAATTCGATCATGATGCTGCGATCGGTTTCATCAAGCTTTGGGGTCTGCCGACGAAGGTATCTTCTGTCATCAATAATGAGAAAAAGGAGAAAGTGACTTTATGAGTAAGCTTTGGGGCGGAAGATTCACGAAAAAGCCTGAAGAATGGGTGGATGAGTTCAACGCATCCATCTCATTCGACCAGGAATTGGTCTTTGAAGACATCGAAGGCAGCATCGCCCATGTGACCATGCTGAAAAAATGCAGCATCCTTTCTGAAAATGAAGCCGATCAAATTCTTCAAGGTCTTCAAACGCTGTACGAAAAGGCTGTTAAGCAGGAGCTCGATTTCTCTGTGGAGTATGAAGATATCCATTTGAATCTTGAGAAGCTATTGATCGACGAAATCGGTGAAGTGGGAGGTAAGCTTCACACAGGAAGAAGCCGGAATGACCAGATTGCCACGGATATGCATTTGTTTTTAAAGCGCAGAGTAAAGGAAATCATTGAACTGATCAATGATCTGCAGGAAGGGATTGTTCTTCAATCCGGGGAAAACGTTGAAACGATCATTCCCGGTTATACCCACCTGCAGCGTGCGCAGCCAATTTCTTTTGCTCATCACCTAATGTGTTATTTCTGGATGCTGCAGCGAGATAAAGAGCGATTAACTGATTCACTCAAGCGAATCGATATTTCGCCGCTAGGGGCCGGTGCACTTGCAGGTACGACATTCCCGATCGACAGAGCGTATTCAGCGGAGCAGCTCGGTTTCGATTCCTATTACGAAAACAGTCTCGATGCCGTCAGCGACCGCGATTTCATCGTGGAGTTCTTAAGCAACAGCTCCCTCTTGATGACACACCTTTCCCGGCTGGCTGAAGAGTTCATCCTCTGGTCGACGGAAGAATTTCAATTCATCGAGCTGGATGACAGTTTTACGACTGGAAGCAGCATCATGCCCCAAAAGAAAAATCCTGACATGGCTGAACTGGTCAGGGGGAAAACGGGAAGAGTGAACGGAAATCTCGTCTCGCTGCTTACAGTGTTAAAAGGCCTCCCGCTTGCGTATAACAAAGACATGCAGGAAGACAAAGAAGGCATGTTCGACACGGTCAAAACAGTCGTCGGTTCCTTGAAGATCTTTAATGGAATGGTCCGTACGATGACGGTCAAACAGCAGAGAATGAAAGAAGCCGTTTCGAATGATTTTTCAAATGCAACCGAGCTTGCTGATTATCTGGCAGCTAAAGGGGTCCCTTTCAGACAGGCTCACGAGATTGTCGGCAAGCTGGTCCTGCATTGTATCGAGGAAGGGTACTACCTGAAGGATGTTTCACTGGCGCAGTATCAGCAATATTCAAATCTTATCGAGGAGGATATCTATTCAATCTTAACGCCTTATGCCGCGGTGGAAAGAAGAGATTCTTACGGCGGGACGGGGTTTGAACAAGTGAAAATCCAAATTGAAAAAGGCAAATCTCTTTTAAAAGCTGATGAAAAGGTAAAAAGCCAATAAAGAAAGAGAGGCAGGATCTCCCGATTCCTGCCTCTCTTCATTTTCTATGGTAATAGTACTTCTTATTCTTCTTTGTCTTCTGTCCGTACAACAAGGACATCACAGTGCGCAGCACGGGTAATGTGTTCTGATACGCTTCCGATCAGAAAGCGTTCAACGGCATTCAGGCCGGTTGCCCCGCATATGATCAGGTCTGCTTTAATGTTCTTGTTCGCTTCTCTGGGGATGATAACCTTTGGAGAACCATATTCAACATACGTTTTTACCTTTGTCACTCCTGCTTCGGCAGCTTCTGCTTTATATTCCTGCAGAAGTTCTTCAGCATAACGGATGGCTCTTTCGCCTACCGTGCGATCATAGGACTCAATCGCTGCAAAAGAACGGGTATCGATAACATGGATCAAGGAAAGTGTTGCATCATTACGCTTTGCGATGGCAATCGCTTTTTGAAAAGCCCATTCTGCTTCTTTAGATCCATCCACGGCTACTAATATGTTCTGATATTTTAAACTCATTGTTATCCCCTCCTTACCTTTATCATACTACATTTTTCCACTAATAGCTTGTGGCAGATAATCGAACAATATAGAAGAAAAAATCTCATAATAAGGGGGATGCCTCATGAAGAAAAAGAATCCGCAGGAACAGTATACGTACGACGAACAGGGAAGCGAGCAAGTAAGCCAGCAAATCATGAATTCATATACCAGTGGTGTCATCGATACAGAGAATGGACATTACAACACGTATGAAGATCACGGGGAAGAGCAGAATCAGTAATCGCTTGAAAAGGGCTGATCCATATAAATGGATCAGCCTTTTCCTATCCCAGCTTATTTTCAAGAGAAGGAGAGTGTCCATCAGCATACGAACGCTTCTTCACTATTGTATAAACAGCTGAGGTCAAAATGAAGGACAGAAAGCCGGGTGAATAGGTTTCCGGGATGAGAATATAGGTGATCATGCCGATTACAAGCACCCAGGAAGCTTCTTTGTTAAGGGTCGATGTCCCATTCAGAAGCTGAAGCAGGGAGCTCTCGGTTAATTTACCTTTTTTAACGAGCAGGTAATCAGCTGTGACAATCGCCGAAATGGGAATGATCAGAATGCCAAGGAATGATACGTAACCTTGTGCATTGACAACGAGCGATGGGATACAGCTTAATAGGATGCCTGCTGCTCCAAAGGCAGCAGCACATTGAATACGTGACAATCTTGGCAGTGCATTCAGTAAGCTGTAGCCCCCTGTATAAGCATTGCTGAGGTTGATGGAAATCATGGAAACCATCGCACATAAGATAATGATGATTAAAAGAACAGAAGAAGAGGTGAGCTCACTTGCCACGACGAATGGGTTCAGGTCTCCAAACAAGCTTGCGCTTAAACCGCCTAATAAAGCGGTCATCATGAAACCGACGACATTTCCTCCATACAGTCCCCAAAATCCGTGGGAACTGCTTTTACTGTAGCGTGTGATATCCGCAGATGCACTGACACCGGATACATACTGAACGAACACTAAACTGGAATAAAAAAAGAATGCAGCAGCCCCGGAAGCTTTTGTTCCTTGTGTTAAAGAAGACAGCGTTCCCGGTGACAGCCCTTTCGTTATAAATAAATAAAGGATGACCAACTGACCGAGTACAAGGACCGGTATGAAATATTTCGTTGCTTTTTTCACCGCTTGGAATCCGACTAAGGCGAGCAGCGTCATGATGAGCGCCAGACCTGCTGCAATGGGGATGAAAGGCAGTGACACACCCGAAACCTTTTCAACGATTGACAAAAAGACATATGTACCGCCGATCGTCTGCACACTGAACCAGTAAAGGGAGGTCAATGACCGGATCGGGGAAGCGATACGCATGGAAAGTTTTGTACCGAGAAGGGTCCTGAGTACATATTGTGCGGGCAGTCCATATCTGGAACCCGGGAGTGACAGAAAAGATACAAACAGAAATGCGGCAAGCGCCCCTAATACTGTACACGTGAATGCGGCTGCAAAAGAAAGGCCGCCTTCGAGTACAGCCAAAGCGGGTATCAGGAAGTTGCCGGCATTGACCGAAAAGGCAAGCTGAATGATGAAATACTCTTTCCATGTCGTTGTTTTTTGATCTGCTGGAACCGGCTCCAGACCAAGCCGTTCAATCACTGGTTGTTTTGTCATTTTGTTCTCCTTTGTACATTTATAGCATGAATTCTTATTGCTCTGTTAGAGTATATTGTTGTTTTAGCAGGTTCAGCTGTTGATTGGAGGGCAAGACGAAGACTCCTGCGGGAGAAATGGCCAATAAGAAAAGCGAAAGGGCTTTGTTCAGAGGCGGGTGGCATAAGACGAATCGGCCTGGAAGGCGGTCTTTGCCTACTTGGTCGGTTTGGCTTATGACATGGGCCTCTAAGCCCTGCAGCTGGACAAGTGAGACCCCGCAGGCAAAGCCGAGGAGGCACACGGGTCACCCGCGGAAAGCGAAGTCTTGCAAGGAAATCAACAGCGTTGTGTAACAAAGTATATTTTATAGAATTTTTGCAAAAAAGCGAAGAAATAAACATTAATAATTTTAGTGGAAAGTAGAGATATTTTATTATTTATTTGTTAAAATGTAAGTGCTTACAGAGAGACGAAATTCTCTTAGCTATTATATATGGAAAATGTTATATTTATGAAGTGATGCTCTGAAGGAGCAATAGTGGAATTAGGAGGTAGGCATATATGCGTATTGGTGTGCCAATGGAAATTAAGAATAATGAAAACCGTGTAGCGATGACTCCCGCTGGTGTCGTGAACCTTGTTCAATTTGGACATGAGGTTTATATCGAGTCCGGAGCAGGGATGGGATCGGGTTTTACAGATGAAGATTATACTGCAGCAGGCGGACATATTGTAAGTACTGCTTCAGAAGCATGGTCGATGGATATGGTCATGAAAGTAAAAGAACCACTTCCAAGCGAATATTCTTATTTCCGCGAAGGGCTGATTTTATTTACATATTTACACCTTGCACCAGAACCGGAACTTACAAAGGCTCTTATCGATAACAAAGTAGTAGCGATTGCTTACGAAACGGTCGAAGTGAATCGTGCGCTTCCACTGCTGACTCCGATGAGTGAAGTGGCAGGACGCATGGCGACTCAAATCGGTGCCCAATTCCTTGAAAAGATACATGGAGGTAAAGGAGTGCTTCTATCAGGAGTCCCGGGTGTGCGCCGCAGTAAAGTAACAATCATCGGCGGTGGGGGTGCCGGAACAAATGCAGCAAAAATGGCTGTAGGATTAGGGGCGAATGTAACCATCCTTGATCTGAACCCGGACCGTCTGCGTCAGCTTGACGATATTTTCGGCAGCGACGTGACTACGCTTATGTCCAACCCGTTAAATATCGAGCAGGCAGTAAAAGAAGCAGACCTGGTCATCGGTGCAGTTCTGATCCCTGGAGCCAAGGCGCCGAAACTTGTGACAGAAGACATGATTAAATCTATGACTCCTGGATCGGTTGTTGTGGATATCGCGATTGATCAAGGCGGTATCTTTGAAACGACAGACCGCATTACGACTCACGATGATCCAACGTATGAAAAACATGGTGTCGTTCACTATGCCGTTGCGAATATGCCGGGAGCTGTACCGCGTACTTCTACGATTGCATTGACGAACGTTACCGTGCCATATGCAATCCAAATCGCATCTAAAGGCTATAAGAAAGCATGTCTTGATAACGAAGGGCTTCTAAAAGGTATCAATACATTAAACGGATATGTAACATATCAAGCTGTTGCTGAAGCACACGGTCTTGATTACTCAGATACAAGAACACAATTAGAACAGCTTTAATACACCCAAGCCGGCCGCAGAAGAAATTTCTGGGCCGGTTTTTGTTTATTCGCTGTCAATCACCGCTGTTGATTTCCGTGCAAGACTTCGCTTTCCGCGGGTAACCCGTGAGCCAAGCCTGCGGGGTCTCACTTGTCCAGCTGCAGGGCTTAGAGGTACATGTCATAAGCCAAACCGACCAAGAAGGCAAAGACCGCCTTCCATTCCGATTCGTCTTATGCCACCCGCCTCTGAACAAAGCCCTTTCGCTTTTCTTATTGGCCACTTCTCCCGCAGGAGTCTTCGTCTTGCACTCCAATCAATAGCTAGAACGACTCAAAATCTTAAGCACAATCAGTGTTTTTATTAATGCTAAGTAACGCAAATTAGTGATTATATTAATCTTGTTTTATTGAATGGCTGTTTGCATTTAATACTATTCTTAAAACTTAGAGTGGATTGGAGCGGAAGGCACTTGACTCCGATGGGAAATAGAGGAAAAGTCAAGACCTTTCCAGCTCTGGGGCTAGCCCCTCGAGGTCATAATCTAAATGGTCCATGAAGGCATAAAACGCCTTCACAGCCCATTCATCTAATGCTTGTCGGGGCTGAGCGAGCCGCCTCCGCTTTTCTATCCACAGGCGGAACGCCGAGGAGGCTTGACTTCCTCCCCGCGGAAAGCAAGTGCCTGCAGCGGAAAGGAACGGTCAACGATATTCAAACAACAATCCATTTAGTAATTCAACTTTTAAAAACTAAAAAATCGGGGTATATCAAATTATATACAATAAAAGATCATGCAGGAGGAGTTATAATGAAGATTTCTTATCATGGACATTCAGTTGTGAAAATTGAAACGAGTGGGAAGACGATTTTGATCGATCCATTCATTACCGGAAATGAACTGACAGATCTAAAGGTGGAAGACGAAAAGCCGGACGTGATCATCCTGACACATGGTCATAACGATCACGTAGGAGATACGGTGGAATTGGCAAAGAAAAATGATTCACTTGTGATCGCCAACCATGAACTCGCGACTTACCTCAGCTGGCAGCTTGTCAAGACCCACCCGATGCACATTGGCGGAGCCTATGAATTTGATTTCGGTAAAGTGAAGATGACCCAGGCATTCCACGGTTCAGGACTCATGACAGATGGAAATGAAATCGTCTATATGGGCATGCCGGCAGGCCTTCTTTTATTCATCGAAGGAAAAACGATCTATCATGCAGGAGATACAGGACTGTTTTCAGATATGAAACTGATCGGTGAACGTCATCCGATCGACCTGGCATTCCTGCCGATAGGAGATAACTTTACGATGGGTCCTGAGGATGCTGCAGAAGCGGCACGCTTCCTGAAACCGAAGAAGGTCGTCCCGATTCACTATAATACCTTCCCTCCTATCAAGCAGGATCCGCATCAATTTGTCGAGATGCTGGATGGCAGTGAGGGACAGGTCATGTCGGCAGGGGACACAATCGAATATTGATGGCAGGAGAGAGTGATGTATAGCAGTTGGATGTGACCTATGCGTCACTCTCTTTTTAGTTTTCACACAATATCCTGTCCCTCTCTGCATATATATGAAACATGCTTAGAGAGGAGGAATAATGTGAAAAAACAACGTTATATTCTATGCCTGTTATTGACGGGGGCCTTACTGTATTATGCAGCTCCGCGATTATCGATCGAAGCCGGGGGGCTCGAGGGGGCGTTTGCCATCGGATGGCTTGTCCTGGCCACATTTGTAATTGCCGGCAACCTTGCAGCCCTGCTTTTCAGCCCGGCCAATGGATCTAAAGGTATTAAAGGTAAAGGAAAGGCTTTTACGGTACGAAAAAAGAAGCTGCGATCCCTTGGATGATGGTAAAACGGCTGAAAATCTTTTTCAAATTGTTCTAGCTGTTGATTGGAGTGGAAGACGAAGATTCCTGCGGGAAAAGCGAGTCTGGTGAGACTTGTCCAGCTCCGGCGGCTAGAGGCTCGAGACTTAAGCCATGCCATCCAAAAAGGCAAAAAGCGCCTTTATGGATGCCCTGTCTTATGCTTGTCGCCTCTGGGCGAGCCGCCTCCGCTTTTCTGACCCACAGGCGGAACGCCGAGGAGGCTCACCGGCCGCCCGCGGAAAGCAAAGTCTTCCACGGAAATCAACAGCGGTATTCAGGGGAGGCATAAAGGCTACAGCCATTAACCCCTGATAAAATTGAAACCCCAAGCTTTTCACATTATAATGATACTATTAAGCAGGACGTACAAAAGAAGGGTGAAAAGCTTGGCAACCAAACATGAACAAATTTTAGATTACATAGATTCCCTCCCTGTCGGAGAAAAAATATCGGTCCGCCAAATCGCAAAAGCACTGAGCGTCAGTGAAGGTACAGCCTATCGGGCGATAAAAGATGCGGAAATAAAAGGATATGTCAGTACGATCGAACGTGTCGGAACGATCAGGATCGAGCAGAAGAAAAAAGAAAATATCGAAAAACTGACGTATGCCGAAGTAGTAAATATCATAGATGGACAAGTTCTCGGCGGAAGAACGGGCCTCCACAAGATGCTCAATAAATTTGTCATCGGTGCGATGAAGCTTGAAGCGATGATGCGCTATACCGAAGCAGGCAATCTGCTTATCGTCGGAAACCGTACGAAAGCACATGAACATGCGTTAAGAGCGGGGGCTGCCGTTCTGATTACGGGCGGTTTTGACACCGAAGATGAAGTGAAGAAGCTGGCGGATGAACTGGAACTGCCAATCATTTCCACCTCCTATGATACCTTTACTGTTGCCGCCATGATCAACAGGGCGATTTATGACCAGCTGATCAAGAAAGAAATTGTCCTTGTAGAAGATATTCTGACGAAAGTGGACAACACGGCTTACTTACATGTAAACGATACCCTTGAAGATTGGTACGAAAAAAATCAATACACCTTCCACAGCAGGTTTCCGGTCGTCGATCAAAACCTGAAAGTGCATGGGATGGTGACGTCCAAGGATGTAATGGGGCAGGAGAAGCATATCGGTATTGACAAGATCATGACCAAACAGCCGATCACGGTCAGTGCGAAGACAAGTGTTGCCTCGGCAGCCCATATGATGATCTGGGAAGGCATCGAGGTCCTGCCGGTCGTCAATGAACAGAACAAGCTCCAGGGAATCATTTCACGTCAGGATGTCCTGAAAGCACTGCAAATGATCCAAAGGCAGCCGCAGGTGGGAGAAACGATCGATGATCTGATCAGCAACGGAGTGGAAGCGGGTGAGAAAAAAGGGGACAGGGAAATCTATCACTTTGCAGTCACCCCGCAAATGACGACAGGACTCGGAACCATGTCCTACGGGGTCTTCACCACCCTCATGACAGAAGCTGCAAACCGGGTATTGAAGCCTTATAAAAAAGGTGATCTCGTTGTCGAGAACATGACCATCTATTTCATCAAGCCGGTACAGATGGAAAGTATGCTTGAAATTCACCCGAAGGTCCTTGATGTCGGGAGAAAGTTCGGTAAAGTGGATGTTGAAGTCTATAGTGACGGGGTTCTTGTAGGTAAATCCCTCATGATCTGTCAGTTGATAGACAGGCACTAATAAAAAAAGACCGGGGTGCTGATCCCGGTCTTCATGGCATTAGTTGCCGTCCATTTCCTTGGCTTCACGTTCCGCATAGGGAAGCACATGCTTATAATATTTATAGCCTGTCCAGCCGCTTGCGAGTCCGATCAGGATGAACAGGGCCCCCACGATATATGTCACGGTCCCTGGAAATAATACAAGCTGATTGACACCGAATAAAGCGACAAACAAGCCGAGAGCCATACTTGCCTTTGCAGAAAGCCATTTTTTCTCCATCGGCCGATTGCTTCTGACTTGCTTAACTTTATAGAAAATATAAAAAGTAAAAGCTAATGTAATGAAAAAAGCGAGAAAATACATAATCCTTATCCTCCAGTGCTGGCTTTCTCGCTACTATTTTACAGGTAAGAGAACAGATTGCCAAATGAAAATTTCGTGAAAAAGGAGATACTTATGAAAGAACAAATCCTGGAATTAATCAAACAATATGAAACCATCATCATCCATAGACATGTCCGTCCAGATCCCGATGCATACGGTTCACAGGGCGGCCTTGCTGAGATGCTGAAAGCTTCTTTTCCTGATAAAAACATATATGCTGTCGGGCTCGAAGAAGAAACCCTTCATTATCTGAACCGTCTTGATCCGATAGAAGATGAAGTCTTTGAGGGAGCTTTGATCATTGTCTGCGACACTGCCAACGAAGAACGGATCTGCGACAGCCGGTACAAATTGGGAGAAAAGCTGGTGAAGATCGATCATCATCCAAATGAAGATGCATATGGTGATCATTTATGGATCGATACGACGGCCAGTTCGGTCAGTGAGATGATTTACGAATTCTACCAATTCGGAAAGGATAAAGGGCTTGTACTTCCTGATCATGCCGCGCGCCTTCTGTTTGCCGGCATCGTAGGCGATACGGGAAGATTCCTTTATCCGAGTACGACCCAGAAAACGTTCGATATCGCGGGAGAACTGATCCGGTTTGATTTTGACAGGAACGACCTGTTCAATAAGATGTATGAAGTTGATTCGAATGTCTTGAAGCTGCAAGGCTTTGTGCTTCAGAACTTTGAAATGGATGAAGACGGCTGCGCCCAGATGGTCATGTCCAAGGACATCCTTGAGCAGCACGATGTCGTCCCTTCAGAGGCATCTTTATTGGTGAGCTCATTAGGGAATGTGAAGGGAATCAAAGCATGGGTCTTCTTTATCGAAGAGGATGATCAGATCCGTGTCCGCCTCCGTTCAAAAGGTCCTGTCATCAACACCATCGCAAAGAAATACAACGGCGGAGGGCATCCTCTCGCAGCAGGCGCTTCCATCTATTCATGGGAAGAGAAAGAAGATGTACTGCGGGATTTGCGTGAGGCTTGCCGGAGTCATTAAGAATTTGAGATATAGGCGTAGTAAAGCTCCCAATTTCCGGGAGCTTTTTTGGATTTTTGAAGTTTTAAATTGTGTGAGTGAGAAATAAGCTTTTCTATTCTTCATACTCAAGCTCCAATGTAATCTGCGTGGTTGTCCAGAAATAAATCTCACGCACTTTAAAGGTGAACGACTTGTCATTTAACTCCACGGTTTTATTTTCGATGATCTTCTTGATTAAATCACGGGTTCCATAAGCGGTTTCAAGATCCTTATTGATCAGGCTTCTGAGATCCCCGCTCAGCCGGTCCTCGGTTTCATGGATGCTGAGCAGCTCAACTTTTGTTTTGGTAGGATTCACAATTTTGATCTTCACTTCCTGGATCGTCAACTGTTCTTCATTTTCTTCATTCAATTGTTTGTATTCTTCCTGCAGGTAGGAGAGGGTGTTTTTATACTTGCTGATTTCATTTTTCTGTTCTTCTATCAACTTGGTCTGATTCTCATGCATGACCCCGAACATGTAAATGAAGATCATCCAGCTGATGATGCCCCCCACAACCATGCCGGAGAAAAAGCGCTGCCAGGAAGGAAGTTTATAAAAAGGGGGTATCCTCATGATGAGATATGCTCCTGAGTAAGCCATGAGATGATCATGGCACCTGTATTCGCTCCTCCCAAGGCAGATAGAATCAACAGGAACTGTTTGAACAACTCTTTCGTTTCGCCATTCAAAAACCCTTTCTCAAAGCTGTATACCGTGTCGAACGTTCCCCCGATTGCCGCTATGATTGCCCAGATGCGCAAAAAAGTTGAAAGACGGAACATCTCGATGAACAGAGGCTGCCCCATTGCAAAGGAAGCGAGCCCCCCCATCAGGGATCCCCCCAATATCACACCGAAAGCAATAAAGAAACTCTTAAATAATTCAGGAAAAAAGGCTTCAGCCATTTCATCATCTCCATATGAGCAAATCTTCTCTTACGATAACTATATGGGTTTCATGGACAGGATATGAGGGAGAACATATTTTCTTTTTTTGCTTTTCTTACCTATAATATAAGTATATTGAAATGAAAAAGGGTGTGCATAATATGTCGTTTGTTCATTTGCAGGTAGCAAGCGCTTATAGTTTACTTTCAAGCACAATTTCCATAGATGGACTTGTACATAAAGCGAAAACGCTCGGATTTAAAACCTTGGCGTTGACTGATAAAAATATGATGTATGCTGCCATTCCTTTTTATAAGGCGTGTTTGAAGGAAGGGATCAAACCGATCATCGGATTGACGGCGGATGTCGCTGTCAGTGATGAGCAGTCTTTTCCTTTGGTGCTGTTAAGCAAGAATAATAGAGGATATCAGAATCTATTGAAGATATCGAGTGCGATCGGAGCCAAGTCCTCCAACGGAATCCCACTTAAATGGCTTAATTCCTACAGTGATGGCTTGATTGCCATTACCCCGGGTCCTCACGGGGAGATCGAAACCCATCTAATAAATGAGGAAGTGGAAAAGGCGAAGGAAGCCATACATACCTATCAACATATGTTTGGAGAGGGTTCTTTTTATATAAGTCTGCAAAAACACGGATTGAAAGCAGAAGAAGCACTCCTCCCGCTCCTTAAAAAGACAGCCGGGGAAACCGGGGTGAATATGGTCGCAGCAAATAACGTCCAATATCTGAACCAGGAAGATCATTTTGCACATGAGTGCATGGGAGCGATTCGGGATGGAGTCAAGCTTTCTGAAGATGAACGGGTAGTACTTGAGACCGAGGAGTACTACTTCAAGACGAGAGAGCAAATGGTTGATCTTTTCTCAGATGAGCCGGAAGTGCTTGAGAACACATTGAAGATCGCGAACGAATGCAGCGTGCGGATCCCCTTTCATCAGCAGCTCCTCCCAAAATATCCTCTGCGAGGCGGAGTGACCGCTCAGCAGGAACTGACCCATCTTTGTGAAAAAGGATTGAGTGAAAAGGTTGATGATGTAACCCAGGAATATTTAGAGCGTCTGGATTATGAACTCGAAGTCATCGGAAGGATGGGGTTCAGTGATTATTTCCTCATCGTCTGGGATTTCATGAAATTTGCGAGGGAAAGGGATATCCTGACCGGACCTGGACGGGGGTCTGCAGCCGGATCACTCGTTTCCTACGCACTTAGTATCACCGATGTCGATCCGATCAAGCATCATTTACTCTTTGAGCGTTTTCTCAATCCTGAAAGAGTGTCGATGCCGGATATCGATATTGATTTTCCGGATCACCGCCGGGATGAAGTAATTGAATATGTAGAAGCAAAATATGGTTCTCTTCATGTAGCACAGATCATTACATTCGGCACCTTTGCGGCGAAGGCTGCACTGAGGGATACAGGAAGGGTCTTCGGCTTGAACATGAAAGAACAGGAGCAGCTATCAAAACTGATCCCTAATAAACTGGGCATTACATTGAAAGAAGCCTATGGAAATTCAAAAGAATTGCGTGATTTCATAGAGAAGAATGAGTTGTATAGCAGACTATTCAAAACAGCCCTGAAGCTGGAAGGTCTTCCGCGGCATACATCGACCCATGCTGCGGGTGTTGTGATCAGCGAAGATCCTTTGGTGCAGTGGATCCCGATACAGGGAAGCGCCTCGGGGATTCATCTGACCCAGTATTCGATGGATATCCTTGAAGAAATCGGCTTGTTGAAAATGGACTTTCTAGGTCTGAGGAATCTTAGTATCCTGGAGAGAATCGTAAAGAACGTCAGGCGAGGAAGCGATAAGCGCTTTTCATTGGAAGGGATTCCGGTAAATGATCAAAAGACATTCGAACTGCTGAGTAAAGGGCAGACCAATGGAATCTTTCAGCTTGAATCAGAAGGCATGCGCAATGTATTGACCAGGCTGAAGCCGACTTCATTTGAAGATATCGTGGCGGTCAATGCACTGTACAGGCCGGGGCCGATGGAAAACATCCCGACCTATATTAATCGGAAACACGGGAAGGAAAGCGTGGAATATCCACACCCTGACTTAAAACCGATCCTTGGAATGACGTACGGAGTCATTGTCTACCAGGAGCAGATCATGCAGATCGCTTCAAAAATGGCAGGATTCTCCCTGGGGGAAGCGGATCTTTTAAGAAGAGCCGTATCGAAAAAGAAAAAAGACGTCCTTGACCAGGAAAGGGAGCATTTTGTAAAAGGATCCATTCAAAAAGGTTACACAAGAGAAGTGGCGGATGGCATCTATGACCTTATCGTCCGGTTTGCGGATTATGGATTTAACAGATCCCATGCTGTGGCGTACAGTATGATCGCTTATCAGTTGGCCTACTTAAAAGCTCATTATCCTGCTCACTTTTTATCTGCCCTTCTTACTTCAGTCGTTGGAAATGAAACGAAAGTCTCACAATATATCAGGGAGGCAAAACAATATGGCATCGAGATTCTGCCTCCGTCCGTAAACAGCAGCCAATTTGTTTTTTCTGTAGAAGGGAAAGGCAGGATCCGCTACAGTTTGGGTGCGATCAAAGGGATCGGGGCGCAGGCTTTGAAAGAAATCATCGCTGTGAGGAATGATAAACCCTTTGAGGATCTGTTCGATTTCTGTATGAGGGTCTCATCGAAAATCATTAACCGCAAGATTTTAGAGAACCTGGTTCTGTCCGGTGCCTTTGATGAATTCGATATAGACCGCGCCACGCTCCTGGCAAGCCTTGACGTGGCAATTCAGCATGCAGAGCTCGTCAATCCCGAAGATGATCATGATCTGTTTAAAGAAGAAGAAGCGTTCCTGCTTAAACCGAAATATGTTGAAGTGGAAGACATGAATGTGGAAACGAAATTAAGCTTCGAAAAACAAGTACTGGGACTGTATCTATCGAATCATCCTGTCTCTTCCTACAGACCCCTTTTCGAAGATCTTGGTGTCACCTTGATTACAGATAGCAGACAGGGATCAAGAACGGCAATAGGAGGATATATTACCTCAATCCGTTCAATACGCACTAAAAAAGGGGAAGTCATGGCTTTTCTCGAAATCAGTGATGAAACAGGAGAAATGGAAGCAGTCGTATTTCCTGCAGTCTATCGTCAAATTATGACACACTTAAAAGAAGGAAATGTGTTATGGTTTGATGGAAAAATGGAAGAACGGAACAATAAACTGCAGCTTATTATCAATAAAGTGCAGACCATCGAAGACATAAAAGAACGGGCAGAAAAGCGTGAGAAGAAATTATTTCTAAAAATCCCATCTCACAAGGATCAGGATTCAGTCATGAAGGACATCCAACAAATCATTCAGCGAAACAAAGGGATACATCCAGTGATTGTCTATATGGAAAAAGACAAAAAGAGTATAAAACTATCTGATTTCTATAGAATCGCCCCGACCCGGGAAGCGTTGAATGAATTAGAAACGTTTTTGGGAAAACCCAATGTCGTTTTAACATAACATGCTTTACTTCAACTGATATTTATATTATTGTTTAATAGAAAAAGGTGGTCTGACCACTGAATTTCTGAATGCTATAGGATGACATAACCGTTGATGAATCGAAGAACCATATAGCACGGAATATGATAAGGAGTGAATGATTTTGTCATTACGCGAAGAAGCTTTGCATATGCATCGAGTAAATAAAGGGAAATTGGAATCCAAATCAAAGGTAGAGGTAAGGAATGCTGAAGATTTAAGCCTGGCATATTCTCCGGGCGTCGCAGAACCTTGCAAAGTAATCTATGACAAACCGGAAACGGTCTATGACTACACGATGAAGGGTAATATGGTGGCAGTCGTGTCAGACGGAACGGCTGTACTTGGACTTGGAAATATCGGCCCGGAAGCCTCTCTTCCTGTCATGGAAGGGAAGGCTGTATTGTTTAAAAGCTTTGCAGGTGTTGATGCATTTCCTATCTGTTTGAATACAACCGATGTGGACAAGATTGTTGAAACGGTAAAGCTTCTTGAGCCGACATTCGGAGGTGTGAATTTAGAGGATATTGCCGCTCCGAATTGTTTTGAAATCGAGGAACGCCTCAAAAAAGAAACGAATATACCGGTTTTTCACGATGATCAGCACGGGACTGCGATTGTGACAGTGGCGGGACTTGTGAATGCATTGAAGATCGTCGGCAAGAAAATGTCAGAAATCAAAGTGGTGGCCAATGGTGCCGGAGCTGCCGGGATTGCCATCATTAAACTGCTTTATCGTTACGGTGTAAGGGATATCATTATGTGTGATTCTAAAGGGGCGATCTATGAAGGCCGCTCACAAGGAATGAACGCAATCAAAGATGAAGTGGCGAAATTCACGAATCGTGACCGCATCCAAGGAGGTCTCAGCGACGTATTGAAAGAGGCGGATGTATTCATCGGCGTTTCCGTCGCAGGGGCATTGACGGAGGAAATGGTGTCATCAATGAAAGAAGACCCGATCATTTTTGCGATGGCGAATCCCGTTCCGGAAATCATGCCAGAGCTGGCAAAAGCCGCAGGGGCAAAAGTGGTAGGAACCGGCCGCTCTGACTTCCCGAATCAAGTAAACAATGTACTCGCATTCCCTGGTATTTTCCGAGGGGCATTGGATGTGCGTGCCACTCATATCAATGAAAAAATGAAACAAGCAGCCGTTGAAGCGATTGCAGATTTGATCAGTGAAAGTGAATTGAATGCAGACTATGTCATCCCCGGACCGTTTGATAAACGTGTAGCACCTGCTGTCGCAGCTGCAGTAGCTAAAACGGCAATGGAAACAGGTGTAGCCCGATTGAAGGTGGACCCTGAGGAAATCCGTAAAAAGACGGAAGAATTAGCTGTTATCGGGAAGAGTGAATGATGACGAAAGTGAACTCTCTCCATTCTCAATCGAAAGTGTATATTGGAATTGTTCACCAACTTAGAGAAATGATATCGAAAGATGGCCTCAAGCAGGGGGATAAAATCCCTTCTGAAAGGGAGCTTTCTGAAAGGCTGAATGTCGGACGGTCTTCTGTCAGGGAAGCACTCCGGGCTCTTGAACTATTGGGATTGATTGAAACCAGAAGAGGGGAAGGAACATTCCTGCGCGATTTCCGGGATCATCACCTCATTGATCTTCTGGGGATGTTCATTCTACAGGATCAAAAAGCCCAGGAGGATGTGAAGTGTACGAAGACGATGATTGAAAAAGAAGCGCTGCGTACAATTTTCTGCAACCGGCTGGATGTATCTGAATTGATCTCCAAGGTCACAGAAGACAATGACACCCTTACCTGGAGGGAAATATTTGAAGAGATCATTCTCATAAGCAATAACTATTTGTCACATAGAATCTGGAACGTCCTGAATGATTACGAAACTTTAATCATCGGAGAAAAGAAAATAACCCCTGAGATAAAAGAAAAGCTTTTAAGCCTGCTTCAAGGATTAGAAAATCAAGATAAAGAATCGGTGCAGACTGCCTATAAACAGATCTCGGAAATCGGGGATCGCGAGCTGACAAATTCCAACATTTTTTTATGACGTCTTCAGTTAAACTGGTAGACAAGCAGTTTACAGGATCCACCTGCACCTTGCACTTATATATTTCTATCATCCAAAGAATACCAATACAAAAGCGACTGTAATTAGTTAAGGAGGTTTCAACCTTGCTTAAGGAACTTTTCAATAAATCCAATAAACCTAAAAAGAAAAAATATGCCACGATTCCTTCTGAAGCAGCCAAACAGGATGTTCCTGAAGGGATCATGACCAAGTGTCCCGAATGCAAAAAAATCATGTACACGAAGGAATTACAGAAAAACCTGAAGGTCTGCATTCATTGCGGCTACCATCATGGGATGAGCTCAACGGAGAGAGTCAACTGTTTCATCGATGAAGGGACCTTTGAAGAAATCGATGCCGGGCTCGTATCCGTCAATCCGCTTGGCTTTCCGGATTACCTTGAAAAAGTGGAAAAAGATCGAAAGAAAACCGGCTTGAACGAGGCGGTGCTTACAGGATCCGGGAAAGTGAATGGTATCGACGTAGTCGTGGCGATCATGGACTCCAGATTCCGGATGGGAAGTATGGGATCAGTGGTCGGTGAGAAAATTACGAGAGCCATTGAAGAAGCGGACAAGCGACACGTGCCGTTCATCATTTTTACTGCATCAGGCGGTGCCAGGATGCAGGAAGGTGTGCTGTCACTTATGCAAATGGCCAAAACAAGTGTCGCCCTAAAACGATTCAGCGAAAACGGAGGTCTCTTCATTTCTATCATGACTCATCCGACGACAGGGGGAGTATCTGCAAGCTTCGCTTCTGTAGGGGACTATAATTTCGCAGAGCCGGGGGCGTTGATTGGTTTTGCAGGAAGAAGGATCATTGAACAAACGATTAGGGAAGATCTTCCGGAAGACTTCCAAACAGCAGAATTCCTTCTCAAGCACGGTCAGCTTGACGGAGTCATTTCCCGTATGGAAATGAAGGAGAAGATAGGTCTAGTACTAGATATACATCAGTGGGATGGTGATCTGCCATGGTAAATGAGCTGGAGTTTGAAAAGCCTGTAGTAGAACTTAAAAAGAAAATTGCAGAGCTTAAAGAATTCACTCAGAATTCGGAAGTGGATTTATCAAAGGAAATTGAAAAATTGGAAGCTCGGTTACAGAAGCTCGAAAACGACATCTATGAAAACATGAAACCTTGGGAGAGAGTACAGGTTGCACGTCACCCGAATCGACCGACAACACTGGACTACATCCGCTATTTATTTACTGATTTCATGGAGATGCATGGTGACCGTTTATACGGTGATGATGAAGCAATCGTTTCAGGGCTTGCTAAATTCGACGGTGTGCCGGTGACCATTATCGGACACCAGCGCGGGAAAGATACAAAAGAGAATATCCGCAGAAACTTCGGTATGCCTCATCCGGAAGGGTATCGTAAAGCGTTAAGATTAATGAAACAAGCAGAAAAGTTTAAACGTCCGATTGTTTGTTTTATCGATACAAAAGGCGCCTACCCTGGGAAAGCAGCTGAAGAACGGGGACAGAGTGAAGCCATCGCCAGAAACCTGGTTGAAATGGCCGGACTGACAGTTCCTGTCGTGTGTATCGTCATCGGGGAAGGAGGAAGCGGAGGAGCGTTGGCACTAGGTGTCGGCAATCACATTCACATGCTGGAAAACTCCACTTACTCCGTGATTTCACCTGAAGGAGCTGCAGCCCTCTTATGGAAAGATTCCACTCAAGCGAAGAGAGCGGCAGAGTCCATGAAAATCACGGCTCCGGATCTTAAAGAACTCGGAATAATCGATGAAATCATTACTGAAGTGACCGGGGGAGCACACAAGAATGTCGAAGAACAGGCTCACTTCATGAAAGACGTCTTAAAACAATCACTAAAAGAACTGATCCCGATGAGTAAAGAAGAATTGATCCAGCATCGATATGAAAAATTCAAGACGATGGGTGATTATTCTGTTTTAAATGAATATATTGGGGTACAATCATAATGAAACCACTGGACTGACAAATAGGAACCTGCCTTTTGTCAGTCCTTTTGTTTAAATTACGAGATTATTAATATGAAACCCTGTCAAAGAAGTATAGCAGTAAATTTTTGAAAATTTTAACAATTAAAACGCTTTCAGTTAATAGATTATTTCGTCTATTGAATTTACACAGGGGAACTTGTTGAGAAGCTTGACTCTTCGTGTTATTTTAGAAATAATCAATAGTCTATTGGTCCATAATAAATGGGAATAAAGATATTCCATAATAATGTTAACTGATGATATGTGAAACCATTAACAATATGGTGAATTATTCCTTTACATATTAATTTCTTCATGAGGTGATGAAAGTGAAAAAGATAGGAGTACTAACAAGTGGCGGAGACTCTCCAGGCATGAATGCCGCTGTACGTGCGGTCGTTCGTAAAGCTATTTTTCATGGAGTTGAAGTGTACGGTATTTACCAGGGATATAACGGCTTGATTAATGGTAACATCAAGAAGCTGGAGCTTGGTTCTGTAGGGGATATCATCCACCGCGGCGGAACGATGCTGTATACTGCCCGATGCGAAGAGTTCAAAACAAAAGAAGGTCAGAAAAAAGGGATCGAGCAGCTTGAAAAACACGGTATCGAAGGTCTTGTTGTAATCGGCGGAGACGGATCTTATCAAGGTGCCAAAGCCTTGACTGAATGGGGATATCCTTGTGTGGGAGTACCTGGTACGATTGATAATGATATCCCGGGTACAGAGTTCACGATCGGTTTTGATACAGCACTGAACACAGTGATCGATGCGATTGACAAAATCCGTGATACTGCCACTTCTCATGAGAGAACATTCATCATTGAAGTCATGGGCCGGAATGCAGGGGATATTGCACTATGGGCAGGACTTGCAGGTGGAGCGGAGACTGTCATCATTCCTGAAGAGAAATTTGACATGGACGATATCGTCAGCCGTTTAAACAAAGGTCAGGAACGCGGTAAGAAGCACAGCGTCATCATCGTTGCAGAAGGCGTGATGTCCGGTAACGAATTTGCAAATCGCTTTACAGAAGCGACAGGCATGGATACAAGAGTTTCGGTACTCGGACATATTCAGCGCGGTGGAACTCCGACAGCTTCGGACCGTGTGTTAGCCAGCCGTCTGGGTGCACGTGCCGTTGAACTCCTGATGGCAGGAAAAGGCGGAAGAGCAGTGGGGATCGAAAAGAATGAAATGGTTGATTATGACATCATCGAAGCACTTGCAAAGCCTCACAAAATTGATTTGGATATGTACCGGCTTTCAAAAGAGCTATCTATTTAATAATTGCTGAAAGATTCAGGAGGTAAAATATATGAGAAAAGCTAAAATTGTATGTACCATTGGCCCTGCCAGTGAAAGTGTAGAAAAATTGTCTCAGCTGATCGAAGCGGGAATGAACGTTGCCCGATTGAACTTCTCTCACGGTGATCATGAAGAGCATGGACAGCGAATTAAAAACATTCGCGAAGCAGCTTCAAAAGCTGGTAAAAACGTAGGGATCCTTCTTGATACGAAAGGTCCTGAAATCCGTACAAATAATATGGAAAATGATGGGTTCGAACTGCAGCAGGGAGCGTCTGTCATTGTATCCATGAAAGAAGTATTGGGTACACCCGAGAAATTCTCCGTTACATATGAAGGATTGATCGATGACGTGCACGTCGGTTCTAAGATTCTTTTGGATGACGGTCTGGTTGGACTGGAAGTGACGGATATCGATAAGGCAAACGGTGAGATTCATACCAAGGTTGCAAATACCGGTATGCTGAAAAATAAAAAAGGTGTTAACGTGCCTGGCGTGTCTGTTAACCTGCCTGGAATCACGGATAAGGATGCGAAAGATATCATCTTCGGTATCGAACAGGAAGTGGATTTCATCGCAGCTTCATTCGTACGCCGTGCTTCTGACGTACTGGAAATCCGTCAATTGCTTGAAGAGCATAATGCATCGCACATTCAAATCATCCCTAAGATCGAAAACCAAGAGGGTGTCGATAACATCGATGAAATCCTTGAAGTGTCCGATGGATTGATGGTTGCCCGTGGAGATCTGGGTGTCGAAATCCCGGCAGAAGAAGTACCTCTTGTACAAAAACAACTGATCAAGAAATGCAACTCACAAGGGAAGCCTGTCATCACTGCTACTCAAATGCTTGATTCCATGCAGCGCAACCCAAGACCGACAAGAGCGGAAGCAAGTGACGTGGCCAACGCCATTTTTGACGGAACGGATGCCATCATGCTATCGGGTGAAACAGCTGCAGGGACGTATCCTGTAGAGGCGGTACAAACGATGCATAATATTGCTTCAAGAGCAGAAACGGCACTTGATTTCAATGAAATCCTTTCATCCCGCAGCAAAGAAAGCGATCATAACATGACGGATGCAATCGGACAGTCAGTGGCCCACACTGCAATCAACCTGGATGTCAATGCCATCGTGGCACCGACGGAAAGCGGTCATACAGCACGCATGATTTCTAAATATCGTCCAAAAGCTCCGATCGTAGCCGTGACTGGGACCGAATCTGTATCCAGAAGATTGGCACTTGTATGGGGAGTGTACCCGACAGTCGGACGCAGAGTATCGACTACAGATGAAATGCTTGATATGGCTGTGGAAGAAAGCTTGAATTCCGGAATGACAAAACACGGTGACCTGATTGTGATCACAGCAGGTGTACCAATCGGTGAATCAGGCACGACCAACCTGATGAAGATTCATGTTGTGGGTGACATCGTCGCTAAAGGACAAGGGATCGGACGTAAATCTGCTTACGGAAAAGCTGTCGTAGCTTCAAACGCAAAAGAAGCAGTGGAAAACGTTCAACCGGGTTCAGTACTTGTGACGATCGGTACAGATAAAGAAATGATGCCTGCCCTTGAGAAATGCTCAGCATTGATTGTCGAGGAAGGTGGATTGACAAGCCACGCAGCTGTAGTGGGGATCAACCTTGGTATTCCTGTGGTTGTGGGAGTGGAAAATGCCACTTCCATGTTTGAAAATGGACAGGAAATTACAGTGGATGCCACTCGCGGCGTGATCTATAACGGTCATGCTAGTGTGCTGTAATCGTATAAGAAATTGGCCGGAGCCTTTTTATGGGGCTCCGGTTTTTTATGTTCGAGGGTGTTGGTTTGGCTTAATTTCAGGGTTGCAGGCGGAATAGGTTTCATTGGAAAAGGGTTGAGTATAGAGGTTCTGCATTTTTGGTATAAAGCGGGGTAGTCTTGATGGAAATAGAGTAGATTCGTGGTTATTTTTCATGGTAATTAAGGAAAGTGTCAGATTGTTAGTTGAAAGTATTGGATCGATAGATTAAGTCCATATAATTGTGTAAAAAGAAAGAGTCATTTTATTCCTACTTGGCAACACTGTTTTCAGCGACGATAAACAATGAAAAGAGGAATAAATATGACTCACTTACAGTTTAACCTAGATT